>NZ_JBVBEF010000142.1:0-14423 GCF_055456055.1 Bradyrhizobium sp. LeoB3
ATGAACTTCGTGAACACATCGCCGTTCTGCAGCCGCTCCCGGTTCTTGGTGAAGGTGGTCGGGTCCCAGACTGGATCGTCCGGCGACAGTCCCACGAACCAGCGATACAAAAGATTGTAGTCCAGTTGCTCCATCAACTGGCGTTCCGAGCGGATGCACACTTGCAGCAGCAAGGCGCTCAGCAATCGCTCTGGAGGGATCGAAGGACGTCCCTCGTTGGGATAGAGCCTCCCAAGGCTGCGGTTCAAATCACTCAATACATCCCGGACAAGTTCCCGGACCTTCCGCAGCGGATGGTTCGCTGGCACACGCTTATCCGGCGCGATGTACGAAAAGAGGCCGCTTTGATCCGTAAACCTGCCCCGCATGATCGTCTCCGCCGGTTCGAGATGATAAAAGTGAATCATCAAGCTCCCTCCGTGGCCAGGGGGTTCTTCAGCAGACTGCTACTAGGCCCTTTCCAGGGCCTTGAGGTCCTCGCGCTTGCGCTCGAGTTCGGCAAAGGCATCGTGCGCCTTCTGCGCCACCGCCATGATCGAGGTCCAGTTGACGGGCAATTCCTCCGAGAGGTCGTGCAGATCCATCTTGGCCTGCGTCGCCTTGGCCGATAGCTTTTTCATTTCTGCTTTTACGATTTCAAGATCGCTCATGAGCTGCCCTCAATAGTTCGCCACGTCGGGAAATTTCCGGATCATCTTGATGCCGCCTTTGACGTATTTGTCACCCTCGGCGGCGAGCTTTGCGAGATTGTCGAAGCCGAAGCGATGCACATCGCGCAGGCGCTTGTTCACCACGATCAGACGGCCGCCGATCAACACCATGCGACCAAAGCCTTCATGGTGCATCTTTAGCATCGCATGGATCATCACACCCGTCGCTTTCTCGATCGAGAGCGCGACCGCATTGAAGAACAGCTCCAGCCGCCAAACCACATCCGGATCTGGATCGCCAACGATCGGCAGCGCGCGCCGCTTTTCTTTATCCAGAATATACGGTTCGAGCAGATCGAGATCGCTCTTGCCGTCCCAGGCGCCATAAATGTCCTGGGCGCGCCAACTCTTAACCAGTTCTCTCACGAATGGCGCATCGAGCGTGTTCTCTGGTTGCACGATATCTGCAGCTGCAGTCATGGCCGTCCTCATTCTTCGAAATCGAGCGTGCGCTGCTGGTCTTTTGCCAGCGCCTTGCGCAGCCAGGGCGGCGGCGTACCCTTGAGCACTCGCTCGAGCTTCTCGACGAGGGCGAGGATGTTCTCGGGCTGACCCACCTTAATGGGATGTATATTGTTGGCCACCACGCGGGCGGCACCGGAGCCGCCGATAGCAGCGACATAGAGGATGGCGCAATCCTTGATCGCCTCGATCTTGGGCGCGAGCTTGTCCTCGTTGCCGTCCTCCTTGAAATCGCCGTCGAACTGGACCGCCTTCAGGAATACGTGCCCGCCCGGCCCGACATCATAGATGGCGATGTTCTTGGCCCAGCCAAAATGCGCATCGACGCGCCTCAAGTCCTGGGTAGCGAATGCGACCTTCATGCAATCGACCTCTCTGCTGCCTCGATGACGCTGAGGCCGCCCGGCCTAAAGGGCTGACTCCAGCTACGCCAGCTGTCGGGCGTCGGCCGGTGATTTTCCTCGCGGTCGGCGATCACGAGATTGGCGATTTTGAAGATCAGATCGCGCGTGCCGCGATAGCCGACGGATAGCTGGTGTCCCGCGCCGATCCGATCGAACATCGGAAATCCCGCGCGGTAAAATGGAATCTTCAGCCGCGCCGCCGCTTGGCGGCCATGCGAATGCGTAATCAGCAGATCGCACCCCCTCGTCCTAGCAAGCTCTTCCAGATCCTCAAGATCGCCGATGAGCACCTCCTTGGTCTCGATCCGCTCCAGCACCGGGGACTGCGTGGTTGTCACGGCCGCGGTGACCTGCGCACCCATCTCGTGCAGCATGCTGGATAGGTCGAACAAGAGGTCTGGCTCGGCACCTATCGCAAGCTTGCGGCCGCCGATATGGAAATGCGCGTCCAGCATCGCGTCTGCCAGCTGCCCGCGCTGGCGGCGATATTTTGCTGGCACAGGGCGGCCGCTGATCTCGCTCAGGAAAGCAATGAATTCATCGTTGGGGGTGAGGCCGCAGAGCCGCTCGAACAGGCGAAACGGCACCCCGGTCTTGGCCTGCATGGCTTCTGCCGCCCCTCGCATCTGCGCACCAATCGCAATGGTCCAGCTGGACCGGCCCATGCTCGCGACTTCGTCAACCCCGATGCCGCCAATGCTCGTCGGCGTAAATTCGTCCGGGATATGCCCGTCCAGCGATCCCGCAAGATCAGGCAGGAAGGATGGCTTCAGACCGAAATCCTCCAGGATGGTTCTCAGTTCGTCGAGGTCACCCGGCGTCAGATGACATCCGGGGAGAACATTCACCCGCGCGGGATCACGCTCTGCCTCGGCCGGCAGCGCCTCCGTCAGCACCTCGACGAGGCGTGCCACCGTCTTTTCCCAGCCGTCCTGGAAGGCATCCTTGAAATCAGGCGTCGAGACAAAGATCAAAGGAAAATTGGCGAGCTGCGGATGTTGCTCGCGGATCAATTTGATGTAGGCGTCGACATCATCGCCATTGGTTTCGGTGACCCCGGTCGAGCAGATCCCGATGATCTCCGGCTTGGCGCGATTATAGATGTTGAGGATAGCCTGCTCGACATTTTCATAACCGCCGAGCACGGTCGCCACCTCGCTCATCGCAGTCGTCTGCAGCGGCACCGCCTCCTTGAAATGCCGCACGAACAGCGTGAGCCCAAAGGACGTGCAACCTTGCGAGCCGTGCAAAAGCGGCATCGCCCCACGCAGGCCCATGAAGGCGAATGCGCCGCCGATCGGCTGACTGATCTTGAGCGGGTTGACCGCGCACGCCTTCGTCGGCGTGGTAACAATGGCCATGACTTGTCCTATTCCGCGGCCCGCAGCATGGCAGGCGGCGAGGAAACCGGCATGGTGGCTAGGACGTCCTCGATGCGCCTCTTGCAGCAGCCACCGAACGCGTCGGTGTGCTGGCGGACTGCCTCGACGCTGGTCAGGCCATGCGAGCGGATCGCATCCTCGATGGTGCCGAGATCGACTTCCTTACAGAAGCAAACCTTTTTCGCGCGCCGCATCGTCTGCGGATCGGCGGCGATCTCGGCAGCCCGCCCACGCATCTTCGTGATCGTCTCGGTCTGCCGGTTCTTGGCCACCTTGTCCCACGGCACCGGTCGACGCAGCTGCTCCCAAATCGGGTTGAACAGCGCCTTGTCGATCTCCTCGACCAGCTTCACCATACCGATATAGCCCATGTAGGCGTGGCAGCGCTCCTGGTTGATGTCGAGCCAGGGCATCGCTGCCTTGAGCGCAACAAATTGCGATTTGCCACCCGAGAGCATGATGTCCGCTTTCGCGTCGGTCAGCATTTTGTATATCTCGCGCGGCGTCATGTCCTCAATCATATGGGCATCCTGCCCCATCAGCTCCTTGATGCGCTCCTTGTCCTGCTTGGTGGATTTCTTGACGCTGGTGCCGACCAGCTCGAGCCCCGCCTCCTGCAGCGCAGCCACCACGGACCAGGACTTGACACCGCCGGTGATCAGTAACGCCCTCTTCCCGGCAAAGCGCGGCTTGTACGGCTCGATCGCGGCCCAGGCGCGCGCCTCCTCCCGCGCGATCACCGTCTCGGTGCGCCCGATCAGTTCGGAAGGCGCGCCGCGTTCGACCAACAGCCGCGCGATCTCGCGCAGCGAAGCGCTGGAATCCTGGATGCCGTAGAACGATCCCTCGAAGAACGGAATGCCGTAGCGCTCCTCCATCTTGCGCGCAACGTTGATCATCGCCTTCGAACATACCAGCATGGCAGCGCGCGCCCGGTGCGAAGAGGCAACTTCGCGATATTTGCCATCGCCGGAGATGCAGGAGAGGATGCGGATGCCGAGCTCGTCAAGCAGCGGCTTAACCTGCCAGAGCTCGCCGGACAGGTTGTATTCCCCGATCAGGTTGATGTCGTAGGGCGTGGTGTAGTCCGGCTCTTGCGTGCCGATGACATGCTCGAGCAAGGCCTCGCCGGCGAGCTTATTGCCGAGGTTCTTGGGGCCGACGAAGCCCGGCGAATTTACGGGAATGATCGGTTTGCCGAGCTTTTGCGAAGCCGCCTTGCAGACCGCATTGATGTCGTCGCCGATCATGGCGGGGACGCAGGTCTGATAAACGAAGATGGCCGGCGGATCGTACTTGTTGATGATCTCCTTGATTGCCTTGTAGAGACGCTTCTCGCCCCCAAATACGATGTCGGTTTCGCTCATGTCAGTGGTGAAGCCGGTGCGCCAGATGCTGGCATCAGAGGAAGACGCACCGCGGTTGTCCCAGGAGTTCCCCTCACAGGCGATCGGACCGTGCACCAGATGGGCGACGTCGGTAAAAGGCTGCAGCGCGATCTTTGCACCGTCGAAGGCGCAGCCGCCTGCGGCGCCGCCCGGCTGTAGCTGCTTGTTGCAGCCCTTCTTGCGCTCGGCAACCGACTTGTTGGCGTTCTTGGCGCAGCCCGGCTCATTAAAGATCTCTTGGATCCTGGCCGATAGCGAACTCATCCATCTCTCCTCTCAACCGAGCTTGTGCGCAAAGATCAGCCCATCTGCGCTTAGGCCATCGCCGATGTTTGGCGGCGATGGCGCCCGCGTCATTCGTCATCAACGAATGATGTCGAAGCTATAGTCGGTTTCGCCGAGAACGTTGGTCTTCTTGTCGATCTCGTCGAAGATCTTGTCGAGAATCTTCACGAGCACGTTCATGCCGCCCTGATAGCCCCACACCGGAGAGCGGTGATGGTGATGCCGATCAAAGATCGGAAAACCGATGCGGATCAGTGGCACACCGGTGTCGCGCTCTAGATACTTGCCATAGGTGTTGCCAATCAGGAAGTCGACCGGCTCGGTGAACAAGAGCGAGCGCATATGCCAGAGGTCTCGCCCCGGATACGCGTGGCAGTTCTGTCCAAACGGCGAACTCGCAAACAACGTCTGCATTTTTGCCTCCCAATCCTTGTTGCCGTTCGTCGACAGCACATGGATCGGCTCAGCGCCAAGCTCGAGCAGGAAGGCAGCCAACCCGTAGCAGAGGTCTGGATCGCCATAGATTGCGAATTTCTTGCCATGGATGTGCGCACTGGAGTCAGCCATCGCGTCGACCAAGCGACCGCGCTCTCGCGCCAATTCCTCGGGGATATCCTTGCCAGTGATGCGCGACAGCGCCACGAGGAACTCATCCGTTGCGGAGACGCCGACCGGATAATTGAACGCTACGACCTCATGGCCATGATGTGCGATGAACGGCAGCGTCTTTTCCGTGCACCACTGCTGCATCGAGATCGTTGCCTTAGCGTGAACCGCCTTCGCGGCGTCTTCCAGCGTGGTGCCGCCGTCATACATCCGGAACTCGCCGTCGGTTGGTGTATCAAACACATCGGAATTGTCGGCGAGAACGGTGTACTGGATTGCCATCAACTCAAAGATGCGCTTGATCTCACGGATGTTGCCGACGGTGTAGCCGTCAAAGCCGCCGATAAAGTTGATCTTCTCGTTGGGCACCCGCTCAAGCTTCGGCGTTGTTCCGGCCTTGCCGTCCCAGAAATGCTCCAGGATACCCTTGAGCGCATTATCATAGCCGGTGACGTGGCTGCCCACGAAGGCTGGCGTGTGCGCGAACGGCACATCGAAATCCGCTGGAACCGAGCCTTTTTCCTTGGACGTTTTGATGAAGGCGTTAAGGTCGTCTCCGATCACCTCCGCCATACAGGTCGTGGAGACCGCGATCATCTTGGGCTTGTACATATTGTAGCTGTTGGCGAGCCCATCAATCATGTTGTTCAGCCCGCCGAATACGGCAGCGTCCTCCGTCATCGACGAGGAGACGCAGGAGCTTGGTTCCTTGAAGTGCCGCGACAGATGGCTGCGGTAATAGGCCACGCAGCCCTGGGAGCCGTGCACGAAGGGCAGCGTGCCCTCAAAGCCAACGGAGGCGAACACCGCGCCGAGCGGCTGGCAGGCCTTGGCTGGGTTTATCGTCAGCGCTTCGCGCGCAAAATTTTTCTCGCGATATTCGGGCGTCTTCGCCCATTCCCTGATGCGTTCGACCTCCGCGGGATCGCGGGGATTCTCGAACATCTTCTTCTTATTGGCCAGCATCTGCTGGTATTCCGGTCCGCGGAACAGCTCGAAGTGATCGAGCACGTGTTCTGCACTCTGCGCCATAGGTAGGATCCTTTCAAAAAAGCGTCATCAATATCAGCTCCGGCCCTCAGGCTGAGAGCCGGTCACTTTGCGTTATTCGGCAGCTAACAGTTTCGCCTTTTGGACATCCTTCCAGGGCGCCTTGGTCCTCTTCCAGATCGGCGAGTTGATGGCCATGTCCATGTCGCGTGCGAAGATCGCAAATCCGTCATAGCCATGATACGGACCCGAATAGTCCCAGGAGTGCATTTGGCGGAACGGCACGCCCATCTTCTGGAAGACATATTTCTCCTTGATCCCCGAGCCGACCAGGTCAGGCTGGACCTTCTCGACGAAGCGTTCGAACTCGTAGCCGGTGACGTCGTCGTAGATCAACGTGCCATCCTTGACGTAGTGCTGGGCGGTGCGCTGGTAGTCGTCATTGTGGCCGAACTCGTAGCCGGTGCCGACGACCTCCATGCCGAGATCTTCATAGGCGCCGATCACGTGGCGCGGACGCAGTCCGCCAACGAACAGCATCACGCTCTTGCCTTCCAGGCGCGGGCGATATTTTGCGACCACCGCGTCCACCAGCGGCCGATATTTTGCAATCACCCGCTCGGCACCCTCCTTGATCTTGTCGTCGAAAAAGCCGGCGATCTTGCGCAGCGACTCCACGATCTTAGAGGGCCCGAAGAAGTTGTATTCGCACCATGGAATCCCAAACTTCTCCTCCATGTGGCGTGAGATGTAGTTCATCGAGCGGTAGCAATGCAGCACATTAAGCTTCGCCTTCGGCGTTGCCTCGAGCTCTGCCAGAGAACCGTCGCCGGACCACTGCGCGATTACGCGCAGGCCCATTTCCTCCAGCAGGATTCGGGATGACCAGGCGTCGCCGCCGATATTGTAGTCGCCGATGATCGCGACATCGTAGGGGGTCGGCTCAAACGTCGGCTTGCCCTCGGGCGAGACCTTGTCGAACACCCAGTCGCGCACCGCGTCGTTGGCAATATGGTGGCCGAGCGACTGCGACACGCCGCGAAAGCCCTCGCAGCGGACCGGCACGATAGTCTTGCCGCCATATTCCTTCGACTTTGACCTGGAGACCGCCTCGATGTCGTCACCGATCAGGCCGATCGGGCATTCCGACTGGATGGTGATGCCGTTGTTGAGCGGGAACAGCTCCTGGATCTCGTCAATGATTTTGACGAGCTTCTTGTCGCCGCCGAACACGATATCCTTTTCCTGGAAATCGGAGGTGAATTGCAAGGTCACGAAACTATCGATGCCTGTCGTGCCAACGTAATAGTTACGCCGCGAGCCCCACGAGTACTGTCCACAGCCGACCGGACCGTGGCTAATGTGGATCATGTCCTTGATCGGGCCCCACACCACACCCTTGGAACCCGCGTAGGCGCAACCGCGGATCGTCATCACGCCTGGGATCGATTTGAGATTGGACTTGACTCCGCAGTCCGACTTGCCGGCCTCGTGAACATTGAGGTGCTTGGCGCGCCGTTTCGCAGTCTTCTCCGGATAGATCTTCAGCACCTCCTCAATCAGCTCTTTGTTGCGGGCTTTGATTTCCGCGATGCTCTGGGTCGTGGCGAGACTCATGCTGATATCCTTCAGAAGGTTTCCTGTTGCGATGACGGCTCTCGACCAAGAGTTTGCAACGACCATGCCAGCCGCGGCGTGAACGCAAAAATCCACGCAGTTGGAAGTAGATAGCCACACTCGCGCGGCTGACCGGACTGTTGTTGCAAACCCGACATCGAACGTGTCCACGGACCTGCTCGTTTGATCCTGTTCGAAACAAAACAAGCCGGGCACGCATGGTTTTGCACCCGCGGATTTTCCACACAAGCCCGCGAGAGTATTGCGATACTTGCCGGGGCCTACTACCGGAAGCTATCTAACGAAGCGACCCAGCTGCAAGGCCGCGGCAGCCAATCTGGCTCACGGATCGTCGCGAAGCCCGACCGGTGCACACCTCACCCGCGATGGTGCCTTGCGCGTGGCCTCGCCGCCATCCTGCTATTGGGTCGACCAACCAGGGAGATCGTCGCGGCCGACGCGCGGGGGGTGTTCGAGCGCCTGAGCATCTCAAGCCGCAGCGCCGAACGATTTTTAGCTCCATGATCTTACGTGTGCAGCCGAGGCCGAGGCTGCCCTAGCTGATACGCGTTGACGCAACTAAACCTGATCCTCGACTCTGCCGAGAGACCCGCCCTGTGCTCGAGACGAACCGGCTCGTGAGCGCGAATGATGACGAAGGCGGCGTGCGCCATGAACTCAAGCGGGTGTAGTAGAGATCATGAAGAAAACGCCAGCTCTGCCGCACATCCCAGCGTCGCCCGGATAGACCAGCGGCTACCCGGTATGCGGTTGTCTGCGTCGTTCTTAATCAGCGTCAAGGAGCGGACGCACTCTCCGGCGGAGACGTCCAGCGATATGAGGTTCGCGCATAGCATTAGCAATTCGCGTATACACAACGCGCCTCATGGTTCTGGGCCCGTTCCTGCCCTCATGAGAACAGCTCCTGCGCTTTGACAAGGGCACCCGCCAGCGCATCGATCTCTTCATAGGTGTTGTAGAGGGCGAACGAAGCGCGGCACGTTGCTGGCACGCCAAACCGCTCGAGCAGCGGCATCGCGCAATGGGTCCCGGCGCGCACCGCCACGCCTGCACGATCGATGACGGTGGCAAAATCGTGCGCATGCGCGACTTTCATATCGAAGGAGATGATTGCGCCCTTCTCAGCCGCCGTTCCAATAATGCGTAAGGGATTGATGCCGCGCAGCTTCTCCTGCGCATAAGCAAGCAGTGCGCTCTCGTGCTTGTGGATCTGTGGCTTGCCTATTGAATTGATATAGTCCACAGCCGCGCCCAGCCCGATCGCCTCGACGATCGGGGGAGTTCCAGCCTCAAACCGGTGAGGTGGATCACCATATGTGACACCGTCACGCGAGACCTCGCGGATCATCTCGCCGCCACCGTTGAACGGCGGCATCGACGCCAGATGCGCATATTTGCCGTAAAGCACGCCGATACCGGTCGGCCCATAAAGTTTGTGGCCCGTCATCACGTAAAAATCGCAATCAATGTCGCGGACATCAACATCCAGATGGACGCAGCCTTGCGAGCCGTCGACCAACACCTCGATGCCGCGCGCATGCGCGATCCTCACGATCTCCTTCACCGGCAGGACAGTGCCGAGCGCGTTGGACATCTGTGTGATCGCAACCATTTTGGTGCGCTCGGTCAGAAGCCGCTCGAACTCCTCGAGGAGAAAATTGCCCTCGTCGTCCACTGGCGCCCATTTGATGACAACGCCGTGGCGTTCCCTCAGAAAATGCCAGGGCACGATGTTGGCGCGGTGCTCCATGATCGAGAGAACAATCTCATCCCCGGGTGAGATGCGCTCGCGGCCGAAAGTCTGGGCGACCAGATTGATCGCCTCGGTAGCGCTACGAGTAAGACAAACTCTTCGGTGCGGCGCGCGTTGAGGAACTGCGCCACTTTGGTGCGGGCGCCCTCATAGGCCTCGGTCGCGGCGTTAGCCAGATAGTGCAGACCGCGATGCACGTTGGCATATTCGGACGTGTAAGCCTGCATCATGCGATCGAGCACCGCCTTTGGCTTCTGCGCCGAGGCGGCGTTATCGAGATAGACCTGCGGCTGCCATAGACCTGCAGCGCCAGCGCCGGAAAGTCCTCGCGCACCCGCGCAACATCGTAAGCGCCGTTGGCGACCGCCGGATGCGCGCTCATCCCCTCGCCTCCAGCCAGCGCTCGGCCAGTACTATCACGAATTCGCGTAACCTCCCGTCGGCGATTTCCTCGATAGCTTCGCCGAGGAAAGCCTGGACCAAGAGCGCCTGTGCCTCCTTCCCGGAAAGGCCGCGTGCGCGTAGATAGAACAGCAGAGTCTCATCCAGTGCGCCGGATGCCGCGCCATGGCCGCAGGTGACATCGTCGGCAAAGATCTCCAGCTCCGGCTTGTTGTCGGCTTCAGCCTCGTCGGACAGCAAAAGCGCACGCGTCATCATCCTGCCGTCCGTCTTCTGTGCATCAGGACGCACGATGATGCGGCCCTGGAATACCGAGTGGCCGCGGTCGTCGACGGCCGCGCGGAAATTCGCCCGGCTCGTGCAATGCGGCACAGCGTGGTTGACGACCAAGGTCGTGTCACCATGCTGTTTGTCCCTCAGCAGGTTGATGCCGTTGACGGAGAGCTCGGCGCCCTCGCCCGCCAATGTGATGAATGCCTGGTATCGGCTCACAGCACCACCACAGATCATGCTGAACAATTTGAGTTTCGCGCTCGCCCCGACCGCGAACAATCCGGAGGAAATGTTGGTGGCGTCCGCCCCGTCCGCCAGAACGTGCAGATGGGCAAGATTGGCCGCCTCACCAACCGAGACGATCACCGCATCATTGGCCTGATGGTTGCGGGCGCCTTCGGCCGCCACAAAGCTTTCGACCACGGCCGCCTGCGCGCCCTTGCCAAGCCTCAGATGCGAGCGAGTGAAGCTTGACGCCGACGAGGTGGTTGCGACATGGACGATTTGAATCGGTCGGGATAACTCGGTGCCGTCGGTGACCGTGATGACCACGCCGTCGGTCACCATCGCGGCATTGAGCGAGATCACCGCATCCGTCGTTGCGGTCAGCAGCAGGTCGCCTCTCCCCTCGTTAGCTGGATCGTCCAGAACTTCGCGCAGCGTGCGCACGTTGACGCTCCGGCCCAACTCGGCGATGTCGGAGAGATTGGGCGCGAACAAACCATCGACGAGCACTAGCTTCGCTGCGCCCTCGATCGCTCCCTTCTCGACGGCAGCTTGCGCGACTGCAGCCCTTGCCCGCGCGAGCGCAGCCGCATCCGGTTGCGGCGCGAGCGGTAGGACGTGGCGCATTAGCGCGCGCAGGTCGGTGTATCTCCATTCCTCGATCCGCCGGTGCGGTAAGCCGACGCGCTTGTAAGCGTCGAATGCCCTCGCGCGGATGTCGGCAACAGAGCCTGCGCCGGGCAGCCGTCCGTTGGCCTTGACGAACACATTGCCCACCGCGCGTCCGGGATCGGTTTTTGACAGAACCAGGTTCATCGAAAACTCCTTGCGCTCTCTAGGCCGCGTGCTCGAACGGAGCGTAGCCGGCGGCCTCGAGCTCCAGCGCGAGATGCTTGTCGCCGCTCTTCACGACACGCCCCTTCGCCATCACGTGCACATAGTCCGGCACGATGTAGTTGAGCAGGCGCTGGTAGTGGGTGATCACGACCATGGCACGCTCGGGCGAGCGCAGCGCGTTGACGCCGTCGGCCGCGATCCTCAGCGCGTCGATGTCGAGGCCGGAATCCATTTCATCGAGGATACAGAGGCTCGGCTCGAACAGCGCCATCTGCAGGATCTCGTTGCGCTTCTTTTCGCCGCCGGAGAAGCCGACATTGACACCGCGCTTGAGCATGTCCTGCGGGATGTTGAGCGACTTTGCGACCTCGCGGACCTTCTTCAGGAAGTCCGGCGTCGAATATTCGCTCTCGCCGCGCGCCTTGCGCTGCGCATTCAGCGCGGTGCGCAGGAAGTTCATGGTGGCGACCCCGGGGATTTCGACCGGATACTGGAACGCCAGAAACACGCCCTTGGCGGCGCGCTCGTCCGGCGCCATCTCCAAGAGGTCCTCGCCGCGGAACAGGATCTGTCCGCCCGTGACCTCATAGCCGGGCTTGCCGGCGATGACGTGCGAGAGCGTCGATTTGCCGGAGCCGTTCGGCCCCATGATCGCGTGGACCTCGCCCGGATTCACGCTCAACGACAGGCCGTGGAGGATTTCGCGATCCTCGACACGAACCTGGAGATCTTTCACTTCAAGCAATGCCATTACAGTTTTCCTAGGGTAGCATCCTCAAGGCGCCGCTACGGCAGGCCCGCCAGGGATGAGGATTATCCAACCGAACCTTCGAGCGAGATCGAGATCAGCTTCTGCGCCTCGACCGCGAACTCCATCGGGAGCTGCTGCAGCACGTCCTTGACGAAGCCGTTGACGACGAGGCCGACCGCTTCCTCCTGGCTCAGTCCGCGCTGCACGCAGTAGCACAGGACATCCTCAGAGATCTTCGAGGTCGTCGCCTCGTGCTCGAACGTCGCCGACGAGTTCTTCGCCTCGACGTAAGGCACGGTGTGCGCGCCGCATTTGTCGCCGATCAAAAGCGAGTCGCAGGCGGTGTAGTTGCGCGCGCCGGTGGCTTTGCGGTGCGCGGTGACGAGGCCGCGATAGGTGTTCTGCGACTTGCCGGCGGCGATGCCCTTGGAGATGATCCGGCTCGAGGTGTTCTTGCCGAGATGGATCATCTTGGTGCCCGAGTCGACCTGCTGGTAACCGTTCGAGATCGCGATCGAGTAGAACTCGCCGCGCGAATTGTCGCCGCGCAGGATACAGCTCGGATATTTCCAGGTGATGGCGGAGCCGGTCTCGACCTGGGTCCAGGAAATCTTCGAGTGGTCGCCACGGCAATCGCCACGCTTGGTGACGAAGTTGTAGATGCCGCCCTTGCCTTCCGAGTTGCCGGGATACCAGTTCTGCACCGTCGAATATTTGATCTCGGCGTCATCGAGCGCAACCAGCTCGACCACGGCGGCGTGCAACTGATTCTCGTCGCGCTGCGGCGCGGTGCAGCCTTCGAGGTAAGAGACATACGAGCCCTTGTCGGCGATGATCAGCGTGCGCTCGAACTGGCCCGTGTTGCGCTCGTTGATGCGGAAATAGGTCGACAATTCCATCGGGCAGCGCACGCCCGGCGGCACGTAGACGAACGAGCCGTCGGAGAACACCGCCGAGTTCAAGGTGGCGAAGAAGTTATCCGACGTCGGCACCACGCTGCCGAGATATTTGCGCACCAGCTCAGGATGCTCGCGGATCGCTTCCGAGATCGGCATGAAGATCACGCCGGCCTTCTTCAATTCCTTCTGGAAGGTGGTCGCAACCGACACCGAATCGAAGATGGCGTCGACCGCGATCTTCCGCTGTTCCGAAGGCTCTCCGCCCGGAGGCGGCTCGACGCCCTCGAGGATCGCGACTTCCCGCAAGGGAATGCCGAGCTTCTCATAGGTCTTGAGAATCTCGGGATCGATCTCGTCGATCGATGACAGCGTCTTCTTCGGCTTCGGCGCCGCGTAATAGTAGAGGTCCTGGTAGTCGATCTTGGGATAGTTGACGCGCGCCCAGGTCGGCTCGGTCATGGTCAGCCAGCGGCGGTACGCCTCCAGGCGCCATTCCAGCATCCAGGCCGGCTCGTTCTTTTTCTCTGAGATGAAGCGGACGATATCTTCCGAGAGCCCCTTGGGGGCCTTTTCGGATTCGATAAGCGTCTCGAACCCATATCGATACTGATCGACGTCGATGCGCCTGACGCGCTCGACCGTCTCTTGTACGGCTACCATTGCCCGCTCCGCCGCTCGCGCAAGGACTCCGGCCATGCCCGACGACGGCCGCGGCGCGCGCCCTTCGCCGCATACGCGATCGCGTAAGTCACCCGCAGCTCGGGGCCAGCGAGGCCGCCCATCAGAAAGGCGGCCACCGATCGCGCTTCAACCTTGCTGCGCGCAGCGGACCCGCTCATCGGTCGCTCCTTATGCCTGCACGCACGTGCCGGGCACCGGGCAGATAACGGCGCATTGCGGCGTGTCGCACTGATCCTCGCATTGGGTGCACTTCTTCGGATCAATTACATATATGTCGTTCTTGAGGCTGATTGCTGCGTTCGGGCATTCGAACTCACATGCGCCGCAGACGGTGCACTGGGAGGCGATTATCTTGTAAGCCATAAACTCCGATTCCTTGGCAGGCGATGCGCGACGGCTTTCCTTCAAGGCTCGTGCCAAACGTCGAGCCTTGATTTATCTCGGCTATTTTCCGTCTCCCGCCTGTCCTAGGCCGGACAGCGTGTCGCGACCGCGACACTCGGCTCACAGGCGCTTGATCTGGATGCGCCACTTCTTGCGCGCCTAGTACCCACTTTTCATAGAACGTGAGTCGTGATTCAAGATCGGGATGATTCCCGAAGCAAGAGAAGTCCGCGTTTCGCGGAAGGAGCGTCTGGAGCTAGAAGCCCGGTGCCGCTCGCCGCGAACGTTACAGCGTGATCTGAAGCGTGCCCGGATTGTTCTATTGGCCGCGGAAGGCTGCAGCACGCGTGCGA
>NZ_JBVBEF010000143.1:0-14018 GCF_055456055.1 Bradyrhizobium sp. LeoB3
CAATCCGCCGCACCGCACCACATCTGTGCATGCCCTAGCGCGAAGGCGGGGACCCATAACCACAGGGAGGTGTTGTGGCGCGAGCGAGCAGTTTGCAGCGGCGCACATCACAAGCGGCAGCGACGGCTATAGCTCAAGCCCGCGACGACGGCGTCATTGCGAGCGTCGCAACTGGGCTTCGATGGCCGGCTTATCTATGACCGACCAAACCTCCACGATCTTACCTTCCCGAAATTCGTAAATAACGTTCTCGGCGAACGCGACTGGTTTTCCGTCGATCTTGAGCCCGAGAAATTCTCCTTTCGGCGTGCAGTCGAAGAGCAGGCGGCTCGACACGTAAGGCGGCTCCGCGATCAAGAGCTGGATATTGAACGAGAGGTCCGGGATCTGCTGAAAGTCATTTTCGAGCATCTCGCGATAGCCTGACAATCCAATCTGCCGGCCATTGTGGCGTACGTCATCGTGGACGAACCGTCGCAAATTCGTCCAGTCCTGCGCGTTCAAGCAGGTGATGTAGTCTCGATAGACTTTGGAGAGATATTGCGGCGTCACGACAGACCTCCCTTGTCGCAGGTATCCGAGATCAATGGGTTCCATCGCCACCACGGTCACATCGCTGCCCTGCGAATGCGCTGTGGCTGTCAGGACAACCTTTACCCGGCCTGGCAGCCAAGGCATATTTCCCCAACGATTTTTAAGGGATTTCGCAAGGCGATGAACCAGGGAATCCAGCAGGTCGTTGGCGCCTATGTCAGACTGAAGAATGTGACGGCGCTGTTGGAGATGAAGGCCCACCGAAAGGAACTGCTCTCTCGGCGCTTGACACGGATCAGTTCAGCCTCGCGCTATCACGTGATCTGTGCCGGCAGGATCTCGCCGCGATCGAAGACGGCGTCCAGGATATCTTGAAGGGTGGCACGCTGCGAGGTTACGTCGATCATATAAAGCCTCACACCATTGCTGGCTGGGCTCAGTGCGTCGACTATCCCGAAATCCCGCTTCGCGTGGAACTCTATTTTGACGGCAGACTGGTCGGTAGCGTTCTGGCCGACCGCTATCGACAGGATCTCGAAAACGCCAATCTTGGAAGCGGCAACCACAGTTTCCAATTCAAACCCGATCAACACGCTTTCCTTGCGGCAGAACTGATCGAGGTTGCGGCGCCGGATGGCACGCTCCTTCACGGGGGAACGTTGAAGCGGACAACTGCGGCGAGTGCAGACCCGCCGCTGCTCGCGCTCAATCCTTCACCGTAACCGATCTGCTCTAGGCTCTCTGAGAGCAGGCAGCCTTCCACAGTTAACGCTTTGATCCGCCTCGCTTTGCCTTGCCACCGCCATATCATTAAGGTAACGCCGCCGCGATGTGGGGATCGGGCGCGCCTGCCGCCTGAGCGTTTTGCTTCGCCCTCCGGGGATGGGATAGCCTTAAGTGTCTGAATTATTTAGTGAAGTCGACGAGGAACTACGTCGCGAGCAGCTCAAGAAGCTGTGGGACAAGTATTCGCTTCTGATCATTGCGGTCGCGATTCTGATCGTCGCCGGCGTCGGCGGCTGGCGCGGCTACGAATACCTCCAGGGCCAGAAGGCGGCCGAGGCGGGGGCTGCATTCGACCGGGCTGTGGAACTGTCCGAACAGAACAAGCGCGCCGAGGCGGAGGCCTCTTTCGCCGACCTGGCCGCGAAGGCGCCGGCCGGTTACCGGATGCTGGCGCGACTGCGGCTGGCTGCCGAAATTGCAGCCCGCGACCCGCAGGCGGCCGCGAAGATGTATGACGAGATCGCGGCCGACCGCAGCGTCGGTGTGGCGGATCAGGACCTGGCGCGGATCCGGGCCGCGCAATTGCTGCTGGAAACCGCGACCTACCAGAACATGCTGCAGCGGCTCGAGCCCGCCACCGCGGCGAACTCGACCTTCCGTCACACCGCGCGCGAGTTGCTGGCGTTATCGGCCTATCGTGCCAATGACGCGGCCGCGGCGCGGCAGTGGCTCGACCTGATCGCCAACGATGCCGAGACGCCGCCGAGCCTGCGCTCGCGCGCCGAGGCGTTGCAGGCGCTCTTGCCGCCTGTCGCCAAGAGCTGATTGAGAGGCTAACGAGTTGAGTGAGGGATTGCCCATGCGCCGCTCGCAACGTCTGATCGCAGCCGCTGTCGCCATTGCGCTTTGCAGCGTGCTGGCCGGCTGCGGGGGCGGCGGCCTCTCCAATTTCGACCCGTCGGACCTGCTCGATTTCCTCGACACCAAGAAGAAGCTGCCGGGTGAGCGCAAGCCGGTGTTTCCGGATGGCGTACCGGGCCTTGAGCAGGGCGTGCCGAAGGAGCTCTACAAGGGCTCGCAGCAACAGCAGATCGATGAGCAGAACGCGCAGGCTGCCGCCGCCGCTGCTCCGCCGCCACAGCCTCCGCCGGAGCAGGCGAAGTCGAAGCGGTCGGCCAAGGGCAGGGCGGCTGCCGCGAGCACGGGGCCCGCAGCCGAGCCGGCCGCCGCCGATCCTAACGCCGCACCGTCCGAGGAGGGCGCGGCCGCCGCGCTGCCGCCGGAGCCGAAGGCAAAGAAGATGGCGCGCAAGCGCACCACCGCGCCGCCGCCCGATCAGACGACGGCCCAACCGGCCGCTCAGCCGGAACCCGCACAGCCCACGCAGCAATCCTCCGCACCATTCCCGGCTCCAATGCCGAGCGGCAGTTTTACGCGCTAGTTCCTGCTAGACTCTGTTGACCGACACGCGTTTCCGCGAACAGCGCTTTGATGATCCATGTCCTTTACGATCGCCATCATCGGCCGGCCCAATGTCGGAAAGTCGACGCTGTTCAACCGTCTGGTCGGGCAGAAGCTCGCGCTGGTCGATGACGAGCCCGGCGTAACGCGCGACCGCCGCGAGGGGCAGGCGCGGCTTGGCGATCTCGAATTCACCATCATCGATACCGCCGGTCTCGACGAGGGCGCCAAGGGCTCGCTGACTGCGCGCATGCAGGAGCAGACCGAAACCGCGATCGGCCTTGCTGACGCGCTGATGTTCGTGATCGACGCGCGGGTGGGGCTGACGCCGACCGACCGCGCCTTCGCCGATTTCGCCCGCCGCGCCAACAAGCCCGTGGTGCTTGTCGCCAACAAGGCCGAGGGCAAACATGGCGAGCTCGGCGCGATGGAATCCTACGCGCTGGGTTTGGGCGATCCGGTGCAGATTTCCGCCGAGCACGGCGAGGGCATGGGCGAGCTATATGACGCGCTGAGCGTGCTGATGCCGGCGCCCGCTGAAGACGACGACGTCGAGGATGATGCGCCTGAAACCGAGGAGGACGTCGGCAAGCGTCCGATCCGGGTCGCCATCGTCGGCCGCCCAAACGCCGGCAAGTCGACGCTGATCAATCATCTCCTTGGCGAGGAGCGGCTCTTGACCAGTCCGGAAGCCGGCACAACGCGGGACTCCATTGCGGTCGAGATCAACTGGCAGGGCCGCGACTTCCGCCTGTTCGATACCGCGGGCTTGCGGCGGCGGTCGCGGATCGAGGAGAAGCTTGAGAAGCTCTCAGTCGCCGACGCCTTGCGCGCAGTGCGCTTTGCCGAAGTCGTCGTGCTGATGATGGACGCGCAGAACAAGTTCGAGGAGCAGGACCTGCGCATCGCAGATCTGGTCGAGCGCGAGGGCCGCGCGATCGTGCTCGCGGTCAACAAATGGGACCTGGTCGAGCGTAAGCCGAACCTGATCTCGAGCCTCCGCGCCGATGCTGATCATTGGCTGCCGCAGGTGAAGGGCGTGCCTGTTGTCGCAGTCTCCGGGCTGATGGGCGAGGGCGTCGATCGCCTGATGAAGGCGATCGAGGAGGCCTATGCCACCTGGAACAAGCGCGTTCCCACCGCCGCGCTCAATCGCTGGTTCGAGCAGGCGATCGCGGCCAACCCGCCGCCCGCCGTCTCCGGCCGCAGGTTGAAGCTGAACTACATCACCCAGAACAAGGCGCGGCCGCCGAGCTTCGTGCTGTTCTGCTCACGCGCCGACGCCGTGCCGCAATCCTATTTGCGCTATCTCACCAACTCGCTGCGCGAGACCTTCGACCTGCCGGGCACGCCGGTGCGCATCACGCTGCGCGAAAAGGCCAATCCCTTCGCCCACAAGCGCAAGCGGCCGTCATGAGCGAAGAGGCGGCCGTCATCGATGCTCCGCCGAGGCGGAGCGGCGCCGCGATCTTCATCTTCGGCACCGTCCTGCTCGACATGCTGGCGCTCGGTGTTGTCATTCCGATCCTGCCGAAACTGATCGAGGGCTTCGTCGACAACGATACCGCGAGCGCCGCGCGCATCTTCGGCCTGTTCGGCACCGCCTGGGCGTTGATGCAATTACTCTTCTCGCCGATCCTCGGCGGATTGTCCGACAGGTTCGGGCGGCGTCCGGTGGTGCTATTGTCGAACTTCGGTCTTGCCGCCGACTATGTGCTGATGGCGCTGGCGCCGTCACTGGTCTGGCTGTTCATCGGCCGGCTGATTTCGGGCATCACCTCGGCAAGCATCTCGACCGCCTTTGCCTACATCACCGACGTCACCGCGCCGGAGCAGCGCGCCACCATGTTCGGCAAGATCGGCGTCGCCTTCGGTGCCGGTTTCATCCTGGGGCCGGCGCTTGGCGGTCTGCTCGGCGGCTTCGATCCGCGATTGCCGTTCTGGGTTGCGGCGGGCTTGAGCTTTGCCAACGGACTCTATGGCCTCTTGATCCTGCCGGAGTCGCTGCCGCGAGAGCGGCGTTCGCCGTTCCGCTGGAAGAGCGCCAATCCGGTCGGCGCGTTGCATCTATTGGGCTCGGACCGCGTGCTCGCAGGGCTCTCGCTGGCGAATTTCTTCGCGCAGCTCGCCCATGTCGTGCTGCCCTCGACCTACGTGCTCTATGCGACCTATCGCTACGGCTGGGACACCGCCACTGTCGGCGCGACGCTCGCGCTGGTCGGCCTCTGCCAGATGATCGTGCAGGGCGCGGCGATCGGGCCGATCGTCAAGCGCTTCGGCGAGCGGCGGGCACTGTTGTTCGGCCTCGCCTGTGGCGCGATCGGCTTTCTGATTTTCGCGAGCGCGCCGACCGGAACGCTGTCCTGGTTCGGTATTCCCGTGATGGCGCTGTGGGGCGTTGCGGGCGCGGCGCTCCAGGCGTTGATGACGCAGCTCGTTGCACCGGATCAGCAGGGCCAGCTCCAGGGCGCCACCACCAGCGTGCAGAGCGTGTCCCAGCTCGTGGGTCCCTTCCTGTTCACGCTGACATTCGCGTATTTCATCGGCACAAGCGCGCCGTTCAAATTGCCGGGCGCGCCGTTCTTCCTCGCAGCAGCATTGTTGCTGCTGGCGCTATTGGTTGCGTCGCTGACGCTCGCGAGGAAAGCGCAAGAAAGTAGGGTGGGTTAGCGAAGCGTAACCCACCATTTCGCTTGCGAGAAAAGAGGGGGTTACGCCTTGCGGCTAACCCACCCTACGAAATTCTCACTTCTTTACCAGCGGGCACTCGCTGGCTTCGAGCGGCTTGGCTGCATCTTCCGGCGCGATGGTGGCGATTAGCTTGTAGTAGTCCCAGGGATATTTGGACTCTTCCGGCTTCTTCACCTCGAACAGATAGGCCGGGATGATGCGGCGGCCGTCGATGCGCAGCGGGCCCTTGCCGAACAGGGGATCGTCGGTCGGCAGTTCCTTCATCTTGACGACGGTCTTGGCGCCGTCATGCGGGTTGCCGCCCATCGCTTCCAGCGCCTTCAGATAATGCAGGGTGGCCGCGTAATTGCCGGCGACCGTCATCGACGGCATCATCCCCTTCGGCGACACCTTGGCAAAGCGCTTCGACCATTCGCGGGTCTTGTCGTTCAGATCCCAGTAGAAGGATTCCGTAAACGTCAGGCCCTGCGCGGTCTTCAGGCCGAGCGAATGCACGTCGGTAATGAAGAGCAGGAGTGCCGCAAGCTTCTGGCCGCCGGAGACGATGCCGAATTCCGACGCCTGCTTGATCGAGTTGGTGGTGTCACCGCCGGCATTCGCGAGCCCGACCACCTTCGCTTTCGAGGACTGCGCCTGCAGCAGGAAGGAGGAGAAGTCGGAGGTATTGAGCGGATGCTTCACGCTGCCCAGCACCTTGCCACCATTGGCGAGAACGACCGCGGTGGTGTCGCGCTCCAGCGCATGGCCGAAGGCGTAGTCGGCGGTCAGGAAGAACCAGCTGTCGCCGCCGGCCTTGGTCAGCGCCTTGCCGGTGCCGTTGGCGAGCATGTAGGTGTCGTAGGTGTAGGAGATCGTGTTCGGCGTGCAGGCCTTGCCGGTGAGATCGGCGGTGGCCGCGCCCGAGTTGAGCAGCACCGCGTTCTTCTCCTTGACGAGATTGCTGACCGCGAGCGCGACGCCCGAGTTCGGCGTGTCGACGATGACGTCGACCTTCTCATTGTCGATCCACTGCCGGGCGATGTTGACGCCGACGTCAGGCTTGTTCTGGTGATCGCCGCTCAGCACCTCGATCTTCCAGCCCTTGTTACGCAGGCCGGAATCCTCGACCGCCATGTTGACCGCCGCGACCGAATTGGCGCCGCCGATGTCGGCGTAAAGGCTCGACATGTCGTTCAACACGCCGATCTTGACGGTTTTGTCTTGAGTTTTGTCTTGAGTTTTGTCTTGGGCGAAAGCCGGGGTCGCAAGACCCAATCCGGCGCAAGCGAATAGCGCGGCGTAGCGCCGCGCGCGCGTCGTTTTCATGTGTTCCCTCCTGTTAATGCCGGCGCGGCCCTCTTTTTTGGGGCCTTTCACCAGCGGCGCGGTCGGGGGTGACCCGATCCTCGGGGTCCCGCTTATCCTGTCTCGCGCCTTCCGGCAATGCGCTTATCGTAGCGCATCGGAGGTGAGTCTGAACTTCTGGATGCGCTTGGCGTTGTCGACCTCGGCCGTATAGACGTTGCCCTTGGCGTCGACGGCCATGGCGTGAACCCAGTGGAATTGCCCGGCGTTGCGGCCGCTGCGGCCGAAACTGCCGACCACGGTGCCGTCGTCGCGCCTGATGATCCGGATCTCGTTGTTCTCGCCGTCGGCGCTCAGGAGATAGGTTTGGTTCGGATCGGGCCAGAGCGCGATGTCCCATACCGCGCCGTTGCCGAGTGTGTTCTTTTCAAAGAACCACTCTTTGACGAAAGTGCCGTCCTTCTTGAACACCTGGATACGGTTGTTGATGCGGTCGCAGACATAGACCAGCCCGTCACCCGCGAGCTTCACGCAATGCACGGGATTGCCGAATTGTTGGGCAACCGGCGCCTTGGGATCATAGGCGGCCTGCTTGTCGTCATCCGGCTTGTTGCCATAGGCGCCCCAGTGCCGCTTGTAGGCGCCGCTCGTTGCGTCGAACACGATCACGCGGCGGTTGCCGTAGCCATCGGCGACGTAGATCTCGTTGGCCTCCTTGTCGATCGCGGTCTCCGCGGGCTTGCCGAGCTGGGTGGTGTCGTTACTGCCCTTGCTCGGCGCGATCTTGCCGATCTGGGAGACGAACTTGCCGTCAAGCGTGAATTTCAGGATCGCGTTGTCGTTGTCGGCATTGCCGCCGACCCAGACGAAGCCGCGCTCGTCGACCTCGATGCCGTGCTCGCGGCCGACCCATTCATAGCCTTCGCCGGGCCCGCCCCAAGCGCGCAACAGATTGCCGTCGGCGTCGAACTCGAGCACCGGCGGTGTGGGGACGCAGCATTTCGAACGCGGCGGATTGAGCGTTGCGCCTTTCTCGTCATCGGTCAGCGAGCGCGGGCGATGGATCACCCAGATATGGCCCTGCCAATCCACGGTGATGCCGCCGACCTGTCCGAGGATCCAGTTGTTCGGCAATGGTCTTGGCCAGCCCGCATCGACCGCGAAGGTCGGAATGTCGCCGGCATGCGACGGCGCTGACAGGCAGAAGCAGGCGATGCAGCTTAAGATGAATCCGAAAAGGGTGCGCGCGCGATTGAGCCTCGCCGTCATGGTTGCCTCCCGAGATTTTTCTTGGCGGTTTGCCCGCTCAGGTAGCAGTCAATCGCGCCGAGCGAGTTGAGTCAATCGCCCGTCATTGCGAGCGGAGCGAAGCAATCCATAGCGCCACAAGTGGAGGTGCGGATTGCTTCGTCGCTGCGCTCCTCGCAATGATCGAGAAAATCACGCCGGCGGATGGAAGCTCATCAGCTTGCGCGAGGGATAATCGTAGAACTTGCCGGTCTCCGTCCACTCCGGCGAACACATTGGCACGATGAACTCCGCTGCCTGCTCGGGCGTATCGAGATCCATCGGGTCTTCGCCCGGAAACACGGCGGCGCGCATGCGGGTGCGGATCGGGCCGGGGCTGAACAGGTTGACGCGCAACTTTGTGCTCGCGGTCTCGTTGGCCCAGACGCGCACCAGCGTTTCCAGCGCGGCCTTCGACGCCGCATAGGGGCCGAGATAGGCGAGCGCCTTGTTGGCCGCGCCCGAGGTGATGAACACCGCGCGTCCCGCATCGGACACTTTCAGGAGCGGCTCCATGCAGCGGATGAGCTGGAAGTTCGCGGTGACGTTGACCGCCATCACGTCGTTCCACGATTTCAGATCGATGTGGCCGAGCGGCGAGGAGGGGCCGGCGACGCCGGCATTGCCGACGAGGATGTCGAGCTTGCCGTGGCGCTCATGCAGCGCTGCGCCCAAGCGGGCGATGCCGTCGGAATCGGTGAGGCTGAGCGGCACCAGCGTGGCGCTGCCACCATCTTTGCGGATCTCGTCGTCGAGTTCCTCGAGCCCGCCTTGGGTCCGCGCCACCGCTACGATGTGCGCGCCGGCCTTGGCCAGCGCTAGCGCGGTGGCATAGCCGATGCCGCGCGAGGCGCCGGTGACGAGGGCGGTGCGGGAGGCGAGGGGAAGGGGCATTACGTGAATCTCTTCGACGTCGTCCCGGCGAAGGCCGGGACCCATACGCCGCGGCAGTCATGATACGCGACGGCGGTTGTGTCCAATGGCTTCCGACAAACCGGGGCCGGTGGTTATGGGTCCCGGCCGTCGCCGGGACGACCAATCAGCTCGCCTCCGCCAGCAGCGACAATTGCCGCGGCTGCGGCTCGGTTTCGCTGTGGTCGGTGAGGTGCGTCGGGTAGGCGCCGGTGAAGCAGTGGTCGGCGAATTTCGGGTTGGCCGGATCGCGGCCGTCGGGATAGCCCATGGCGCGATACATGCCGTCGATCGACAGGAAGGCAAGCGAGTCCGCGCCGATGATGTCGCGCATTTCCTCCAGCGTATGCGTCGCCGCCAAGAGGCCGCCGCGGTCGGGCAGGTCGATGCCGTAATAGTCGGGATAGAGGATCGGCGGCGAAGCGAGGCGGAAGTGCACTTCGAGGGCGCCGGCGTCGCGCATCATGCGCACGATCTTCTTCGAGGTGGTGCCGCGCACCAGCGAGTCGTCGATCAGGAGGATGCGCTTGCCCTCGATGGCGGCGCGGTTGGCCGAATGCTTCATGCGCACGCCGAGCTCGCGCACGCTCTGGGTCGGCTGGATGAAGGTGCGGCCGACATAGTGGTTGCGGATGATGCCAAGCTCGAACGGCACGCCGGAATACTGGCTGTAGCCGACCGCGGCTGGTACGCCGGAATCCGGCACCGGCACGACGACGTCGATATCCGGATGGTTCTCGCGCGCAAGCTGCGCGCCGAATGCCTTGCGGACCTCGTAGACCGAACGGCCGCCGACGATGGAGTCGGGCCGCGAGAAATAGATGTATTCGAAGATGCAGGGCCGCGGCGGCTTCGGCGGGAACGGCTTGTGCGTGTGCGCGCCTTCCTCATCGAACACGATGATCTCGCCGGGCTCGATGTCGCGGACATATTTCGCGCCGATCATGTCGAGCGCGCAGGTCTCCGAGGTCAGGATCGGCCGGCCGTCGAGGTCGCCGAGCACCAGCGGCCGGATGCCGAGCGGATCGCGCGCGCCGACCAGCTTCTTGTTGGTCAGCGCGACCAGCGAATAGGCGCCCTCGATCGCGCGCAGCGCCTCGATGAAGCGATCGACAAAGCTGCTGCGCTTGGACTGCGCCACCAGATGCAGGATCACCTCGGTGTCGGTGGTCGATTGCATCATGGCGCCGTTCTTGACGAGCTCGCGGCGCAGCGACAGCCCGTTGGTGAGATTGCCGTTATGGCCGACCGCAAAGCCGCCGGCGTTGAGCTCGGCGAACAGCGGCTGCACGTTGCGCAGGATGGTGGCGCCGGTGGTGGAATAGCGGACATGGCCGACGGCGGTCGAGCCGGGCAGGCGTTCGATCACTTCGCGGCGGGAGAAGGTGTCGCCGACCAGGCCGAGCCGTCGCTCAGAGTGGAAGCGGCTGCCGTCGAAGGTGACGATGCCGCAAGCTTCCTGGCCGCGATGCTGGAGGGCGTGCAATCCGAGCGCCGTGATGGTGGCGGCTTCGGGGTGACCGAAAATGCCGAACACGCCACACTCCTCGCGTAGCGTGTCGCCTTCCAGATCATCCTGCAATTCGATGGACCCGGAGTACGGGTCAAGCTGCTCGGCGTGATCGGAAGGGGATTGCATCGCGTTCATCGCCTTTCTTTGTAGCCTGTGCGGGATTTAGCCCAACAAGCCTAAGCCAAGGTTTAACGGCCCGCAGGTTTTTCGATCAGCTTTTTAAGGCTGTCGCGGGCAGGTTTACTATAGCCATCGCCCGACGCCGGCGCGGTGGGTTCGGCGTCAGTCTGATCGTCTTCCGGTTTGTTTTTCTTGAACCGCTTTAAGATGGTGTTCTCGGGGTCATCAGGCAAGAGCGACATCAGCCAATCCCCGGTTCCTTGCAGCACCACGCGGGATTTTGCGCCCGTCACCCAGTCCGGGCGCTGCTTGTCAGGAACCAGCCAGCTGAAGAACAGGAAGGCGACGACCACGATCAGGAGCCCGCGCGCCAGCCCGAACAGGAAGCCGAGCGTGCGGTCGAGCGCGCCGATACGTGAATCCAGGATCATGTCGGAAATCCGCACCGTGATGATGGACACCACGATCAGGGTACCGATGAAAGTGCCGGCGACCACGACGACGGCGGCGACCGTGTCGTTGTTGAAGTAAGTTTTGGCGGTCGGCAAAAGCTTCGAGAAAGCATAGAGCGTGACCAGCGCCGCCGCGCCCCAGGCCGCGATCGACAGGATCTCGCGCATGAAGCCGCGCACCATCGCAAGCAGGCCCGAGATCAGCATCACCGCGAGCAGGACGAGATCGAGGATCGTTATCGGCATCGGGTGGTCAGGTCCGCTCGTTCTTCTTACGGGTCGTGCAGGGCTCGGCCGCCGCGAATCGGCGTTTCGGTTCCGTGCTAGCTGAGGGGCTTATAGCGTCTCCGGCAAGGCCGGAAAGCGCCTGTCCCACGCGGCGGGATGTATAGCGGCGAGGGCCGTCAAGGTCACCCCGCTTTAGCCCTTCTCACGACGGAATCGGGCCGGTGTGGCATTTTTCTCAACGGGTTCAGCGTCCCGCTGAGCCTGGTGGTTGCCCCTCGGCGTGCCGCGGGCGGCGATCTCGGCGACCAGCGTGGTCAATCCGCCGACCGAGTTCAGGGTAAGGCCGGCATCGCCGCCGTCGCCGCGGGCCGATTCGGGCAGCACGGCCCGGCCAAACCCGAGTTTTGCCGCTTCCTTCAGCCTGGCCGAAGTCTGCGCCACCGGCCGGACCGCGCCGGACAGCGAAATCTCGCCGAAATAGACCGCATCCGTCGGCAGGGGAGCGTTGACGAGGGAGGATACCAGCGCTGCGGCGGCGGCAAGATCGGCGGCCGGTTCCTGAATGCGCAGGCCGCCTGCGACGTTCAGGTAGACGTCATGGCCGGAGAGTTTCACGCCGCAATGGGCCTCCAGCACTGCCAGTACCATCGACAGCCGGCTCGGGTCCCAGCCGACCACTGCGCGCCGCGGCGTGCCGAGCGTGGTCGGCGCCACCAACGCCTGCAGTTCCACCAGCACCGGGCGGGTGCCCTCGATCCCGGCAAACACGGCGGTGCCGGGGCTGCCGAGATCGCGCTCGGAAAGGAACAATTCGGAGGGGTTCGAGACCTCACGCAGGCCGAGCCCGGTCATCTCGAACACCCCGATCTCGTCGGTCGGGCCGAAGCGGTTCTTGACCGCGCGGAGGATGCGGAACTGCTGCGAGCCTTCGCCCTCGAACGACAGCACCGCGTCGACCATGTGCTCGACCACGCGGGGGCCCGCGATCTGGCCATCCTTGGTGACGTGCCCGACCAGGATGATGGCGGCGCCGGTCTTCTTGGCGAAACGAATCAGCGCCTGCGCCGAGGCGCGGACCTGGGTCACCGTGCCGGGGGCGGATTCGACGGTGTCGGTCCACATGGTCTGGATCGAATCGATCACGATCAGGCGCGGCACGGTGCCTTCTGACAGCGTCGAGACGATATCCTCCACGGACGTCTCGGAGGCGAGCTGCACCGGCGCATTCGCAAGCCCGAGCCGCTCGGCGCGCAGCCGCACCTGCGCCACCGCCTCTTCGCCCGAGATGTAGACCGCGCGGTGCCCGGCGCGCGCCATCATGCTGGTCGCCTGTGTCAGCAGCGTCGACTTGCCGATGCCAGGATCACCGCCGACCAGCAGCACCGACCCGCGCACGAAGCCGCCGCCGGTGACGCGGTCGAGCTCGGTCATCCCGGAGGAGAGGCGAGGGGCGTCGTTGCTCTTGCCGGACAGCGACTCCAGCGCAAACGTCCGCCCCTTGCGCTTGGAGCGGATCGACACCGGCACATTGCCGGTCGAGTCCTCCTCCGCCAGCGTATTCCACTCACCGCAGGCGTCGCACTTCCCCTGCCAGCGATTATACGCCGCGCCGCAATTCTGGCAGACAAAGGAGAGGGTGGATTTGGCCATTTGAATGCTTGAGTCGCTGCTTCGCGTACCGTGCATAGCACGGTTACGCCTGACGGCACGAACCCTCAATCATTGGCCGCTTTGGCGCGATATTGCTTGCGGTGGCTTTGGCAGGCGGCAATTCTAGTGAGTTGCCGCCGACCACAACAGCGACGCGCCGGCCACAAGCATGATGCCGTCCATCACCAAGCGGAAGACGTCAGGTTCAAGCCGCAGCACGAAGCGCTTTGCAATGAAGGCGCCGGCCATCAGCGATGAGCCGGCGATCAAGCCTTTGAGGGCGACGTCAGGCGTCAGCGCACCGAAATGTCTGAACGTCACCGACTTGCTCACATAGAGACCGAGCGAGCTTGCGGCCTCTGTGGCAAGGAAGGCGCCCTTGGTGAGGCCGTAGAACAGGAACAGCGGCACGCTCAAAGGTCCGGTGGAGACCACGATGCCCGTGAGATAGCCGATGATGGCGCCACCCACGGCGAGATGCCACAACCGCGCCTGCAGTTGATGCCGCGCCAGCCAGTGCCGTAGTGGTACCATCGCGATCAGGAACAGGCCGATCGCGATATCGACGGCGCGAGAGGGCAGCGCCAAGAGCGTACGCGCGCCGAGCGCCGCGGCCGGAATGCCGGTGATGGAGTAGGCGGCACAAGCGCGCCAGTCGACCTCGCGCCACCAGGCCAGGATGCGCGAAAGATTCGCCATCACCGCGGCGACCGCCATGATCGGCACCGCCTGCTTCGGCCCGAACTGATAGATCAGCACCGGCATCAGCATGATCGACGATCCGGTGCCGACGATGCCCGAAAGGGTTCCGGCAATCAGGCCGACAATGAGGACGAAGAGGTAGCCCACGAGATGGTGTCCGCGACTTGTTAGGGGGAGACAGAGTAGCGCCTTTCGGGAGGTTGCGTCCTAAAGACTCCGACGTCATTCCGGGGCGCGCCCCTTCGCGCGAACCCGGAATCCATCGGGCTGCGGGCGCAGGTGGAGCAATGGATTCCGGGCTCGCCGCTTCGCGACGCCCCGGAATGACGGCGGAGAAAAATTCGCCAGCAATTCCAATGTGATTTGCCCTGTCCACTCCTCGCGCGAAAAATAAACCGCTTAACCCGTCGGGCAAATCAGTGATTTAACTCCGCGCGTCTCACGGCGGATGAGGGGCG
>NZ_JBVBEF010000144.1:0-13947 GCF_055456055.1 Bradyrhizobium sp. LeoB3
GCGGCCTCGCACTACACCTTCGAAGAAGCGCGGAAGGGGACGATCGAGCCCGGAAAACTTGCCGACCTCGTGGTGCTCTCCGCCGACTACATGGCCGTACCGGAAGCACAGATCAAGGACATCAAGGCCGACATGACGCTTATCGGCGGCAAGGTCGTCTTTGAGCGCTGAGCCGGTAACGGCAAGACATCGAGCGGATGCGGGCACAGTCCCGCCGATCAAGCGACGGCGTTCGAGTTCACCATCAATCTCAGGACTGTCAATGCGTTTGGGCTGACCATTGACGTCGTCTTGCTTGCTCGCGCCAATGAGGCAATCGAATCAGGTCTGCTTGTGGCCCGAAGGCGCCCGCAATGGACCGCGCGCGCTCGACGATCCGGGCGTCCATCACGGCAGCGCGCCGTTGACCGCCGCGTACTGCCCATCACATTCAGACATCAACTTGTTCTGCTATTGCGAGCGCGTCGTCGACCTCAACTCCCAGATATCAAACCGCGCTCTCGATTTTGGTGTGCCCCAGGAGTAGCTGCACGGCCCGCAAATTGCCTGTGCGCCGATAGATAAGGGTCGCTTTGTTCCGACGCAGAGAATGTGTTCCGAACAGATGAGGATCCAGCCCTATACCGGCAAGCCAACCCGACACAGCCGCGCATACTGCCGGGTGATCAGGCTGCAATCGGGTCCCCTCCGGCCGGTAAACAAACGCTCACCCGGCTTCTTGCTCGTCGCCCTTAAATAGTCATCGATGGCTTGGCGGGTGGCCTCGGTAAGTTCGAATTTCACCGGCCGCCCAGTCTTCTTCTTCTGTCGGACGCTCGCACGGTCGGCTGCATAGCCGCTCGGCGCGATGTCGTCGACCTTCAGAGCTACGACGTCGCAGCCACGAAGTTTGCTCTCGATGCCAACGTTGGTCAGCGCCAGATCACGGATGCGCCCTCCGACCTGGAGTTTCGTTCGAATGGACCAGACATGCTTCGGGCGGAGCGGCGGCTTCGCGCCGACGATTTTTCCTCAGTTAGCGAAGTTGGTCATTCTCAAGCCAGTAACCTTCTGCTTTCAGACGATTGGAGGCGTACTTTAGGTCCAATTCGATCTATCGGGAGGACGCAATTGACCCGGACCTGACGTCTGTATCATTGGATTGGCAATGTCGGCTGTTGGCCCCGTCGAGTTCGCTGAACCCGACGTTAACCTCAGACAGCGGATCATGGTGCCGATCTGGCGCGTCTCGAATGTTCAACCCTGGTGTCGAGAGATCGATGGTTCACCGTAGTCCTTTTGTATTCCTTTGGTTCTGGACGGTGCGCGCGGTTGCCGCCATTGTCATCGGAGTAGCCGCGACAGCTACGGGACGTGCCCAGAAAATCTCCCCTCCAGTCTGGACGGTGCCGGAAGTCGGCGCGTTGCCTAATAACGCTCATGGACGCCTCGTGCGGCGTGGGCGCGACCTCATCACCGCGACCTACGCCCATATCGGACCGGAGGTGCCGGATCCAGCCAAACGTTTCGCCGGCAACAATCTCGCCTGCAGCAATTGTCATCTTGAAGCCGGCACGAAAAAATTCGGCTTGCCGATATTTGGGCTGGTCGAGCTGTTTCCACAATACAGCGCCCGCCTCGGTGCCGAAATCACGATCGAGGACCGGGTGAACTCGTGCATGTCGCGCAGCATGAATGGCCGCGCGCTGCCGCTCGACAGTCCGGAAATGCAAGCCATCGTGGCTTACATCAAGTTTCTGTCATCGGGAGTTCCAGCCGGCAAAGCGTTGTCAGGACTCGGCACCGGGTCGATGCCTGAGCTCGATCGGGCGGCCGACCCGGTTCGTGGCAAAGCGATCTACGCCAATGCTTGTCTGGCTTGCCACAATAACGACGGCTCCGGAATACGCCGCAGCGTGCCGACCGTCGATCTCGGCTACATGGTGCCGCCGCTGTGGGGCCCGGATAGTTTCAACGATGGTGCCGGCATGGCCCGGTTGATTACCGCGGCGAACTTCGTGCACTTCAATATGCCGCACGGGACGGACTACCTGAATCCGCAGCTCACAGTCGAGCAGGCATGGGACGTAGCTGCCTATATGATCTCTCAACCGCGTCCGAAAAAGGCGGATCTCGACAAGGATTATCCCGACCTTCTGACCAAGCCCGTCGATGCGCCTTACGGACCGTACGCCGATGGATTCGATCAGCAGCAGCACATGTACGGACCATTCGGTCCGATCCGGGCGGCCCACGCCAAAAAGCAGAAAGACGATGTACCTAGGTGAAGCGCCCTAGCAAATCCGCGGATGGCCGCTCTTGGCCCAAGCCGGACCTGTCGATAGGTGGCTCTGGTGGTCTGGTTTTTGGGGCAATGCGGACCAAGCGTGCCTGAGGTGCGCGTGAAGGCCTTTCCCGAACATTGGTCGTATCAGCTAAAGGCCGTGTTCCTCCATAACCGCTCGTACGCCGAGCCCTCAAAAATGCTTGGCGGCCAGAAGTCCGAGCAGCACCGTGCCCGAGACGGCGGATACTGCGACCATGTTGATCAGGTTTTGCGTGGCCACCGATAGCGTTGATGCCGCACAGGCCGGCGAGTTCGCTTTTGATTTCTTGCGGTTTGGCCTTTGTGGCGTTGTATTTGCAGACATTGTATTCCCCGAGATGGTGGGTCAGGCCGCATTGCAGCCTGACCCTGACGCTTTCCCTGTCGAGATTTGGCCCCGATCTGCAGCCACCATTGCATGCCGAGGGACGAGAAAGCTTAAGGGGTCTGGTAAACCAAAGCTGACCAGAGTCGATGGTTTATGAATTCGCGAAGTCTATCGCGCGGGAAGCAGCGCGCAGGCCTCGGCAATATCGTCGACTATATCAATCGGGACCTCTCGCGGCGGCGTGCCAGCGTGCGCCGGTACCGCACGCTGACATGCCACCTCATCTATCCTGCCGGTGAAAACTCGACCGGCCTGATGGGCTCCAGACGGGTTCGCCGTCATCCCCATCGCCGCAATTGATCCGCCCCGGCGTGCGGCTTCTCCTGCGGTCCCCGCGCTTTATGGGTCCGGGTCCCCTCGCTCGTTATGCCGCCTCGCTTGGGAGCGTCGACGTCATTTCGGCGATCTTCTGAAACTCGATAAATAGCTCGGGCTGATACTGCTCGAGGTAACGCGCCACGCGGTCGTTGCTGATCAGCTTGCGGAGATAGCCCTTTACGACCGTGAGGTGGAGATGATCTTGGCCGTACGAGTCTTGGATTGAAGATATCGCTTCCTGCAAGCGTGAGAGTTCGCGTTCCATGCGGGAAATAGCTTCGGCGGTCATGCCCTTCAAGCGTTTGGGCGTCTGTGGCGTGACCAGCTGGGCCTGGGGAGTGCCGGCCAATATGGCTGAGGCATAACTGACCGAAAAATTGTTGGCATTGATGAGGAGTTCGGCGGCCTCGATCTGACGCAGGGGGCTCATCTTGCGAAGAATATCAAAGACAGCCAAAGGACACATCCTGTCCTTCAATAACCCGACGACTTCCTCGCATATCCCGTCAAGCAGCTGCGCTTTACGCGCTATGCTGCGAACCCGGATGTCCAGAGCGCGTGCTATCTTATCTTTAGGGACGTTACGCTCGATCGCTTTGGCGATCATTCGCTGCTCCTGGATCGGAGACAGGCGGCTAATGCGCTTGTTGTAGGTAAACGCTTCATCGTCAGTCGAAACCAAACATTCAACCTCACTCTCTCCTAGATCGCGAAGCACTTCGATCCGCAAATGGCCATCAAGCAATAGGTAGGAAGTGGGATCTCTCGTGTCCCGAACGACGACGGGCGGCTCGACTAATCCGATCTCGCGAATGGAGGCTGCAATCTGGCGGTACTTGTGACTAGATTTCGCAGTCGTCTCGATAGTCTTAACCGGTAAGATCGAGGCGATTTGCACCACCACGAAATCGGAGCCAAACGCTTGGGTGATCGTGTTTGAGGAGCTGGTATCGACTGGCTTGCTCATGTCGCTAATCCATCAGCGATCCGCTGCTCCAGAAAGGCGGGCATAGTATCGAGACGTTCGGCCTTGAGCAGACTTGCAAAATTCTCATCGCCGCGGAGCTCTCGCATAGCTTCGACGATGAACAATAATCGGCTTTGGGTGACCTCGGCTTTCTTGACGAGGAGCTTTTGACGATCAGCCTCTTGACGATAGACACGAATGATCGCTTCGCCGGTAAGCGGTCGCTTGACGCCGTCGCGCCGTCCAAATCGGCTGTCATGAAGGTGTTTGCCGCAGCGCCGTCGCTGCTCCATAATCCTGCGCACCGCGACCAGCTTCTTTCCGCGCAATTTTCTTTCGGTGTAGGCCTGCGTCAGAGCTTGCTGCACATCCTCATCGCTCGATTTTGCAATCTCGATCGCCATATTTAGGGGAAGAATGCCTGCTTCGACCGCCGCAACGAGCCGTTCCTCACCCTTTTCCAATAGGGTGCCAATCATATGAATGTATTCGACGCTAACGCCGATCTTTGGTGCAATCTCGCGGTCGCTATAGCCGCGGCCGCGCAGCGTGGCGATATCCTGCAACAGGTCGATAGCTCGATGCTGCCGCCTGGCACAATTTTCAACCAGGCTCATAACTAGGCAATCACTTTCCTCGGCCTCGATGACTATAGCCGGAATCTCTGTCTGACCGAGCTGAATGAACGCTTCGATCCGGCCCTGGCCACACACCAGATCATAGCTTGCTGAGTCCGTATCGCTCTTTCGTGGGCTAACCGTGACCGGACGCTTGAGCCCGACATTGGCAATGCTCTGCACGATCTCCTGAAAGTTGCGACGATTGCGGACTCTAGGATTTAGAAAGCGAATTTGGTCAATCGGAATGGTCTTTACATGTTTCGGTCCTCTCGATTTGGATTTACTCATGCTGTTGCCTCCAGAGACGAGGTGTGGGCCGCCATCGAATAGAGAAAGTCGAGCGATGCGAATCGGTAAGCGTCGAGCGAAAGTGCATTGTCTTCCGCCATCCGAATCCGGCCCGTATTCATGTCGATACTTGGAAGAATGTAGTAGTCGAGAGGCTGTTCGTTCGAGCGATCCAGGCGAACGGCAACCGTGACATCCGGCGCAAGACCCGTGTCAAACCGAACTTGCCATCGAAGCGCACCAATCTCGGTCTCGAAGGACCGCGCGAGCACGATTGAAGCGGTAAATTCCTGATTGACCAGAAGGAGATGAGTTATGGGATCACAGACGACGGATCCGCCCGCCCTTTCGAGGCCCGCTACAATTTCGGCTAATAGTCCAGGAAAGGATTCGCGTAGGTGCCGGTTGATTTCGATGAATTTGTAATCACGATCGGGCGTGTAGCCTATAAGGCTGTAAGCTCTCAAAAGGCTGCCGAAGCGATGCCGGTATAGACTTGATGAGGGCATACCGTCGCGCTCGTCGATAATAAAGCCTGACAGGGAGCCCTCCTCTGCAAGCACGGCTTGAAGAAGGGCGAGCAATTCCTCATCGGAATAATGATTGTGACGTTGGTCTATAATAAGTCTGGCGCGCTCAAATAGAGCGCGGTCGACAATTGAGGGAAAGACACCATCCGCTCGAACCCAGGTGTCGCGCTGATTGACTACACGTCGCTGCTTCAACTTGTAAGAAACGCGATTGAATACGTTGTTGCCGATATACTTTTCGTTCGTTAAAATCTGATGGATTGATGCCCGAGTCCATGGGCGACCAAGGTCGCTCATGATGCCCCGCTGGTTTAACGCTGATGCGATTTCGCGCTCCGACTTCCCTCCTTCGACGAACATCGAATAGATGCCGTGAACGTGTTCGATTTCGTCAGGCGGGCCAGGAGTAAGGACGACGCGGTCGGTTTGGAGGCTCTTTCGATCGCCGCGGCCGAGTTCACCCTTGGGATTCCGACGCTCATCGATTAAGAGGCGTCGTAAGCCAAATCCAGCCGGGCCGCCCTGGCGAAAGCCGTGTTCGATGAGTCGGCATTGGCCGGCAAAAACCTTGACCGATAGCTCGCGGCTGTATTCACCAGCCATGACCCGTTTGACGTTTTTGAGGAGGATCGAACCGATACTGCCGTCATTGTCAAACTGTTCGCCGCAATAATGGACACGTATCCCCGCCCGAGAGCAAACGTGCTCGTGATATGCGCCTTCGTCCGCGTCCTGAAATCGTCCCCAGCGGCTGACGTCGTAGACTAAGATTGCTTGAAAGCCGGCCGCGCCGGATTGCACTTCCAGCATGAGCGATTGCAATCCGTCGCGACCGTCCATTCTTAAACCGCTACGGCCGGAATCTTCAAAGACACGCACGATCGTGAAGCCCCGTTGCTCGGCATAGCGACGTATCGTGTGGAGTTGATTTTCAGTGGAGTATTTCTGAAGGTCTGTCGACATCCGGACATAAGCAGCGGCTAGCGAAGGACCTTCTCCTCGACTTTGGCTCTTACCGTTGCTTTTGATCCGCCTTGTCAATCAGCACCCGATTCCAATGCGATTCTGTCGGCCTGCCCCAAGGCATTCATGAATTAGCCGCCTGATCGTATGGGATAGGAGCGTGGAATGTCGTTTCCAAAAAAGGGTAAGTCCTTTCCAAAAAGCGGTAAGTCCTTCAAAAAGGGCGGAGACGGCAGTTCGGATTTCAGCGCTGACGATCATGCGTTCGCGATGAAAATCGCATCGGCATTGACGTCGGAACTTAGGGATCGAAACTCGCGTGCAAAGTTGGTGGCGGGCTGGACGGGTGCGAATGAGCGCACAGTCAAGAATTGGATTTTAGGACGATATGCGCCCTGCGGCAGACACCTCGTGGTTTTGGCTCAGCACTCAGACCAGGTGCTAAATGCCATTCTGTCGATGGCGGATCGGCAGGATCTGCTTTTAGCTCCTAAGTTAGAGGACCTGAGGCGAAAGGTATTCGAATTGGCGGCTATCATCGGCGAGCCAAGCCGCTCATCGACTAGACCTCATACATTTTGATTTCGTCCGTCGGTCGACACGTATCGAGCGGGTAGCTTGGCCGGAACGGTAGTTGACTCCTATCGATCGACCTAAAGGCTGCGCTTTGATATCGATTGGAGCGCTTGGAGTTCTGTGCGTCAAGTTCAGCAAAATTAATCATGGGGTCCGGCCAAGCCATCCCCTCGGAGCCGCCGTCGCTCGCTCGCCCCAAGCGCAGCGCTGGCGAGCGACCGCGGCGGAGAGGGGTGGCCCATCCTGAGCATCGTCAGGCCGCCCGGCGTAGTGTCTCCTTCTTGTGCTCCTTCAAGAGATCCATGTTCAGATAGCGATGGTCCTCGAGCCAGGCCTCGTGGCGCTCGACGGTCAGCGCCCGCACAAGCCTTAGGCAGCTCTCGGCATTGGGGAAGATTCGCACCACGTAGGTGCGCCGCCGGATCTGCGCGCGAGCAGTGCACCGCACGTCAACCTGCGAACGTCTCGGACTGACCTGATAGCGAAGCTATGCTGCGAAGAATAACGCCGGTGGCTAGGGTGCCATCGAGGCGGGTGAGGCGGCAACGATTCGTTAACTCTCGAGGCAACCAGCTGACCCTGCTACCACGCAGTGGCGGCTTTTTTGCCACGGAGTTGCCGCGAGTTCGTCTGACGAATCACGTTCGCTTGATCAGTCCTTTCCTGAAGGAGATACTTAAGTGGCAATGGGGACGGTGAAGTGGTTCAACGCAAGTAAGGGGTACGGTTTCATCGAGCCGGATGGCGGCGGACAGGACGTGTTTGTCCACATTTCCGCGGTCGAAAGAGCGGGCCGCACTAGCCTCGCAGAGGGTACCAAGATCAGCTACGAGCTGGTGACGGGCCGCCACGGCAAAGTGTCGGCAGAACACCTGCGGCTTGGCTGACGCACACACGAGGGAAAGCGATCAAAGATTTGAGGCTGCTGCGACCTCACGGCGCACGGGACCGAAGCCTTGCGTCCTTCTTGTTGCTCCCCACGCTCCATAGCGGTGTCGACCATGGCAGGTCTGATTGACTGCCAAACGGGCTTTGGGTGCCAGCTGGAGGAGCGCCGTGCTGAGTGATCTTCAAATCAAATTGGAGAAGTACGAAGCCAAAGCTGCCCAGTGCCAAAGACTGGCCCAAGAAGCGGCCGACGGCCCCGTGCGCGCACTTTACGAGGAACTTGCTAGCTACTACGGTGAACTTGCGACGGACTTCCGGCAAGTTATCGCAAGACGGCCGCTGCATCGATGGCAGCCCAATGACACCCGGCCACTCGTGCCATGACGTCATATGCCAGCAGGTGACCGCAATCGGTCTGGCCAGTGCGGACATCCTGAATCAGCTGAGTGCGAAATGGAGGCATCGTAGGGGCGCCGGAAGATTTTATCACTTCACCCATTTGAAGGTGACCTTGCTTCCTCCGAACAGTTGCCAGAATGAAGGTTCGCTCCAAAGCGCGATATCGCGGCCACCCTGCCTGAACAAAAGAGTGGTTGCAGCTGTTCGGCCAATGGTCATCTCCGCACTATAGCCCTCGTTTGCACTGATCGATTGGGTCCCTATTGCACATGTCGTGCTGTCGACTGTTAAGATCTCCGATAGGCCATCATTGTCGTGATTTTCGAGAGCAATCAACGCCATATCGGAGCTAATGAGTGGCTGGGGAAACTGCTCGATCCAAACCTCCCATGCGTCATCAGCGCTTGGCGTATAGACCGCGATGTCGAAGGTGTGCTTCGTTGGATCGTCCGAGCTGAGTTTAGCAATGCTCTTGAGGACCTCGCTCGAGGAAAGCATTTCCGGACGGATCGGAGGGCAGCCAAAAACGCTGCAGCCCAGAGCAGGGTTGAGACCTGGGCAGGAAGGCCGTGACTCGGGAGCAAACGAGACTACGTTCAAGGCTGTGCCGGATACGCAGCATTGATTTGACGACGCTGCTGGGACACCTGACTTCAGTAAGCATTGAGCAGGTGCCGATGGGGTCGGATTTACATAAGTGTATGCGTGGCAATGCGAATCCTTGGAGCAGGCTTGGCGACACCACTCGGGCTGAGCGAGGGACAGGTTGAATGTCATATAGTCCATCCCGAAACGAGCTGTGTCGGGCTCCGTGGAAACAACGGAATGCATACCGGACACGCAACACTGGTTCGGCGAGGCTGCCGGCACACCTGATTTAAAATTGCAGCTGGATGTAGGCCCTAGCGCGCCGGGACGGACGTATGTGTACGCGCGGCAGGATCGGAAGCCGCCGCAGAGATCGCGGCAGAACTCCGGTGTCGGCGGTGTGATGGTCACAAGAAGCTGAGGGATGTCCATGCCGGGACGATCTGTGTCGATCTCAGTGGAAAGCGTGCGGTATACCCCAGACACGCAGCACGAATTGGCGCTTTCCGACGGCACGCTAGATTTAAGAAAGCAGAGTGATCTCGTCGCGTCGTGGGTAAAGGCCGCACAATCTTTGTCCTTGGTGCATTCCTGACGACAAGAGTCAGCGTCAGCCGAAGGGATTCCAGGTCCCAGGTCCATTCCAAACAGGTCTGTATTCGGTAGGATCGTGGTATGAAGCTTGAAGACATCCGCCCTGCAAGTGCCGCCCAGCAGCCATGTTGCGAAGATGAGTGTGGCAACGACCGTCCGCTTACTGCCTACCATGACCAGCCTCCAGCCAGTTCGTCGGCCCGGTCGCCCATGGCCGTGAAGGAGCTATCGGTTCTTGGCTTTGCCCGTTTACGTTAGCACGGCGGGCAGCTTAAGGGGGAAATTATGGCTCGTTGCGCTAGAGCTTTTCCGCCTCGTGCAGCGACGGCTGACGGCCAAGAGTAGTTCTTTCGAGCGTGAGTTAGTGACTCGACCGGCGCGACCCGTGCCCAGGCCTGGCCGGTTGGGCTCGGCCAATCTGACGACCACCAACGCGCCTTGTTAGAATGCTGATTCGCGACAATGGCATTCCAGCAGCAGCAGCAAAAGCCGGAGGAGGTTGGCTTGGAAGCGCCGTATCTCGGCTTCAATCAACCCAGCGTGGCCGCGTCGGGCGCGAGGCGGCGCGCTGGATAGATGAGATCAAGTTCGGCCGCTATCGGGCCAGGTCAACTCACGGGCGTCGCCGTCAAAGTGTTCATTGTCGAAGATGCGCTTCGGTTCTCATAGGGGTGCGGAGCCAATTGACGCGCGGTTTGTGGCAGTCCTCTGAATCTACGGACAGCATGCGGCCTTGAAACCCGAGCCGCGCTGGCTTTCCTATGCCAGAATCTAGGCACTGACCGGGATTGGCGTGGGCTGCAGCATTCGGACCGCTGAGTACTTTTCCTTCCATGGCGGGTCGGCAGGATTTGCTTTTAGCTCAAGGCGTACAGGATCTCAGACGAAGGATTTTTGAGTTCGCGGCCGTCGTTGGATACCCGCGATGAGGTTCTGCGCAGCCTCTGTCCATCGTGTCGCAATCCAAAAATGAATAGGATCCAATTGCGAGATACCGACCAAAGGGCTAGCCTGACGCCAAGACTTCGGACGACGTAGCGCAAGGCTAGTGAGCGCGCTTGTGTATGCAATCCCCAATCGGGGTATAGGACATGCAGACGAGCCGAAAGGTCCTCATTCTCATCGCTCTCGCGATGTCGCTCGCGAGCTCGGGGACTATGGCTGCCAACGTGCCCGTCACGGTCACGATCACGTCCGTCACAAACATCTCGGCTGGAGATCTTTTCGGAAACCCCCCGATTTCTACGCCCGCGTCAATATCGCGGGGCAAATCTTTCGGAGCCCTACTATCAAGGACACTGCAAACATCGTGCCGGGCTGGCCATTCCCGGCGAGCGTCAGCACAAGCGTGCTTGGGAACTTGATTCCAATCCGGATCGAGATCTGGGACTCCGACGACTCGTTCGGCTTCGGTCCTGACCTTGTCGACGTAGATCCGGATGTGTGTGCCGGAAACTGGCCCTTTGGGTTAGGGTGCACATTTGTAACGGTGAATCGGCCCAGCGCTGATACCCGAGGGCTGGACCTCACTCTCGATCTGACGACCGGTGCCTGGACGGGATTCAGTTCCCTCCCCACAGCCGACGCTACCGGTGGCGGAACGATGCCGACTTGCGCGACGGGCACGGAAAGCGAACCTGCCACCGTCTGCTTGACGATCACGGTCGGCGCACCCACCCCGGAAGAACTCGTCGTGACGAAGCTGGACGACACGAATAGGGGGCGGTGCCCGACGAACGACTGCTCACTGCGGGAGGCGGTCAATGCCGCCTGGAACGGCGACACCGTGACCATACCTGACCTCGGAAAGCCGTACCTGCTCACTTATAGCCGCGTCTCGTCTCCGCCCCCCACCCCTAGCGATGAGCCTGGGCATCTCAAAATTACACAGCAGAGCCTTAAGATCTGCGGTCGGGACGGGGGCGCCGTTATCCAGCAAACACTGGAGGAAACACGCGTCATCGACATTCATGCCGGCGCCAGTGTCGACATCTGCAATCTGACCATTATGGGCGGAACAGCGGGGCGGACCAGTACAGCTGAAATCAGTCATCTGCACGGCGGCGGCATCCACAACCACGGCACCGCGACGCTTCGGAACGTCACCCTAAGCAACAATCATTCCCCCTACACGACTGCTGGTGGCGGCGGCGGCTTTTTCAACGCCGGAATTGCCAACCTCATCAACGTGACGATCTCGCAGAATACCGCAAACAGCGGCGCTGGCGGAATCGAAGGTAACTCCACCAGCAAAACCAACCTGACAAACACGCTCATCGCCAACAACACTGGGGCCCCTCTAACCCCCAGCGCCCCTCCGCCTGGCAACTGTAACCCCGCACAAGGGTTGAACGCTGCGGGTAACCTAAACGGCTTTTTCGACTACGGCGGCAACCTGCAGTTTCCTGACGCGACATGCGGCACGGCCATCCCGACCGCCCCCGCGAAACCCATCAGCGCTCCCGCGACGAAGGGAACATATCCGCTTATGGACAAGGCCGGAGCAATCGATGGCGGTACGAACATGGGCTGCCCGTCGAAAGATCAGCTTGGCGTTTCGCGACCGCAGGACGGCAACAACGACAATAACCGGGTCTGCGACATTGGCGCGCTAGAGATGCTTCCTGGCATTACTCTGCCACGCGCACCCGAGATCGGAGGAACGACGATATTTTCCCCGGCGTCAGGCCACCGGGCACACTAGCCGTAACTTCGGACACCGCTTCCTAGAGCGGACACAGGGACTGGCAGATCGCTGGTTGCGGCGCGTGTCGGATAACCTACGGTTGTTCATAGCGGCCTTTGGCGCGCCTTTGCCGAGAACCACGTCCGACGGAGTTCTGGAGTACCCGGGCCGCACGGTGGAGAAGTTTAGTGCCTCTCCCTACCGAGAGGACCTGAGCGGGACCAATGGAGCAAGTTTCTTTCTAGTTTCTCTCTCTCCAGCGAGGGTGACAGCGTTCACTAAAGATCACGCCTCGGCCATCGCCAGCACCCGCTGTACTAGCACTACTTTGGCAGATCATTGATTTTGTCGTGCGTTATAGGATTCCCGAATCAATTTTTCAATTGATTCATGGGTGGTCGGCTCTTGGAGGGCTGACCATGGCGGGATGGGAAGACGAACTCGAACGCTGGCTGATGCCATTCTTGGACCGGCTGGGTCATAAGACTCGGCAGCAGATGTGTCCCCTTTACGTTGCGGGATTGATCGGTCCTGGCGATCGCAAGAGCGTTCAGCCGATGGCAGAACGCCTCGCAACCGGCAACTACGATCAGCTGCACCATTTCATTGCCGATGGTGTCTGGGACGCGACGCCGCTGGAGACAGAAGTGCTCAACCAGGCGGACCGACTTGTCGGCGGCAAGGACGCTGTGCTGGTTATTGATGACACCGCAATCCCGAAGAAGGGCGAACGCTCGGTTGGTGTTGCAGCTCAATATGCGTCGGCTCTCGGCAAAACGGCAAATTGCCAAACACTGGTGTCTTTGACGCTCGCGCGCGGCGAAGTGCCAGTGATGGTCGCGTTACGTCTCTTTCTGCCTGACAGTTGGACAAGCGACGTGTTTCGTTTGAAGCGCGCTCGCGTGCCAGTCGAACACCGAACGCCACGGTCCAAGCCGGAGATTGCTTTGGCCGAGATTGACCGCGCGGTGGCAGCCAACGTGCGCTTTGGATGTGTGCTGGCGGATGCGGGATACGGACTTAGCGCACTATTTCGACAAGGGCTGACAGAGCGCGGGCTAGCCTGGGCCGTTGGCATCCCCCGGCATCTCAAGGTGTATCCGGTTGACGTGCAGCTCATTTGGCCGATTACCAAGGTCCGCGGGAAACCATGAAAGCACCACGTGCCCGATATCTTGTCGATTGCGGCAGAACAAATGCTGGTCAGCGCCAAATGGAAAACCGTGAGTTGGCGCAGCGGGACGAAAGGTCCGCTGAAAGCCCGATTTGCTGCTCTCCGTGTCCGCACCGCCGGCGGCCCTCCGCAGCGGATTTGGGATAAGGGTCAGCAGCATCTCTCGGGCGACGAAGCTTGGCTCATTGGCGAGCAACGTGCCTCTGGGGAGAGGAAATACTATCTCGCCAATCTCCCGGCGGCGACGGATCTGCGCACACTGGCCGCCACCATCAAGGCAAGATGGATTTGTGAGCAGCGCATCAGCAGTTGAAGGAGGAACTGGGACTTGATCACTTCGAAGGGCGATCATGGCAGGGGCTTCATCGCCACGCCCTGATGACAATGATTGCCTACGCCTTCCTGCAGCATCGTCGCCTCGCACACGCGGGGCGGAAAAAAAGAATCAACGGGCCGCCGCCTCAGCCAACCATGCCCGCCGTACGTCACGCCATCGTCAATCTCATCCTTCGGCTGGTGTCCATACTGCCGAAAACAAATCCTTGAAAACCAATGGCGCAAACAGATTCTGCCAAAGTAGTGCTAGCACTACTTTGGCAGATTGTGTTTTCGCCGCTGTTTTTCACGGATTTGCTTTCGGCAATATGGGCACTGCTGAGACGG
>NZ_JBVBEF010000145.1:0-13341 GCF_055456055.1 Bradyrhizobium sp. LeoB3
AGCAGCCCGTTGAAGGGCATGGCTGCGATCGCCAAGAGCGTCAAAGGCTTCTTGGACGATGTTCGCGACTTCCAAGTTGAAGTTTCGAAAGTTTATCGTGTGAAAGGCGAAGACGCAGTCTTCGCTGAGTTTACCGCGAAGGCCACCGTGATCAGCACGGGACGTCCTTACAACCAGACCTACATTCTCTATCTGCGCGCCGAGGGCGGGAAGATTGCCGAGCTGCGCGAGTATTTCGACGCGCCGCGTGTCGTCGCGGCGTTTCAACCTCAGCTAAACAAGGGGTAAGTCATGGCCCAACGTATTCGCACCTATGAAGCCGAGGACCCGTCGGAGCTGCAGTATGAGGAAGTCGGCGAGCCCGGCGTTGGTCGAGTTGGCCTGGACACCGTCGGCCTCAATTGCTCGCTCTGCGGTGCGGACAATCGAACGCAATATTCGGCTGAATGCATTCTATCGCTACAGTGCCATGCCATACTAGCGTTCTACGGTCGTCAACCGCAGCGCTCGTGCGCGCAAAGGGACAGTCGTCGCCATGGAATCGAAAGCGCTAGCAGCTTCATCCACGAACCAGGAGCAGCCGAGTGCAATGGAGGTGTTCCGCCAGCGGAGCTGTCATCCCATGATTTCATCGTTTGCGGGGCGGGTTCGTTTCGACGCAAAAGTTCTGAAATAAATGCAGGGAGGAAGCAGCATGAGCAAGTTCGACATCATTGCTTTTGAGTTGGAAATGGACACTGATATCAGTGTTGTCATAGATAATCAGTGTGATCTGGTGATCATCGAAGAAGTCGGGGCAGATGGCTCGATAGCTATGTGCGGTAAAACCGCGGCTGAACTTGGGCGGCGCCTGGTTCAGCAGTTCGGTGTGGTCAAAAAGCAATGAAACATTGGCCCTCGCGATCTTCACAAGCACCAGACATCTGGAATCGTAGCATGAAGGGTAATGTGGGAGACCGACTCAGAGCCATCGGTGCCAAAGGAGGATGGTTCTTCAAAACCTGGAAACTTTAGTACCGCGGCGGATGCGTACTCAACCGGTTTGATAGGCCCTTCGTGTTGCGATGGAGCTTCCGACTACGGCGCTTGAGGTGGTCTGGGGTCCGGCCGTGTCGACGAATCTTCCCGTCGATCGGCAAGATAGGAATCGCAACCTTTGCGGGCCGATTGCGCGCATGGTGTAGAAACTATCGACCGCTCAGTGGTCTGTTGGAAAAAATTCGAAGTAACCCCTATCGCCGCTTGAACCTCAACGAAAATAGAAGGAATCCCATCGCGCGGCGCCATATCCTGAGCTGGCTCTTTTTGATGGTCCTAGTGTTTCTCGGGACTATTATGTCTGCAGCGGGGCAATCCGGCATCATCACGAAGCAAAGCAAGCATTCGGCCGCCGTCACACTTGATCGCCTTGAGGCCGCCCTTAAAGAGCGCGGATTTATGATCTTCACGAGGCTCAATCATGCTGCAGCTGCGGAATCTGTCGGCTCGAAAATGCCTCCCTCAACGGTGTTGGTGTTTGGCAACCCGCGGCTCGGCACGCCGTCGTTTCTTAAACAGCCAACGCTTGCGATAGATCTTCCGCTCAAGGCACTCGTGTACGAAGACGCGGGAGGCAAGGTCTTCATAAGCTACAATTCCTCAGAATACGTCATGGAAACACTTTATTCTCGGCATGGTGTGACAGGTAGCCGGGATATTGAAGCTCAGCTCTCGCGAGTGCTGGCGGAAGCGACGGACGCAGCCGCTAACTAACCGAAGAAGCACCTTCTCAAACACCCGGTTCCATGTGTTCCGCTCTTCTGATCCAGTGGAAAGGGGAGCGGAAGCTTATAAGCAGCAACGCATGAAAGCGCCGTCGGCGCATGCAAAGCGATGTCTCGTCCGCAAAGTCTGTTCTGTTGCGTAGGTAGTCAATTTTGAGCGATTCGAAGGCAAACGGTAGCGCTTCCCCAGCAAAGGTGACCGTGTGAAGCAGCTAGATCATTTGTGTAGTGTGGTGGCCTTTGAGCGAGGGGACCCAAAACAGAAGAAGCGCATGAAAGTTCTAGTGGTTTCGATACCGGCGACAGGTCATTTGAATCCTCTATTGGCGATCGCCCACATATTGATCGAAGAAAAGCACGAAGTCACATTCGCGTCACGAAGCGTCCTGCGCCAGCGGATCGAAGCCGTAGGCGCAAAATTCATGTCCTTTCCGCCAGCCGCAGACATTGATTTGGGGCATCAACATACGACGGCCCCCGAGCTGAAAGACATCGCGCTGGGACCGGAATGGCTCCGCGTTGCCATGGAGCTACTCTTCATCGATACCATACCCGCGCAGCACGCCGGCATGCAGCAGGCTCTCCGCGAGTTCCGGGCCGATGTGATCATCGGAGACGATATGGCTTTGGGCGTTGTTCCTATGCTGCTCGGCGCGTGTTCAAAGCGACCACCTGTTGTGCTGTGCGGCACTTCGATCTTGCATTGGCAGCGGGAGGATGGAGCTCCGCATTTTCTCGGCCTGCCGCCAGCAACTACCAAGGCGCAACGCGACGAATAGCGCTGCCCGCGCTTCCGCCGGCAGCTCCGGCCATGCGGGCGTGCCGGTGGCGTCGTTCGACGTGCCGCTCCCGAACAGATCTATCTGATGCTGCGGGCGCGATCGTCGGTTGTGTCGGTATCCTTTCCTTGGTCTCTCGTCACGCGTGACATGATCTCTCCCCGATTCTGATCGTGAGAGGCTCCGGATGCGTCAGAAAGCAGGGCTGCTGATGGCGTTGATCCTTCAACGACAGATCGAGCAGCGCGGAGAGCGCCGCAAGTGCCTCCGTGCTGACACACGGTTGAGCTGCCAAAAGCCCAGGGTATGCCGTCCGGTCGAATATCCAGGCCGGCACTTCAAGACCCCGATCTGCTCGGGCGTGCAGCGGAAGAAGACAAAACCATACTTGTCGACGGCACCATGAATGCAAACCTGGCGACCAAACCAAGGATGATGCCGATAAAGAACCTCGCGAGGAACGGTCCTGTGGGCGTTCTCAAACCTCGTTGTACAACACCACGCGCACTCATTTGTCATTGAACAAGGATGCCCCCGGTCCATCGCGGCGTTGAGTGGGCCGGGAATATCGTCTGCCGCCCGATCGAGGTGGAATGCACCATCAATATGGCCGGATATGATTTACGGCAGGCACAGGCCTACGTTGCGAGTCGAAGCCTGCTCGGATGACAGTCGCGGGCATCCCGCTCAGGCTCTGAGGGGCTATATACCCCTTAGTTGCCATCCGAAGTGTGTTTCGGCCTGCAATATTGACCCCATGAGCCGGGGATCGGCGTCCACAATCGGCTCCGACGCAATCTTGGTACGACTCCACTCTATTCCGCGCCGATTAGCCTGGCTTGGAGCAGATCGATTTTGGCGCGGCCATACATTTGCCGCCTGACGAGTTTGGGCGGGTGATCCGTTGGACCAAGGCAAGGTGATCGCCGCCCGAACCGCCGCTTCGTCATTCGTAACGCCGCCGGCGAATGAGGCAACGAGACTGGCGCGAGCGCGCTCGATCCATGGTGACAGCTCGGCGGCGGCTCTGCGCCGGGTCTTCAAGTGGAATTCGGCGATGATCTCGCGTGCCTCGACCAAGGTTGGTACGCCAACTCCGACCGCCGCGACAGTGACGGTCTCCGCCTTCGAGAGCGTATCACGTCCAACCGTCATGAGACGAGTGATCGTTCTGGCCGACGGGATCTAGTCTTGCCATCCGCCTTCGCAAGAACCGAGCGATTTGATCCAGCTGCGGGGCAATGCGATCGAGTAGGTCGTCGTGAATACCATATGTTCGCTCTACCGTGCGGACAATCGGACACAATATTCGGCTGAATGCATTCTATCGTACGGTGCCATGCCTCACTACCTTTCGACGACCGTCATCCGCAGCGCTTCGTGCGCACAAAAGGCCAGTCGTCGCCGTGAAATCGAAATGAGTAGCACATCCATCCACGAACCAGAAGCAGCCGAGTTCAATGGACATGTCCATGCCAACCAGCTCAAACTGGCAGCAGAGTTTCGGCCATTATATGATTTCATTGTAGCGGGGCGGGTTCGTCTCTGAGAAAATCACAACCCGATAAACGACATGCATAATCTTATTTTGCTTGCGGCGCTGCTCGCTGGCGCTGCCCTGTTCGCTTGTCTCAGCCTCCGCGTCCGGCAGGCGAAGAAAATGTCGCTTCGATGGCCTGGGGCGGCATTGGCCGGGCTCATCGCCATCGTCCTGTTCCTGACCTGCATCGCCGCGTCTGTAGGACATTACAAACAGTATTATTCACGCCGCGCACCGGTGCCGGAGCTGCGAGTCGAGGGAAGCGACGAACAGATCCAGCGCGGCCGGGCCATTGCCGGCAGTTTCTGCGGAGGCTGTCATTCACCGACCGGGACTTTCACGGGAGGCAAAGATATCGGCGAGCATCTGCCGGCCTATCTGGGGGCGTTTGTATCGTCCAATCTCACACCGGCGGGACCGTTGAAACAGTGGTCGGATGGGCAGATCTTCCGGGCCGTTCGCAATGGCATCGACGCCGAAGGCCGTCGTCTCATGATCATGTCGCTTACCAATGCCGGCAATCTGAGCGATGACGACATCCGCGCGCTAATCGCCTATATCCGCTGGCTCCCGGCGGCCGGTGCGGCCACGCCGCAGCCGCCCGACCAGCTCAATCTCCACGGTCTTGTCATGGTGGGAACCGACCAATTTCCATCCGGCAAACCGGTCAAGACCGGCGTCATCACAGCGCCGCTCAAAGCACCGACCATCCAGTATGGCGAATACATCCTGTCCTATCATGACTGCCGGGAATGCCACGGCCAGCAATTGACCGGAGGTGTCCAGGGTCAATGGGCCCCAATTGGGCCAGGATTGAGCTTGGTCGCGGATTGGAGCCGGGAACAGTTCATCGCTACTCTACGCACGGGCAAAGACCCGAGCGGACACCAACTCAGCGAAAAGATGAATTGGCGTACGTTCGGCAAGATGGACGATGACGAACTGGGTGCCATTTACGAGTATCTGACGCACCTGCCCGGCTCCGAAAGCGATCGCTAACTAGATGAATGTCTCACTTCGGAAATGCGCACCTTTCAGTGCGAAACGCACACAATCGGCAGTCTTCGAGCGAATACCGCCTGCTGCTATAACAGACGGGTCCGCAATCACTGGAGACGGTCACCCAATATCCAGACTGTCAGCACTTGTGATGGGTCTTTAAGGGCGCCGACGCTGATGTGATCTACCAATGGTACTTTTTGCCGAAACTAGATCGATGTCCGGCAGGCTACCAACCGCATCGGCGGCTGATCCAACGCCGCAACATTAGTAGGGAATCAAGGACGATGACGCTTAAACACGTCACCAAACGCACTCAATTTGCTGGCGCGATTGTGAGCCTCACCACCCTCGTCGTGACGGCATGGCTCGCCGCTCCCTATCGTCAGAGCGGCGCGGCCGCGTCTGCAGCGCCTGCGGCCCTTCCACAAGTCGTGGTGAGCAAACCGCTGGCGCGCGATGTTGATTCGACGCTTGGATTCCTTGGTCAATTTTCCGCAATCGAGCAGGTTGAGCTTCGCGCCCAGGTCGGCGGCACGTTGGCCGGAATTCACTTCAAGGACGGGGACATCGTCCATCAGGGCGATCTGCTCTTTACCATAGACGCGCGCCCCTACGAGATTAAGCTGGCACAAGCCAATGCTCAGCTGAAGACGGCAAGCGCGCGCCTCGCGCTCGCCGATCGCGAACTCAACCGTGCTCAAGTCCTGGCGACCAAATCGTTTGGAACGGAACAGGCCGTGGATCAGCGCACGGCCGACCAGAAAACCGCTCAGGCGGCCATGGACGACGCAAAGGCTCAGATCCGGGACGCCCAGTTCGATCTCGAACATTGCAGTATACGGGCGCCCTTCACTGGGCGCATCGGCACGCATCTCGTCTCCGTCGGCAACCTGATTGCCGGCAGCCGCGCCGCGACAACGCCGACGACATTGCTCGCGACGCTCGTCTCGATCGATCCGATCTATCTGGATTTCGATATGAGCGAGTCCGATTTCTTGACTTTTTCCCGCGATCGTGTGCGGGTCAAGCAAATTGCAGGCAAAGTCGAAATCGCGCTCAGCGACGAGACAGAGTTTGATCGGCGAGGCACGCTTGATTTCGTGGACAACGCACTCAACCGCTCGAGCGGTACGATCCACGCCCGAGCCAGCGTTCCGAATCCCGATCGCCTCCTGATCGCGGGAGAGTTCGCCCGCGTGCGGCTTGTCGTGGGCGCGCCACTTCAGGCTCTCCTGGTGCCGGACACGGCCGTGCTCCCTGACCAGTCACAACACATGGTCATGACCCTCGGTCCGGACCGTACGGTCGTGCCCAAGCAGGTCGAGATCGGCGATCTTCAGGGCGGCCTGCGCGTGATCCGGTCCGGGCTTGCGCCGAACGATCAAGTCATTATCGACGGCATTCCGCACGCGGCACCGGGCGCAAAAGTCGCACCACAGGACGGCACGATCCGTTACGCGACCGCCGCAAGCCAGGGCTAGAGAATGGAGTTCGCGACATGCGTCTCGCACATTACTTCATCGATCGTCCCCGCTTCGCGACCGTGCTCAGCATCTTTGTGACGGCGGTTGGTTTGGGAGCTTTTGCAGTCCTTCCGTTCGCCCAATATCCGGAAATCGTCCCTCCGACTGTGCAGGTGACGGCATCGTATCCCGGTGCATCCGCTGAGACCGTCGCCCGGACCGTCGCAACGCCGCTTGAACAGCAGATCAACGGTGTCGAGAACGCGCTGTACATGAGCAGTCAGTCGACAGGCGATGGCAATCTCACGATAACGGTGACGTTTCGCATCGGCACCGACCTCAACGTCGCGCAAATGTTGACACAGAACCGGGTCCAGAACGCGCTGTCGCGCCTGCCCGAGGACGTGCAGCACTTAGGCGTGCAGGTCCGCAAGGCTATACCCAGCATCCTGTTGGCCATTCACCTGTACTCGCCCGACAAGTCGCGTAACACGCTCTATTTGTCGAACTACGCGACACTGCATATCAAGGACGTGCTGGCGCGGTTGCCCGGCGTCGGCGACGTGCAATTTGTGGGCGGTCGCGAATATGGGATGCGCGTCTGGCTTGACCCGGACAAAGCTGCGGCCGACGATCTCAACGCGAGCGAAGTGCTTTCAGCACTGCGTGAGCAGAACCTGGAGGTCGCGGCCGGCATCTTGAACCAACCGCCGCTCCAAAGTCGCGAGGCCTATCAGCTCAACGTCGAAGCGCTCGGCCGGCTATCGACACCCGAGCAGTTTGCGGACATCGTCGTTAAGTCCGACGGCCGGGGCCGCGTGACTCGCGTCCGCGACATCGGTCGCGTCGAAGTCGGCGCCGCCGATTACGGCAGCACAGCCTACATGGACCGCAGCAATGCAACGGCACTGCGCATCTATGCAGAGCCCGGCGCCAACTCGCTCGCTGTTGAACATGAAGTCCTGGCGGCGATGCAGGAGCTGAAGAAGGAGTTTCCTCCCGGCGTCGACTCGATCATCATCTATGACCCGACGGTCTTCATCGCAAAGTCGATCAAAGAGGTTATCGTCACGATTTTCGTGGCAATCCTGCTGGTGGTTGGCGTTGTATTCCTGTTCTTGCAGAACTGGCGCGCTACCATCATTCCGGTCATTGCGATCCCGGTCTCACTGATCGGAACCTTCACGATACTGGCGGCCTTCGGCATCTCGCTCAACAACCTGTCCCTGTTCGGCCTCGTGCTGGCGGTCGGTATCGTTGTCGACGACGCGATCGTCGTCGTCGAAAATGTCGAGCGCAACATGCACGAGGGTATGTCGCCCCTCGAAGCCGCCCATCGGACAATGGACGAGGTCGGCGGCGCGCTGATCTCGATTGCACTCACCCTTTGCGCGGTTTTCGTGCCGTCGGCCTTCATCTCCGGCATTTCCGGACTGTTCTTCCGCCAGTTCGCGGTGACGATTTCGGCTTCGACACTCATCTCCTGCTTCGTCTCGCTGACGCTCAGCCCAGCTCTCTGCGCCGTGCTCTTCAAGCCGCACTATGTCCACGACGATACGTATACAAATCGGGTGCAGCGCCTGCTGTTTGCCGCATTCGACCGCTTCAATCGTGGCTTCGACCGACTCTCTTTCGGCTATGGAAACTTGACGCGCCGACTCGTGCGTGGCGGCGCCATCGTGTTCTTGGTCTATGCGGGGCTGATTGTCGTTGCCGGCATCGAATTCGCGAAAACGCCGACCGGCTTCATTCCCGAGCAGGACCAGGGCTACTTGATCAACGTCGTTCAGCTTCCGCCCGGTTCGACCCTGGACCGGACCGAAAACGTCGTCCGGCGCGGCATCGACATCATTCTGGGGACGAAGGGGATTGAGCATGTGGCGGCCTTCGCCGGCCTTGATGCCACGACCTTCACGGTGGCATCGAATGCAGCAACGATGTTCTCCGGCTTGCCATCACTTTACAATCACGACCTTCCCGGCGTTACCGCGAACACGGTGTTGGTTGATTTGCGAAAGCGCGTGTCGGTCATTAACGATGCCAACGTGCTGACCATCCCGCCCCCGCCGGTGCAGGGCCTTGGCAGCGCGGGCGGCTTCAAGATGATGCTGGAAGACCGTGCCGGGCTCGGCTCCGAAGCGCTGGTCAAGGCCGCCCAAGCGCTCGTCGCAGCGGCCAACAAGGATCCGAACTTTGCCGGCGTATTCACGCTGTTCAATACAGGTTCGCCGTCGGTCTATACCGATATAGACCGATTGAAAGCGGAGAAAGTAGGCCTCACGCTGACCGACGTCTTTTCGACGCTGAAGGTGTATCTTGGCTCGCAATACGTGAACGACTTCAACTATCTTGGCCGCGCCTATCAGGTCAGGGTTCAGGGTGATGGCGAATTCAGGCGCACATCGCAGGACATCGCTCGCCTGAAGGCACGCAATACGTCCGGTGAAATGGTGCCGATCGGGACAGTGGCGCAACTCAGGAGCAAAACGATCCCATATCGCATGCCGCGCTACAATCTCTTTCCAGCGGCCGAGGTGCAGGGGGTGGCGGCGCCGGGCGTCGCCACTGGCACGGCATTGTATCGTATGGAGGAGCTCGCCCACGATGTCCTTCCGAAGGGCATTGTATTTGAGTGGACTGACCTCGCTTTCGAGCAACAGCAACGGGGCACGCCGACCCTTCTCGTCTTCGGGGCGGCCGCGCTCTTCGTCTTTCTCGTTCTCGTCGCGCAATACGAAAGCTGGAAGCTGCCGCTCGCGATCATCCTGATCGTGCCCATGTGCCTGCTCGCCTCCGTCACAGGGTTGCTCGCGCGGGGCATGCCCATCGACATTCTGGTGCAAATCGGCTTCGTTGTTCTCGTCGGCCTGGCTGCCAAGAACGCGATCCTGATCGTCGAGTTCGCGCGCCAGCAGGATGAGGAAGGCATTGCTCCCGGCGAAGCAGCTGTGCACGCTGCACGTACGCGTCTTCGGCCGATCCTGATGACCTCGCTGGCGTTCATCCTGGGCGTTGCCCCGCTCGCCGTCGCCACCGGAGCAGGCGCTGAGATGCGACAATCGCTCGGCACAACGGAGCTATTTGGGATGTTGGGCGTGACCTGCTTTGGCCTCTTCTTCACGCCCGCCTTCTATACGTTTGTTCGCCGGCTAGGTCGTAGGGAAACCGATGGAGGCCGTTCCGGCGTCAGCCACCCATTCGCCACGACCCCCACCGACCCTCTTGGTGAACACATTTTCTAGAATCGCTTGGAAGAGGAAAGGAGCATTTTCATTAAGTGGCACAAACTCTCACGGAGCATGCGAAAGAATCATGGTGACTGGAATTCGATCCGATAGAGATTCAAGGAGTCGTGTTCCGGTGCGATCCCGCTCCGGAACCACGTATCATTGACACGTGGCGGGAGGAAGAGACTCCACAAGAGTATCGACCCTGCGATTGTGGGCTCAATCGTAAGAGTGACCAGTATTCTTCCATAGATCTCCCCATTCTCTCCCTATTTCTCCCATTGACAATCTGTAGTTGCGGCATGCAAAGACGACGTAACAGTTGCAGCACTCGAAATGATCAAGAACCCATGCTTACAAGCTGAGCGCGGCGAGCTTCGCGCCTTGAGGCGCCATCAGGTGCATTGACGTCCGCTATCTCTGATAGCATTCAAGCTTGTCGCTTAACCTCTCCTCACACGTTCGAAGAATGACCCGCGAACGACAATTTGATATGATAATTGTCATATAAATATTTTTGGCGCGGCGGGTTTCAACAGATCGCGATGCTTCCGGCCGGCACCGACATGGCGCTGGGCGCCATGGTCGGAGGAGAATTTGTGGGTAATTGAAAGCCTCACCGGGGACTTACAGGCTGAGTGAAAAGACTAGCAGAACAAGGTCGACCGTGTGGAAGATGAGGCGGCCTTTTGGCTAATCCGCGCGTTTGGCTGATGTTCTGCGAACCATTTGCACACTTTAAGCCGGGCCACATGGAGTAAAGCCGGGCCACATGGAGAAGGAACCACAAAAGCTCCGCAGTCGCACAAGGGGGAGGGGCATTGTCGAGGGGCAATTAGCACTGCGGCGCGACTGTGCATCTGCATCGTGCCGCGGACAACCGGGCACAAGAGTCGGTCGAATGGACGCTATCTTCCGCCGCTCCGCCGCATTAGATTTTGCTCGATCATGGATCGCGTCCTTATCCGCGGGAACACATGGTGAGGCGCAAGTAAGAGTCGGGGTGAGATGGTAAGGCGAACCAGCCACAGAAAGTCCGGCTGCGCCGTCGCGAGAACGCTAGATGTGGTCGGCGATGGGTGGTCACTCCTCTTAGTACGCGACGCGTGCGAGGGGCTGACTAGGTTCGGTGAATTCCAAAAGAGCCTCGGATTGGCCAAGAACATACTGTCCGCGAGGCTCCGAGATCTCGTACAGTACGGGGTCTTTAAAGTAGTCCCTTCTTCCGATGGCAGCCCATACAACGCATACGTATTGACCGAGAAAGGCCAAGGTTTGCGGCCGGTTCTAGTTGCTCTTGGCGAGTGGGAAGAAAAGTTCTCTCTCGCACCCGACGACGACCACTTCCAATGGTGGGCAAAACGTGAGGTCATGCCGGACAACCTGAAAGGAGACGCGATTGAAGGCTTCGCGTGAGATGCGGCGTCAGCCCTCTAGCACCAAGCCTGCACCGTGAAGAGTGGGCGCGAAGAAGTGTCAGTCGTCAACAGCAAGCTCCAGGTCTTTGGCATCGACAACCTACGAATCGCCGATGGACCGATCATGCCGCGCATCAGGACCGGCGACACCGTGGCGACTTGCGTAGTCATTGGAGAGCGCGCCTGGAGGAGGCGGTGCCTTTCAGGAAAAGCGCGGGCGTAAAAGACAATGAAGAACGGTGACGATCAATTTGCGGAGCTTCCGATTGAATGACCGCACCGCAATTGCCACCCGTGGTGGGAGCGGAATTGGAGGCCGCGCAAGGCGCAGCACGGCATATGACGTCCGCAGGAAGCATCGTAAACACTGCGTTGACGCTTGGATTATCGCGCGGGCAGTTTTGCTTCGTCGTCCGACATCGTCGCGAGAAAGTCAGTTCGGGTGAGTAAAAAACCAGAAAAACACTTATGGTTTCCTCACTCGAGCGACCTGTTAGCTAGCACTCGCTATCAGCCACGATAGTTATGAGCACGGTTTCATGACTGTCATCATGAATGTTTATAAAAGGAGAAAAATATGGTTAAAGAGACGCACGTCACGGCTCCCACTCGCCTGGTTGAGGCAAGTGGAGTCCGGTATGCCTACAGGCGGTTCGGATCGGAGAGCGGCACACCGCTTGTTTTTCTGCAGCACTTTCGAGGCGGTCTCGACAATTGGGATCCTCTGGTGACGGATGGGCTCGCTAAAGAACGTCCCGTCATTCTCTTCAACAACGCGGGCGTAGCAAGCTCGACCGGGAAAACTCCCGACACATTCGATGCGATGAGCGACCATCTGGCAGTCTTCGTTAAGGCACTCGGATTGTCCCAGGTGGACGTCCTCGGCTTTTCGATGGGGGGCTACGTCGCGCAAAGCTTTGTTTTGCGGAACCCTCAGTTTGTAAGGCGGTTGGTTCTTGTGGGGACGGGCCCTCGGAATGGTGAGCCCGGCACCAATCCGCGGGTTCGTGAGGTTGCGTGCAATCCGGTGCCAGCTTTGGAGGATTTTCTGTTTCTCTTTTTCTCGCCGTCGGAGAAGAGCCAAGCGGCTGGCCGGGCCTTTTGGGAGCGCCGTCATCAGAGGCAGGACGCCGATCCCCCTTCGTCCGTTCAGACCATGCAAGCCCAAACCGCCGCGCTGATGGAGTGGCGTCAGCCTCGCGGAGAGCGGTACGCCGATTTGAAGACAATCAAGCAGCCCACTCTGGTCGCTAACGGTCACAACGATATAATGGTGCCGACCATCAACTCGTTCACTCTGTCGCAGCACATTCCGAATGCGCAGCTGATTGTCTATCCGGACTCTGGGCATGGCGCACATTTCCAGTATCCGGAGCTGTTCGTCGCTCACACCAAGCTATTCTTGGACGCGGCCTAAGCCGAAATCCGCCGGAAGACGTTTTGTCCTCTTCCGGCAACTTCGCTCGTGTTGCCCCGTGGCGATCCAGCCATACGCGTATGGGGCCAGGAGCTTGACCAGGCCGCATGGTCGACGCCAAGTTGACGTGCGGCCGCGTGCGGCCAGTGGGGGTCGGCTAGCACCGCGCGGCCCATCATTGCCAAATCGGGCTTTTCGCCGCGGACTAGAGCGTCGGCTTGCTTCGGATCAGGGACAAATACGGAAGTAAAAATGCTCCTAGGCGCGGAGCTAATTGCCTGGCAGCAATTCGCACTACAGAGTTCAACTTCATCAGTGTGATTCGAGACGCAGCGCGACGGTCGGAAATGTCTTCTCGAACGCCTCCATTGCGTCGACCACGCGATCTGCCGGGAGCATGACGTCCACGACGATGGAGAGTTCGGACTCAAGGCCGCCCGGCACTGATTCTGGCACGCAAACTGTCCACGCCGACTGACACTGTGCGCACCTCTGACAGAACGGATGAGCCAATCGCCGTCAGCGTTGGCCTGCGCGTTCGGTCCCGATCGAACAGTTGAACCCAAGCTGCTGCTCGAGATTGGTAATCGTATAGCTCACAGCCGAAGTCGCCCGCCCGAGCTTTCGTCCCGCAGCCGCGAAGCTTCCCGTCTCAACAACGGTCAGAAATACCTGCAATTGGTCGAGACTGGGGACGCCAGGGCTCCGCATTTCAGATTCCTTGAACGTTAT
>NZ_JBVBEF010000146.1:0-13258 GCF_055456055.1 Bradyrhizobium sp. LeoB3
GCTCCACCGTCGAGGTCTTCAACATCCGCTACTTCGGATGCCGTCTACCCGAAAACCGAATTGGTTCTCAGGCTCTAAGTCGCGGCGCGCCTCCAGAGTAACGTCGTCACTCATCACTCCGCTAATACGTGATGGTCGTACGTACACCGACCATTACACCATCCTTGATGCGATGCGTCTGCGTGGGATCGTAGGGATCGACCGCGCCGCCGCCCGGATGCGCAATATATTGAAGCACCGGCTGCAGATAGAAGCCGGGCCTGACCTCATGCTGATAGGTGACCTCGAAGATCGCCTCGTAGTCGCGGATCGGGTATGGCGTTCCGGTGAAGAACTGGATGTCGCGATCGAGAGCGCGGGCGCGGTCGGAGATCCTGGCATAGGTTGCAGCGACGCCGAACCTGTCGTTCGGATGGGCGTCGCTGAAGCCGGTGAACAGGAAGCCTCCGTCGACATAGGCGTTGACCAGGTTGCGATCGGACGGGCTCACTGAGGCCCGCATGAAGAATGCGACGCCCTTGTCCGAACCGGGTGCGGCGAGCGCCAATTGCTGCTCGTAGACCATGAACAATCCCTGGTTTCGGCGCCACCATGCCGGATCGCCGGAGCTGTTGGGATCGGCGAGCGACAGGCCGTCACCCGAAAAGCGCTGATCGGGAAACGACATCATGTGATACCAGCCGCCGCCGGTGATGGTCGCCGGCAGCCGGCTCTCGCCGATCTCGAACTTGTATTTGAGCTGTCCGATCCACCACGGCGGATCGTTGACGCGGAACAGAAGGCCGTTGGCATTGGCGATCTGCGCGTCGTCCGCATCCGGCGCTGCCGCACTGCCGTCGAACAGTGCGAGATAGGCGGTGATCCGGTCTGAGAGCGCCGCCTTGATGCGGATGCCAGGAACCGCGAGCGGGGGCGACGGCCCGCCCCCCGGCAGGTTGATCCCTGTGATGCCGGGCCAGCCCAGCGCGGAGTTGATGAAGATGTCGTCGTACTGGCTGTCGATGAACTCAATGTCGGAGGCCTGTTGGCCAACGCGGACGGCGAGCTTGCCGCCAAGCAGTTGCTGCTCGATCCAGAGCTCATAGAGCCGCGTCGAGGACAAGGCCTCGACGCCGGAGACCAGCATCAGATTGCCGATATAGCTGCGCGACAGGCCGTCGCCATGGATCTGGAACACGTTGGCGTGGAAGGTGGCGCCGGTCCAGCCCATCACCTTTTCAAGGTCGATGGTGGTGCCGAGATCGAGACGCCCGGTATAGATCGCGCCGGTACGCATGCCGCCGGAGACGTTGGCGAGCCCCTCGCCGATATAGGTCAGGCTGAACTGGTAGCCGGCATCGGCCAGCCTGTCGCGCAGGTCCTTGTCGCCGCCGTCGGGCTGATCTGCCGCGCGGGCGGCTGCGAGGGCAAGGGCAGTGATCGCCGCGAATGCCGTGACCGCGCGGATGAGCACTCGGTACATGCAATGATACCGCAGCCCGTTATTTGACGATGCCCAGGCGACGCATGATCAGATAGGCAAGGCCGGAGGCGGCGATCAACAGCACCGCGGCCCACAGGAAGCCGCTGTCGACGTCGGTGAGCGGCAGTCCCTTGGTGTTCATGCCGAAGATGCCGGTGACCAGCGTCGGCGGCAGCAGCATCATGGTCACGACAGAGAGCGCGTGCAGATGCCGGTTGCTCTCCTCCTCCAGCTTGAAGCGAAGCTCTTCCTCCAGCAGCCGGCTGCGTTCGCGCAGCTCGGTGATATCGTGGTCGAGACCGTCGAGCCGCTGTGCGAGCTTTGCTGCATGCAGCCTTAGCGCCGGGCTGAGATTTTCGGGGCTCTTCTGCTCGAGCCGGTGGAACAGGACACGCAAGCCGGCAAGCTGACGATGCAGCCGCAGACAGGTTCGCCGCAACCGGCCGAGCCCGGCCCGCATCTCCGACTTGGTCTCGCCGGACAGCACCCGTTCCTCGATGCCGTCGATCTCGGTGGCGATCTTGTCGGCCATCCGGTCCATAGTGTCGGCGACCTCGTCGATGATCTTCTCAAGCAGCGCCGCCACCGTCGCGACACGATGGCCGCCTTCGAGCACGCGGCGCGTGGCATCCACCGCGCACAGCGCCTGATGGCGGCCGCTGATCAGGAGACGCTCGGTCATCGCGAAGCGAAGGAAGCCGGTTTCCTCCGTTGGGGAGTCGATCTCGCGCACGAGATCGGAGAACACGCCATAGACGCAGTTGTCGATGATGTGGAGCTGCTGGAAATTGTCATGCGACAGCAAGAGATCGCGCGCCAGCATCGGAAACTGCAGGCCGCCAAGCCATTGCCGGCTGCGACCATCCGCCAGATTGAAATGCAGCCAGAGCCTGCCATCATGGCTGAACTCGATCGGCGCATCGATGGGCAAGGATTCAGCGGTGCCGTCGCCATGCAGACGGAACGCCCACACCAGGCCAGGGATCAGCGGAGTGGCGTCCGCCGGCACGCTGACAATTTTCGCTGGTTCAGCCGACATGACCAGCCCGAAGCTCAACGCGAGACATCGTCAACCCCTGCGCAAGCCAGCACATATCAGTGCGGGCCACCTTCCCCACACGCCGGCACGCGACGATTGAATTACGCTTCTGTTACAGTTTGATGTCGCAGCCTACTCCGCCGCGAGACCCGTTGCGGCCAGCTCGGCTTCCTTGTTGTAATCGTGCACGACGCGGCCGAACGGCAGCGTCAGATCGGCGAGGAAATGATGCGCGCCGACCACTCGCCGCACCGGAAAATCCGCAACCGGCGCATTGACGTGCGGCACCAGATGCAGCCGGCCCGGGCCGATCCATGAGCCCTTGACGTTGATGTCGGTCAGGTTGATCGCGACGAGCTGGCAGACTTCGAGACGGCCATCGACTCCCGGGATCATCTTCAGATTAATTTGCGTCTTCGACAGCGTCGCGCGGGTGATGTCGCCATTGCCCGCCATGCTCTCATGCTTGTAGCCCATGGTGCCCATGGCGACGAGCTGGCCGGCGTATTCGAGCGTGCCGGTCAGCGTGTCCTTGACGATTTCGAGCTTGGGATGGGCGTATTTCTTCGGAAAGCCCCAGATCTCCCGGCCCGCCGCAATCGGCGGATCATCGTCGAGGTACATCTGCGAAACAAAATTGACCTCTTCGCCGTGCAAGCGCGCCGGGATCACCAGACCGGACTCGGTATAGCTGCCGAAGCCGGAACTATCAGGCATCTTGATCCATTCGTAGTGCACGATCGGCTGATCAATCGGCTCGAGCGGCTCAGGCAGCCCGGCACGGATCAGCGCGGGATCGGTCTCGTAGGTAATGACCAGGAATTCGCGATTGACGAAGCGGTAGGGTCCTGCGGGATAGCTCGGGCCCGCGGCTGGCATTGACGGAAGCCGCAATAGTTCTTCCCTGCGCATCGCAAATCCCCCTGTTTTGCAATTAGTGGCCCGAACGCTAGCGACGGACATTGACATTGATATGAGGGATTTCCTTCAGCCGCGTGACCCGAATGTCCCCCTTGGCGGCTGTCATCAGCGCGTCACGGGCACACGGAATCGTTGGCGCGCAGGGAGTGCAAAGACATGGATGCGCGTAGCCCACATTTCGACGAACAAGAAACTGCAACCTCCCATCGCGGCTGGCGGCCGGAGCGCTGCGACCGTGTCGCGCTGGTGCTGCAAGGCGGCGGTGCGCTCGGCGCCTACCAGGCCGGCGTCTATCAGGCGCTGCACGAAGCAGGTATCGAGCCGGACTGGATCTGCGGCGTCTCGATCGGCGCGATCAACTCGGCAATCATCGCCGGCAATCCGCCGGAGCGGCGGCTCGAGCGACTGCACACATTCTGGGACCGCATCACCAGCCGCAAGATCTGGCACTACACGCCGGACGGCGACATCTTCCGCAAGGCCCGCAACTTCACCTCCTCGTTCATGACGACGGTGCTGGGCCAGCCCGGCTTCTTCGCGCCCCACACCACCAATCCATGGTTCAGCCCGGCCGGCGCCAGGACCGCGACGAGCTATTACGACACGGCGCCATTGCGCGAGTCGCTGCTCGAGCTGGTCGATTTCGAGCGCATCAACTCCAAGAGGATGCGCTTTGCGGTCGGCGCGGTGAACGTGTTGTCGGGCAATTTCATCTATTTCGACAACGCGCATGACGAGATCATTCCCGAGCACATCATGGCGAGCGGCGCGTTGCCCCCAGCGCTGCCGATGGTGAAGGTGGGCACCGACCATTTCTGGGATGGTGGCATCGTCTCCAACACGCCGCTGCAGCATCTGCTCGACCAGGTCGACAGCCTGAATTCACTGGTGTTCCAGGTCGACCTGTTCTCGGCCCGCGGCGTGCTGCCGCGCGACATCCACGACGTAATGGCCCGCCACAAGGACATCATGTATTCCTCGCGCACGCGCTACAACACCGATATGTATCGCAAGACCCACAATCTCCGCGCCCGCCTCTACAAGGCGCTGTCGAAGATTCCGAACGAGCAGCTATCGGAGGAAGAGCGCCAGCTCCGCGATTCCAACAGCGCCCTGCCGAGCATCGCGATCCTGCAACTGATCTATCAGCAGAAGGCCTATGAAGGCCACGCCAAGGATCACGAATTCTCGGGCACCTCGATGCGCGAGCACTGGATGAGCGGGCATGAGGACACCAAGCGTACGCTGATGCGGCGCGACTGGATCAAGATGCCCGACGCCGGCATGGGCATCGTGGTCCACGACGTGCACCGCGAGAGCGAGGTGTAGGACTGCCGAAAGGACGCAGGCGCCACGCACTCCCCCCTCATCCCGAGGAGCCTGCGTAAGCAGGCGGCTCGAAGGATGGGCCGCGGGTGAGATCGGGGCCTCATGGTTCGAGACGCCGCTACGCGGCTCCTCACCATGAGGGTCAGGCAGCAACTACGGCCTTGTCGACATGTTGCCTGGCGGCCCCGCGGTCCGGATCGGCTCAGCCAAACGCGCGAATTCGCAGAGCAGCGAGCGCGTCCTGCGGGGGTCGATCACCTCCTCGACCCAGAACTTTTCGGCCGAGCGGAATGGCGAGCGTAGCTTGTTCAGGCGGTCCTCGATCTCCTTCAGCTTTGCCGCCGGATCGGGCGCGGCCTCGATGTCGGCGCGGTAGGCGGCCTCGATGCCGCCCTCCAGCGGCAGCGAGCCCCAATAGGCCGACGGCCAGGCGTAGCGCATCGAGAAGCGGTTCGCCGGCTGGTGCACCACGCCGGCGACGCCGAAGGCGTTGCGCACGATGATCGTGCACCAGGGCACGGTGCTCTGGTTGACCGCCGCCATCGCGCGCACGCCATGGCGGATGGTCGCGCTCTTCTCTGCCTCCAGCCCGATCATGAAGCCGGGGCAGTCCATCAGGTAGACCACCGGCAGATGGAAGGTCTCGGCGAAATCGACCCAGCGGACCACCTTCTGGCAGGCTTCCGCGGTCCACGAGCCGCCATAGTGGAAGGGATCGCTCGCCAGCAGCAGCACCGCCCTGCCCTCGAGCCGCGCCAAGCCGACAATGATCGGCTTGCCGAAATTGGCGCTCACCTCGAAGAACGAGCCCTTGTCGACGACAGCGTCGATGATCGGGCGCATCTTGTAGACCTGCCGGCGATTGCGCGGCACCGCCTTCGTCAGCGTTTCCTCTGAACGTTCAGGATCGTCGGTGCAGGGAATGGTCGGCGGCAGCTCGAACACCGATTGCGGCAGATACGAGAGGAAGCGCCGCGCGCACTCGAACGCCTCCTCCTCGGTCTCGACTGCCTGATCGATCGCGCCGGCGCGGGTCTGGATGTCGGCGCCGCCGAGCTCCTGCTTGGTCAGATCCTGTCCGAGCCGCTTCACCACCGGCGGGCCCGCCACGAACATCGCCGAGTTCTTCGTCATCACCGAATAATGCGTGGCCGCAAGTCGCGCCGCGCCAAGGCCTGCGACCGAGCCGAGCCCGAGACCGACGACCGGAACGCGCGCGAGGTTCGCGGTCGTGTACCAGTACCAGCGCGTGCCGCCGACGCCGCCGGGCAGGTTGGCCGCGCCGCGCGTCTCGATCGTCTTGACCGAGCCGCCGCCGCCGGAGCCTTCGATCATGCGGATGATCGGCAACCTGAAATCATGCGCCATCTCCTCCGCCATCAGCGGCTTGGCGGAGATCGACGCATCAGCCGAGCCGCCGCGCACGGTGAAATCGTCGCCGACCACGACCACCGGACGGCCGTCCACCTTGGCGCGGCCGAACACGCAGTTCGCGGGCGTCAGCTGCTTGAGCTCGTTGTTCTCGTCATATTCGGCGATGCCGGATATGGCGCCGATCTCGTGAAAGGATTTCTGATCGACAATCTTATCGATGCGCTCGCGAACGGTGAGCCGGCCTTGATCGCGCTGTCGTTTGACCTTCTCAACGCCTCCCATCTCCCGCGCGAACGCTTCGCGCCGGGCGAGCTCGTCGAGTTCCGGCTTCCAGTTCATTCCTTTCCTCCGCTTTTATGATCTTGTTATGGTTCACGGCTGCCGGAATAGGTTTTCGCTCGAGCCGGTTATTGAAGATGCTGGCGTCGGCGCCTTCGAGCAGGCTGGCGAGCGCGGCGCCGAGCTGCACCATTTGCGGGCCGACCTCCTTGTGCAGCCGCTTCTCGTCATACATCGCCGACAACAGGCCGATCGTGGTCACGACATAGGTCTGGTATTGCGGCGACCATAGCGGCACCGCGACGCCGTTGATGTGCGGACTCCAGAGGCCGCAGGCGACGACATAGCCGTGCTCGCGCAAGAGGCGGCGATTACCCTCGATGCGCGGCTTGAGCAGCTTCGCGCCTTCGGGAATCTCGCGCTCCATCTCCGCGATCAGGGCATCGCCGACCTCAGGCTCGAGCGCGGCCGTATAGGCGTGGCCCGCAGCGGTGGTCGCCATCGAGATCCGGCTGCCGGTGACCTCGTGCAGGCCGAGAGCGTTCGCCGAGCGCGCGTATTCGAGATAGACGAGCTGGAACCGATCGGGGATGACGAAGCCGACGGTGCCGGGCAATTGCTCGGCGACGTCCTGCAGACGCTGACGGATCAGGTTGCGGAGCTGCAGGCCCTTCATCATCGCGGTGCTCATCGCCACCGCGCTAGGACCTATCCGATATTTCTGGTCCCGCGGCAGATAGACGAGCTGGCCCATCCGCGTCAGCGTGTGCGTGAGCCGCGACACCGTCGATCGCGGCAGGCCGCAACGATTCGATATTTCAAGATTACCGAGCCGCGCTTCATGTCCTTCGAAACATCTGAGGACATCAAACGCGCGCGACACGACCTGGATCACGTCGCCCTCGCCTGCGAGATCGCTGGCGAGCATTCCTTGCCGGCTAAGCCGCTCTGAGCGTCTTCCCATTTGTTATAGGCTCCATTCCGCCACACGGAATAAAATTCCACTTGCAGAACAAGCTACCTCAGGCAATGTGCGGCCACAACAAAAGCCGTTCGCAGAGCGCTATGCGTTTCGTGAAACGGATGGGGAGCGTGGAATGCCAGATATCAAGATCATCACCGAAGTGGCCGGCCGTGTATGCGCAATACCCGTTGAGGCCGGTGCCAGCATCGCAGATGGCGACGAGGTCGCGCTGGTTGAGGCGATGAAGATGGAGATTCCGGTGACGTCGACCGCGTCGGGCACGGTCAAGTCGATCCTCGTCAGCGTCGACGACGTGATCGCCGAAGGACAGGCGGTCGCCATCGTCGAGACCTGACGCGCACACATTCAAGGCTCGATCCGCGACAATCTGTCCGGTGATGCAACGATGGTGGTAGTGCGCGCCAACGGTGCGCCGTTGCCATCATCGCGATGCGATGCAATGATCCTCGCAAACAACAAGTTTCGCGTAGCGAAACATCAGGGAGGAATCATGATCCGTCGTCTGCTCGCGCTCGGCGTCACCCTACTCGTATCAGGACCTTCGCTCGCCGAAGACATCAAGCTGCCGCCGACGATGGGCGTGACCGCCTACGACACGGGAACCGCGGGATTCAACATCTCGGTCGGTGTCGGCAAGATGATGAAGGACAAGTACGGCACCGACCTCCGCGTGCTGCCGGCGGGCAATGACGTGGCGCGGCTGGCGCCGCTGCGCGCCAAGCGCGCGGTGATGTCGGCGATGGGGTCCGGCACCTATTTCGCGCAGGAAGGCGTGTTCGAGTTCGGCGCCAAGGAATGGGGGCCGCAGCCGCTGCAACTCCTGTTGTCCACGGTCGACTGCAATGCAGCCTCGCTCGGCGTCGCCGCCGATATCGGCGTCAAGGACATCAAGGATCTCAGGGGCAAGCGCGTCGGCTTCGTGGTCGGCTCGCCCGCGCTGAACCAGAACTCGCTCGCCATCCTCGCCTTCGGCGGTCTCAAGCAGTCCGACGTCAAGGCCGTCGAATTCGCAAGCTATGGCGCGATGTGGAAGGGCCTGATCAACAACGACACCGACGCTGCCTTCGGCACCACCATCACGGGGCCCGCAAAGGAAGCCGAGACCTCGCCGCGCGGATTGATCTGGCCGCCGCTTCCAGCTGACGACAAGGCCGGATGGGAACGGGTGCAGAAGGTCGGCTCGTTCTTCTTCCCGCATCGCGCGACCTGTGGCGCCGGCATCTCGCCAGAGAAGCCGCTCAACCTCGCAAACTACCCCTACCCGATCTTCGTCGCCTATGCATCCGTGCCCGCGGACCAGATTTACGCCATCACCAAGGCGATGATCGTCAACTACGATGCCTACAAGGATTCCGCGCCAGGCGCGAGCGGGCTTGCCGCCGATAGGCAGACCAAGAACTGGGTCGCGCCGGTGCATCCCGGCGCCGTGAGGGCGCTGAAGGAAGCGGGCCAATGGACCGACCAGCAGGAGGCCCACAACAACGCGCTGTTCAAGCGCCAGGACGTGCTCACCGCCGCCTGGACGGAATATGGCAAGTCCAATCCGCCCGCGGACGAGAAGGCGTTCCTGGAAGGCTGGATGAAGGCGCGCGCGGCAGCGCTTGCCAAGGCCAACATGTCGAACGGCTTTGAATAAAGCCACCAGCTTCCATTGCAAGCTAACGCCATTGTGGGGATCTCCTGATGTCAGCTTCTCCGCTCGATAGCGCCGTGGCCGCGCCGCCGAAGAGGATCGAGTTCGAAGATCCCCATGCCGGGGCGGGCAACATGCAGGAGGCCGAGGTCACGCGCGTGCGCAGCTTGCGCGGCGGCTGGCGTTGGGCGCTGGTGGTCGCGACCGCGGCCACCATCCTGCTCTGCATCAACCAGCAATTCTCGCTGCGCTTCCTGATCGGCTACACCCAGCTCAACACCGAATATTTCTATCTGCTGATCGCGCTGATGCTGCCGTTCACGTTCCTGATCTTTCCGGGAACGGGGAGCGCGCCGCTCGACCGGATTCCCTGGTACGACCTTCTCCTGTTCGTGCTGACGTTTGCTGCGGCGATCTGGCTGATGCTCAACATCCGCAAGGCCGCGCAGTACGGCTGGGAATCCGACGGCGCGCCGCGCAACGTCCTGATTGCAGGCGTCGTGATGTGGGCGATGCTGATGGAGGCCCTGCGCCGCACCGGCGGCTGGAGCCTCTTGCTCAGCGTGTTCCCGTTCACAGTCTATCCGCTGTTTGCCGAGGCCAAATGGCTCGGGCCGTTTCGTGGCTCCGAACTCACCTTCGACCAGGCCACCGCCTATCATGTGCTCTCGGGCGAGAGCCTGCTTGGGATTCCGATCCAGGCCTTTGCCGATACCGTGATCGGCTTCCTCGTGTTCGGCACCGCGCTGATGATGACGGGTGCCGGAAAATTCTTCATCAACATCGCCTTTGCGCTGTGCGGCACGTTCCGCGGCGGGGCGGCGAAGGTCTGCATCTTCGCGAGCGGACTGCTCGGCATGATGTCCGGCTCGATCATCTCCAACGTGCTCACTGCCGGCACCATGACCATCCCGGTGATGAAGCGCAGCGGCTTCCGCGCCTCCTATGCCGGCGCCATCGAGGCCTGCGCCTCGACCGGCGCGGTGCTGGCGCCGCCGGTGATGGGCGCCACCGCCTTCGTGATCGCGCAGTTCCTGAACATCAGCTACGCCGAGGTCGCGGTCGCCGCGATCATTCCCGCCGCGCTCTATTATATCGGCCTGTTCATGCAGGTGGACTCCTATGCGGCGCGTCACGGCCTGAGGGGCATTCCGCGGGCCGAGCTGCCGCGGGTGATCGATACCCTCAAGTCGGGCTGGTACTACGTGTTCGTCATCGCGCTGCTGATTGTGATGCTGCTCTACTTCAAGCGCGAGAGCCACGCGCCGTTCTATGCCACTGCGCTGCTGCTGGTGTTGAACCAGTTCTTCTCGAAGGACACGCGCTGGACCTGGGCCACGATCGCAAAATTCCTCGAGGTCAATGGCCGCACCTTCGTGGAGCTGGTCGGCATCCTCGCCGGCTGCGGGCTTCTGATCGGCGCATTCTCGATGACCGGCGTGGTCTCGAGCCTCGCCAACGACCTGCTGACACTTGCGGGCGACAACGCCTTCCTACTGCTGGCGATGTGCGCATTCACTAGCCTGATCCTGGGCCTCGGGCTGACGACCACGGCGTGCTACATCTTCCTCGCCATCCTCGTGGCGCCGGCGCTGGAGAAGCTCGGGCTGAACCGGATGGCGGTGCACATGTTCATCTTCTACTGGGGCATGCTGTCGTCGATCACCCCGCCGGTCGCGATCGCCTCATTTGCGGCGGCCGGCATCGCCGGATCGCCGGCGATGAAGACAGGCTGGGAATCGATGTGGGTCGGCAGCATCATCTATTTCATCCCGTTCTTCTTCGTGCTGAACCCGGCGCTGGTGCTGCAGGGACCTTCCCCCTATCTCGCCGGGCTTGGACTGATGGCGCTTGCCGCCTTGGGTACGCTGTTCATTTGCGGCGGCATCCAGGGCTATCAGGCCTTTGTCGGCGATCTCAGCCGCGCAGGCGCGCTGGAATGGCCGCTGCGGGTGCTGCTCGTGATCGGCGGCTTCGTGGTGGCGACGCCCGGCGGCGGCATCATGCCGTTGTCGCAGATGCAGGTGACGCTGCTTGGCCTTGCCATCCTGGTGCCGACGGTCCTGATCGCGCTGCTCCTGGTCCGGCGGCAGGAGCATGATCCGGAAAAGTGGGCACCGGTTTTCCGAAAAGATCATGCTCAAACAAAAGGGTAGAGCCTGACGACGCTTCGAAGAAGCGTCATTAGGCGCTAGTACCGAACCAGTTGCGCGCCCCCTGATTGCGTTGCACAACAGGAGGCGATGAAACCCGAGCCGCCTCCTTCCAGCGCCACCGCCTGGACCCGCTCAAGACCGCCCCTGCTGCGGTTCCTGCAGTCATGCCACGACGAGTTCGCCGCCGAGACCGGTGGCGCCGTCGCCGATTACATCCCCGAACTCGGCAAGGCCGACCCTGCCCATTTCGGCATCAGCCTCGCCACCCTCGACGGTCACGTCTACGAGGTCGGCGACACCAAGGTGCCCTTCACCATTCAGTCGATGTCCAAACCCTTCGTGTTCGCGCTGGCGCTGGACACGCTGGGGGCGGCGCGGGTGGAAAGCGCGATCGGCGTCGAGCCGTCGGGCGATCCTTTCAACTCGATCCGGCTGAATGCGGAAAACCATCCCTTCAACCCGATGGTCAATGCCGGCGCCATCGCCTGCACCGGGCTGATCCATGAGGCCAAGGGCGATGCCGCCTTCGACTATATCCGGCAGGCGCTCGGCCGCTTCGCCGGGCGCGAGCTCGCGCTCGACGAGGCGGTCTATCTTTCCGAAAGCACGACCGGGGACCGCAATCGGGCGATCGGCTATCTCCTGCGCACCAATGCGGTGATCAAGGACAACGTTGCCTCCGTGCTGGATGTCTATTTCCGGCAATGCGCGGTGCTGGTGACCGCGCGCGATATCGCGATCATGGCGGCAACGCTGGCCAATCGCGGCATCAATCCGGTGACCGGCAAGCAAGTGATGACGCCGTATGCGATCTCGCGCACGCTCTCGGTGATGACCTCGTCGGGCATGTACGACTTCGCCGGCGAATGGATCTACCGCGTCGGCATCCCCGCCAAGAGCGGCGTCGGCGGCGGCATTCTGGCTGCGCTGCCGGCGCGGCTCGGGCTCGGCAGCTATTCGCCCAAGCTCGACAAGCACGGCAACAGCGTGCGCGGCATCAAGGTGTGCGAAGCGCTGTCTTCGCATTACGACCTGCATATGCTCAACCGCAGCGACGATGCGCGCACCAGCATCATCGCCGATTACAATATCGGCAAGAGCCCGTCGCGCCGCGTCCGCCGCCCGCATGAGCGCGACATCCTCGCGGCGCATCACGAGGAGGTGCGGATCATCGAACTGGTCGGCACGCTGTCGCTTTCCGCGGTCGATTACGTGTCGCGGCGGATGGCCTCGGAGCGGCGGCCGCAATTCGTCGTGTTCGACCTGCACCGCGTCACCTCCACCACCCGTGCCGGCGCGCGGCTGGTGGCGGAGGCCTTCGAGGAACTGGCCGCGCTCGGCGTCACCGTGATCCTGTCCGGAATCAAACGCTCATCGACGGAATGGAAGACGCTGCGCGAGTGGACGGCCAAGCTCGGCAACATCAGGGACTTCTACCTGCTCGATACCGCAATCGAATGGGCGGAGGACCAGATCGTCTACCGCTATGGCGGCTCGATCGATTTCTTCGAGACCACGGAATTGTCCGAGCAGCCGCTGCTGGCCGGATTGAGCGCGGAAGAGCTGACCGACCTCGCGTCGCTCGCTTCGACCCACACCTACCGCTCCGGCGAGAAGATCATCTCCGCCGGCGATGCCGCTGGCTCGCTGTTCTTCTTGCGCAGCGGTGTCGTGCACGTCACCCTGCCCGACGGCGTCCGCCTGGCGACGCTCACCGCCGGCATGGCGTTCGGCGAGATGGCGCTGATCGAACCGGTCCGCTCCGCTGACGTCCTGGCGGACCAGGCTGCGACCGCCTGGGAAATCCCGCTGCGCGACTTCGAACGCTTCCGCAAGCAGCATCCGCGCGCCGGCGAGCGGATCATGCGCAACCTCGCGCAACTGCTCGCCGACCGGCTGATCGTCGCAAACGCAAAGGTCGATCTGCTGACGGCGACGTAGAGTCCCTTCTCCCCGCGCGCGGGCCTTCCCAGTTCCCTCTCCCCCGCTCTTCGCGGGGAGAGGGGTAGTGTGCGGAAGGTTCTGCAAAAGCCTGAGAGGCTGGAGCGGTCATGGTAAGTCCGGTGATTGCGAAGATCAC
>NZ_JBVBEF010000147.1:0-12802 GCF_055456055.1 Bradyrhizobium sp. LeoB3
ACCCCGCCGCTCCAACAACAACCGCCGAGAAGACGAAAACTCTCCATTTTAAGGTTTTTCAGCAGACTGCTAGAGCGCAAGAAGGCGGTTTTTCGGGAGAGGCTGCGTCGAGATTTGAAGGCCGCTGGCTTCCGCGTTGTTGCTCCTTCAAAGTCAGGATGGTTGATCACTCCTCCGAGCCGTGAAACTCAGGAGCGCGTGATGCGAGGGCTTCGGCTCGAGCAGATCGAGAATGAGAGACCATTCGTCGACAAAATGGAAACTCGGGGCTGCCGCCAGCTCTTGGCCGACTCCGGAATTGACCCTCACAAGATCCATCCACAGATCAAGTTTTGCGCCACGGCTGCGGATCATGAGCTGTTCCGCTACTGCAAGCTCTTTCAGCGTGTGCCGACCACAAACCGCGTCGGCCGGCAGCTTCGGTGTCTAGTCTACGACGTCGGGCAGCAGCCAAAGCGGCTTATGGGAGTGTTCGAACTCACAAGTGGGCCGTACACTATGGGCGCTAGGGACGCCTATCTCATGTGGTCCGGTTCTAGCCGGAGAAGTATCAAGGACCGTGGGTTGCGAAGGGTTATGGATTTGGCCACCATCGTCGCCATTCCGCCGTACAACATACTGCTGGGTGGCAAGCTAATCGCGGCGCTGGTCTTTAGCGATGTCGTCGCGAAGGAGGTTCGCCGGCGCTATCGATCAGAGTTACTCGGTGTCGTTGCGACCTCAGCCACCGGTCTCCATTGCGCAATACTGAATCGGATCGGATTGCGTCCGGGAGGTCTGTTTGCCCGGATCGGCCAAACGAGTGGCTACTCCACCCTTGCTTTCGGCCCAGCGACCTTGAGCGCGGCCCGCGACTTCCTTCCAAACTTTGTCAGCGCTTCGGAAGGTGAATTCTCAAAGTCGGTTCGCCCCATCCACGTGCTTCGAGTCGCGATGAGGAACTGCAACATTCCTTCTGACCCGATCCTCAAAAGTGCGTATGCAAAAGGAGTGTATTTCGGGACCCTTGATCCGTCCCACCTCAAGGCACTGAGAAATGGTCGCTCCTGCTCTGCTCAGGGGGTATCCGTACCGACGATTCTGGAGCATTGGCGGTCAAAATACTTGACGAAAGCCCTCAATTCGGAACGCCGTTCAGCGGCCCTAACGGCATTTGTTAGAACGAGTCCCCTACCTCCCCGCACAAGGAAAAGAAAGCAAAGATGTTCTGGGTGATTTTCGACACCGCTACTCGGCGGGACTACTACCGCGACGTGCACAAAATCCTGGCTATGCCGGCAGGAAGCATCTGTCGCTATGACTACAAAGCGAAATATTTCTCGCCGGCAGGCTTGGAACAAGCCGAGCGGGCTGCAAATGTGAATGCGCTGCTGGTTTATGTTCAGCCGGATGGCTATCAGAAGTGCGGTGAGGATCCAACGGGAATCGTGAAGTTGGATGGTGGCCTGTGGGTCGGCACTCGATTGGCTACGGTTCGGACCGTCTCTCGACCCACTGACCGTTATTACCTCTATCTTCAGATGCAGGGTTACCCAGCTCCAAACCAGCAGGCTCTTCAATCGATCTTACGCCCCCTCGTTGAGGCCAACGAAGTGCCCTTCTCCAACTGGGTCTCGGTATCTGATCTGGACGACCAATATCGGGCTTTGTGTGAAGGCAAAACCTCCGAGAACTGGGCGGCTATCGTGAACAACCTCGGGGCCGCCCCATCCCAATTTGCTGGCGATTCGTTCTGGAGGATCTCGAAGATCGGATCTGGCGAGCACGGCCAAATGGTAAGTCCCGAGGTTGAGGAGCGACTACATTCTGGCGGGATGAGCAAGGCGATATTTCCCGTCAAGGAGCTTGATTGGCTGACCATCGAAATTGAAAGTAGATTGCCCGAGGCTGAACAGAAGCCCCGCACAGCGGACCTGGAGGTCCGGGAAGTGGTGCTCTCGTGTACTGCCGACCCTTTGGCCGCCCTGAATGGTAGAACGGAATCCTTACGGAGGTATGGTCACATCGTCATTGAAGAGGAAATCGGTTCGACAGAAAGGGTAGCAGCGCAAAATTGCGTCATACAGTTTGCTACTTCTCCTTCGGACGCCAAACGCTATCCTGTAGGCCCCGAGTTCACGCTAGACCTCCAAGTATCCAAATCCTGGTCGCGCTCATTCTTCGGGATATTGCTCGCGCTGGTGGCGACTTCCTTTTTCGGAACCGCCTTGGTGATTGTAAGGGACAACATGGCACCTGGCCTAATTCTGGCGATCTTCAGCGCGGTGCTTGGGGCGATCGCCTATTATCTGCTTACTGGCAAATTCAAGTTTCCGGGATCGAAATAACGGAGATCGAAATGGGAATCGTGAACCGACAGTTCACCTATAAACGTCGCATCAAAGTCAGTACCGAAGACTTTCGATCCGCTAGCGAAGGCAAGAAGACAGCCACAATCCGTTTGGGAGTTGCAACGGTCGAGGGAGACCACATTGACCTCACGGATGGGGCCAATACATTGAAGGTGAAGATCCTCTCCGTTATCACCGAACCATATAAGGAGCTTTCCGATCTGCACGCCCAGTGGGAAGGCTTCCATAGCGTGTCGGAGCTTCAGAAGGATCTGGAAAAATACTACCGGAAAATAGATCCTGAGCAGCCTGTGACCACCATACGGTTCGAGCTTGCTCCCTAGCCAATTCGTTAATCTGCGCGCAGTTCCTGTCGGCCCAACAGCGGACCTACACATGGGCGGCTGAAGGAACGGGGATGTGCTCTGAGCGTTAAGGACTCGTGGGAGAAAGATGGTTAAACTGCCCGCCGCATTGACGGCGGGTTTTTTGTGAGTTGCGTTGTGAAGCGTACCAATTTTCCCGAAATGCCTGGCTTTATTAAGCCTCAGCTTGCCACCCTTCGCTCGAAGGCTCCGGCGGGCGACCAGTGGCTCCACGAGATCAAATACGACGGCTACCGAATCCAGCTCCATCGGAACAAAGGAAAGGCGAAGACCTATACCCGTACTGGCCTCGACTGGACGAAACGCTTCTCGGTTATCGCCGGCGCGTTCGACCTCCCCGGTCAAGCTATTGTGGACGGGGAAATAGTGGTGGTCCATGAAGGTCGCACCAACTTCTCCGAATTGCAGGCGGACCTCGCCAGAGGCGATCAGGATCGGTTGCTATACTACGCTTTCGACCTTCTCTGGCTCGATGGCAAAGACCTTCGCAAGACGCCGCAGATCGAGCGGAAGGCCATGCTGCAGGAGCTGTTCAACACCTACCAGCTCGAGCCGCCAATAGTTTTCAGCGAGCACGTCCAGGGTCACGGCCAGCAGCTCTTCGAGCATGCGGCTAAGCTGCACTATGAGGGCATTGTCTCCAAACGTGCTGATGCGCCGTATCGGTCAGATCGCAACGAAGGCTGGCTGAAAATCAAGACCGTCCACCGGGGGCAATTCCCGGTCATCGGCTTCATCAAGGACCCCAGTGGTGTCGCGGCCCTGTACCTGGGCAAGCAGGAGGGCAAACAGCTGCGATACTTGGGAAAGGTCGGGACGGGATGGTCCCGTACGGTTTCCAGTCAAATCAGGAAACAGCTCGAAACGGTAGTTAGCCCGAAATCAAAGCTCACTAAGCCCGTCAGGAAGCCAAAGGCCACCTGGGTAGAACCGAAGTTCGTTGCCGACGTTGAGTACCGAGACATCACGTCGGAGGGCTTGCTGCGCGCAAGCTCGTTCAAAGGGCTTAAGCGTGACGAATCCTAAGTGTCCGATCTGCTTCGGCGTCGGCTGGGTCTGCGAGAACCATCCAAACCTCGCCTGGAGTGGAGAGCTTGGCTGTCAGTGCGGGGCGGGGATGCCGTGCGGGTGCAACCGATCTGACGATGAGGGAATTGACGAACCGGACGTCAGCGGCGTCCTCGATGAGACTCCGCCCGTAAAGCATTAGCGCTGCCTTCATCCGACGATTAACCGCCGGGCCGGCCGATGCGAAGCGCGCTCACGAAGGCGAGGAAATATCCCCACAGCACGGTGATGGACTTGCCACAGACCGCCCACACCTTGCCCCAGAAGGTGTCAGCCTCGTCGTAGAAGTGCTTGAACGCTGGGACGGCATGGAGCGCCGGCCGCAGCAGGAGATACGCAGCCACGATGACCCATGGCGCGGTCAGGATGACCCAAAGCATGGTCTTACCTCTTGAAGATGGAAGCGATGGCGGAGACAGTCCACTTGCCGGTGCTGACAACGATGTGCGGGAAGCCGCGCTGCGCCATGATGCCGGCGATCTTCCGAACCGAGTCGGCCGCCGTCTTCTGGATCGCGTCGATGGCTTCCTGCTGCTCGTCTTCGGCCAGCATCGCCCACGGCACCTTGATCGTGCGAACGTGCGTGAGCAGCGCATCGCGGATGTCGCCCGAAAGCGTCTCCGCTTCAGCGAGCCCGATGATGAATTCGGGTTGCAGAATAGTCTCCATTGCCTTCTCTCCTTAGTTCGCCGGCTCACGACTTGAGCGCAGCCAAAAAAATGTCCCGGGCTCTACGGGATGCGACACTGCGCGCGCCGGACTCATGCGACTCGGAACACCATTTGTCGTGCAGTGCCTGCAGTTGGCCGATCTCGGCGAACTCATCCGGGATGAACTTGATCGAGTCCATCTTTGCCAGAGCGCCGACCGCGCTGTAGTTGAGGAGCCTCGCGTCGATTTCTTTGTGCGCCTTCTTCGTCAGTGCCACGCCGACCGCACAGCCGCGCTCACCCTGCTTGTACATGCAGCAGCGCTGGTCCTTCTTCGGGTGCTGCGCCATCAGCCGGCCCTCCTTGTAGGCCTGCAGCGCTTTCACCTTCACTCGTTTCAACGTGATCATCATGATGATCGACTCCATTGTGTTGGCTGATTTCGTATCTCGCTCGCTCGCCAATCCATTGCGCGATGAGAATTTCGATAGTGACGCCCTCGGCCGCGGCGATCGTCTTCACCACCGGGCACAGCTCAGGGTCCAGCTTGCGCAAAATCATTCGCTCGTTCAGTCGACGGCGTTTCGCGTCCCGCAGATCGGGGAAGTAATTCAGGATCGTCGTGTGATTGCGCTTCATGATGCGGGCGATCTGGTTCACGCTGAACCCAGCAGCTCGCAGTCGATGCGCGGCATCCATCCGCGCCTCGATGAGGTACGACCACCGATACGGCCCGAAGAAATCGTCCTTGTGCAGTCGATGCGTCTGCAGCACCGCCTTGATGATCAGCTTCGACATGCCGATCAGCGATGCCGCCGGGCCCGGCGCTGGAAGTGCAAGCATCTGTTGCTCGCGCACTTCGTGCACCGACGGGCCCACGCCGGGCGTCGACATAATCCCGTTGCGCTCGACCACGGCCATAGCTCAGCTCTTGTAGACGATCTGCGCGTGGAAGCCGCAGAAGCGACAATCCTCATCGCGAACCGGATTGCCGCAGAAGACGAAGTCCCTCGTCTCGACGTCATCTGGCGAGCACTCGAACTGACACTCGCCGGCTTCTAGTTCGAGGAACGACACATTGCGCGGAGCGACCGGCGAGAAGGCGATTGCGGGCGTGACCGATCAGCAGCTCAAGGAACTACGCGATCTCATTAAGGAAGTCCGCGCCGATGAGGCGAAGGTCTGCCGGGCCTGCCGCGTCGAGTCCTTGGATCAACTGACGCTGAAACTCTACGGCCAAGCGAAAGCGAAGCTGGTATCGATGAGGAGTCCGCTGTGAACGCGCTGATCAACATTGAAGTCCTGACGCCCGAGAAGGTCTTTGCGTCGATCGACAGCGTCGAGGAGATCATCTCGAGGCTAGAGCCGTGGAGCCGAACCCCGACAAGCCCAACGCAAAAACTGACCAGCTTGGTGCTGCTCGCATGGCGCTGGCTGTCCTGAAAGCAGCATTGTCGTTTGGCGTCGTTTGCCGGATTCGGGGCTGCATCGAATTTCAGGCGATGCTCCGGGAAATGGAGTTCGAGGCCCTGAAGCCGCGAACCTTCGCCCCCACAGCGGAGCAGATCAGCGCGGCCCGCCGAGCGGCGCACGCGGCAGGGGCTCCTCGCCGCGCTCTTGCCTACGCCATCCAGTTCGAGACGACCCTGCGGCAATGGGACGTGATCGGGCAATGGGTCGATCTCGACGACCCCCGGCCCTCGGCCGTGCTTGGCTACGGCAGGAAGTGGATAGGTCCGACATGGGCGGCAATCGACAACAATCTGATTCTGGCGAAGGTCAAGCCGACAAAGACCGAGGACACCACCGAGGTGACGGTTTCGTTCGACCTCGCCGCCTGCCCGATGGTCTGCGAGGAGCTGGCCAAGATTCCGCAGGACAAGCGGACTGGCCCGCTCATCGTTAACCCGGACACCGGGCTGCCCTATGTCCGGCAGACCTACCAAAATGGCTGGCGAACCGACTTCAAGGCGGCGGGGCTGCCCAAGGGCATGTGGAACCGGGACTTCCGGGCCGGCGGGATCACTGAGGGCGGCAAGGCCGGGGCGTCGAAGGACGACCGCCGCAAGCTGGCGGGCCATGCCAAGGAAGAAACCACCGACGTCTACGACCGCGACCAAGTCGAGGCGCACCGTCGGGTGATGAAGGCCCGGAAGCAATTTCGGGAGCAGAACGGGCAGTAAACAGACGGTCCCGGCGACCCCAAAAAACGGGGACCGGAGGCATTTTAATTCAATCGCTTAGGAGTGGTTAATATTAACCGGCTCTTAAAGCCGCCGACATAGGCTGGCGTCAGAACGTTTTGCGCATTCTCGAAAGTCGCGTACGCCTTCCCATGAGCGCAGCTCCAGTCATTCCAGGCCTCGACGGGCTGATGACCCTCTCTCGTCGCGAGGGCGTCGACATCCGTCCGACGCTGCTGCGCGTGCTCACCGACCTCTATGTGCAGGCCAAGGCTCATTCGGCTGATGAAGAGCGGCAGTTCGTCGAACTTGCCTCGCGCCTGATCGACCAGGTGGACGATGCGACGCGCGCGGCGGTGCGGGCGCGGCTCTCGGTCTATCCGGCGACGCCGGAGGAGCTTCTCGGCAAGCTTAGCCTGCGGCGCACTGACCCGGACCAGCAGTTGCCCGTCGCCGCTGAAATCGCTGGGCCGCCGTCTCCACCATTGCCGGTCCAACCCCCGACCGAAGCGCAGCTTCGGATGGCAGCGAGCCTCGCAATGCGGCCCAACGATGCCGCAGAGATCACCGACATGTTCTTCGCCGCGACGGCCAGCGAACGGGTCCAGATCCTGCAGAACATCGTGCAGACGCCGCTGAAGGCATCAGCCCGGATTCCTGCAGCGCGCGCCGCGCGCGCCATCGAAATCCTGGAAATGGCGGCCTTCGCCGAAGACATCGAGAATTTCGCGCGCGAGGTCGGCGAAGCCCTGATCCTGCCGTCGCGCATCGCCGAGCAGGTGGTTAATGATCCCGGCGGCGAGCCGCTGGCCTGCGCGGCGAGAGCGTTGAACATGCCGAGCCCGGCGTTCCAGCGGGTGCTGATGTTCCTCAATCCGGCGTTGGGTTCATCGGTGCACTATGTATTCCGCTTGTCGCGAATGTACGATCGGCTGAGCGAGCGCACGGCGCTCATTATGCTCGCTGCATGGCGCGGCTCGACCATGGCGGTCGCGCGCGCCAAATATCGCCCCTCGCTCTACGATGACGAACGCCATCGCGCACGCTCCACATCTGTCGATAGGCGCCCGGCGGGTCAGCCGGGCGATGCGCCCGCGATCCGCTCGCAGAGCTCCGGACGCTAGAGCATTTTCGGTTCTGATTGAATCAGAACCGAAGCTCTAGATTCTTGTTTTGACGCGTTTTCTTCACGCGAACCGGTCTCCACCCTCGGATCAAGTCCGAGGGCATGCTTCGCTCGAAAACGCTCTAACCCTTCGCCAGCTCCAGAAAGTGCCGTCCGGCCTTGTCCTCGGTCTCGACGACCCAGACATCGGGATCGAACCGGATTTCCTTGGCAAGCCGTTGCTCCACCGATGATTCCGGTACCGGCTCCTTCGTCATCGGCACGAAGATGCGGTCGAACGGCCGGCTGTCTTCATAGGCTGTCTGCGGCGCGGGCGTGTAAAGCATGGCGTTGCCGTCGAGCAGCGCCACCTTGACGAACACCGCCCCCGCCTCCTCCGCGCCGCGCCGGCGCACCGCACCGAACACGCCTTCCGTCTGGCAGCGCCGCAGATATGCGGACACCCAGATGCTTGATTTCAATCGCATTGCACAACGATAAGCCGGCCGCGAGGTCAGCGCCAGTGCCTCTCCGCTCGTTTTGTGCGAGACGCTCAAACGAACCGGGCAAGCCGTGGCCTCGCAAGAGCCGCCCGATTTGCCAATTTTTCCACAAGGCACCAACACACCGCGACTCTTTGTCACGCAACTAAAACAAGCCGAATTTCCCGAGAAAATCGACATCATTTGCCGCAGATGGGCGAGTTTCCGCCTCTAGCGATTGCAACTTCATCCCGATGTCGCGCGACCGTCACGGCCGATTGGTTAACGGACCGGGCTACGATCCATTTTCCAGGGGAAAGCAATGTCAGGACGTCATCAATACCATCACGCGCATCACCACGGCGGCAAGAAGCTGTTCGGAACGAAAAGCGACGACGATCTTTTCGGGTCGGACCGCAATGACATCATCTTCGGCCTTCGGGGCGATGATCTGATCGACGGAGGCAAAGGCAACGACACGCTGTTCGGTGGAAAGGGTAACGATGCCCTGATCGGCGGCGAAGGTAATGACCGCCTGTTCGGCGGCACCGGACGGGATCTGCTGTTTGGTGGCGCCGGCAAAGACGAACTCAGTGGCGGCGACGGCAATGACAAGTTTCTGTTCCGCAAGGGCATGGGCGTCCACACGATCGAGCACCTCGATCGCGGCGATCGCATCGATATCCGCGACTTCCATGTCGCCTCTTTTCAGGCGCTGATCGACTCCGCCCGACAGCTCGGTCACGACGTTCAGATCAGCTTCGGCAACGGCGACAAGCTCGTCATCGAGAATACGCGTATCTCGAGCCTTCATGCCGAACAGTTCATCATCGCAGATGAAGTCAAGGGTCCGTCAAGCTCGCAGACGCCCTACCTCCTCAGCAGCGACTCCCATGTCTACACCCAGTCATTGCTGACGGCGGGTGACAGCGTGGGCGGCTACAAGATGGCCGGCATTCCCGACGGGCTTGGCGCATTCGACAATGGCGACGGGACCTTCACCGTGCTGATGAACCACGAGCTCGGCGGAAACCTGGGCGTCGCGCGCGCCCATGGCGCCACCGGCGCGTTCATCTCGGAATGGGTGTTCGACAAGACCACGCTGCAGGCGGTGTCAGGCAAGGACCTCATCCACGACGTCTGGCTCTACGACACGACGACCAACAGCTATGTCGACCACAACGCCGGCAACAGCCCGGTATCGTTCAACCGATTCTGCTCCGCCGACCTTGCCGATCAGAGCGCGTTCTACAATGCGCAAACCGGTCTCGGCTTCAACGGCAGGCTCTATCTCAACGGTGAAGAGTCCGGTGTCGAAGGGCGGGCATTCGCCCATATCGTAGGCGGCGCGCAGGACGGCAATAGCTATGAGCTCGCCTGGCTCGGCAACATGTCCTTCGAGAACGTGGTTGCCAATGCGCATACCGGCGACAAGACCGTGGTCGCGGCGTTGGACGATGGCCAGAACGGTCAGGTCTATTTCTATGCCGGCGACAAGAAGGCAACCGGTAACGCCGTCGAGAAGGCCGGCCTGACCGGCGGCCATTTCTTCGGCATTCACGTCAGCGAGTTGGAAGGCGCGTTGAACAACAACGAGCCGAACACCGCCTCCCCGCTCGGGACGGACGAGAAGTCGACCTTCTCGATGATCGATCTCGGCGACGTCAGCGGCATGACCGGCGCTCAGATCGATGCGGCAAGCGAGGCCGCCGGCGTCACCAGCTTCCTTCGTCCGGAAGACGGCGCCTGGGACACGCTCAACCCGAACCGCTTCTACTTCGTGACGACGGACGCCTTCAATGCTCCGAGCCGGCTGTGGGCGTTGGATTTCAACGATGCCAGCAACCCGGCCGCGGGCGGCACCATCAAGCTGCTGCTCAACGGCACCGAAGGGCAGCAGATGTTCGACAACCTCACGGTCGACGCGAACGGCAAGATCGTTCTCTGCGAGGACGTCGGCAACAATGCGCATCTCGGCAAGGTCTGGCAGTACGATCCGGCAACCGACAAGCTGACGCAGCTCGCCGAGCACGATCCGAGCCGCTTCACTTCGGGCGGCGCGAACTTCCTGACCCAGGACGAGGAATCGTCCGGCGTCATCGACGTCTCGCACATCCTCGGCTACGCCGGTGAGAACGTCTACCTGATCGATACCCAGGCCCACTTCAACGTCGGCGGCGAACAGGTCGAGGGTGGTCAGCTACAACTGATCCACCAGTATCTGGTCTGATGGCGATCATGACGGACGGGCCATTCCCCGTCCGTCACCAAGCCGTGGACTTGCCCTTGGACTTGCGGAGGCGCGGGTTCTTCCCCGCCTCCGCATCCATGCTTTCAAACCGCGCCCCTCACCTGCAACCTGCGGAGCAATTCCCCGTGATGCCAATCGCGCAAGCAAACCGTCCTGCCGCGGAATCGGAATTGCGTATAGCGCTAGCATCCTGCCGCGCCGCGCTGATCGCAATCGCGATGTTCAGCGGACTAATCAACCTGCTGAGCCTGACCGGTTCGCTGTTCATGCTGGAAGTCTATGATCGCGTGCTGCCGAGCCGCAGCGTGCCCACGCTTGTCGGTCTCAGCGTCATTGCAGCCATGCTGTTCGTCTTCCAGGGTATCCTGGAGCTGACGCGTGGACGCATGCTGCTTCGGATCGGAAACCAGATCGACTGGCGTGTCAGCGACCGCGTCTATGATCTCGTGATACGTCTGCCGCTCCGCACGCGCGGCGGCGGCGACGGGCTGCAGCCGGTCCGGGACCTCGACACCATCAGGTCGGTGCTATCGGGGGCTGGCCTGCCGGCGCTGTTCGATTTGCCATGGCTGCCTATCTATCTCGTGATCTGCTTTGCGTTCCACCCGCTGATCGGCGGCACCGTGCTCGGCGGCGCGCTCGTGCTGGTGATCCTGACGCTGCTCACTGATCGCCTGTCCCGTCGCTCGGTGCAAAGAGCGTCGAACCATGCCGCCGCGCGCAACCGACTCGCCGAGGCGAGCCGACGCAACGCGGAAGTCCTGGTTGCGATGGGGATGTCCGCGCGTTTGCTCGCGCGCTGGCGCGAGCTCGGCGATGCCTATCGCCGGCAGCAGAAAATCGCCGGCGACATCTCGGGCGGTTTCGGCGTCGTCGGACGCATGCTGCGCATAATGCTGCAATCAGCCGTCCTCGCGGTCGGCGCCTATCTCGTCATTCACCAGGAGGCATCCGGCGGGATCATCATTGCCAGCTCGATCCTGACCGGCCGCGCGCTCGCGCCCGTCGACCTCGCGATCGCCAACTGGAGGAGTTTCGTTGCGGCGCGTCAGAGTTGGCGGCGTCTCGAAAAACTGCTGGCAGCCATCCCCGCGCCCGCGGCGCAGGTGCCCCTGCCCGCGCCGAGCCGCACGCTGCTTGCGGAAAAACTGTCCGTCACCGCTCCGGAATTCGAAAAGCTGCTGGCCACCGACGTCAATTTCGTCCTCAAGGCGGGCAGCGCGCTCGGGATCATTGGCGCCAGCGGATCGGGAAAATCCTCGTTGGTCCGGGCGCTGGTCGGCGCATGGCCGCCATTGCGCGGTGTCGTCCGACTGGACGGCGCGGCGCTGGAGCAATGGTCCTCCGAGACGCTCGGAAATCACATCGGATATCTGCCGCAGGACGTCGAGCTGTTCGAAGGCACCGTCGCCGAGAACATCGCGAGATTTGTCCCGAACCCGCCGATGGAAATGGTGCTCGCGGCCGCACACGCAGCCGGCGTCCATCAGCTCATCGTCGGCTTGCCGGAGGGATACAACACCCAGATCGGCGAACAGGGCGCGCGCCTCTCCGCCGGCCAAAGGCAGCGCGTTGCACTCGCCCGCGCGCTGTATGCGGATCCCTTCCTGGTCGTGCTGGATGAACCCAACTCGAACCTGGACGCCGAAGGCGAAGAGGCGTTGACCCGCGCGATCCTCGCGGTTCGGGCTCGGGGCGGCATCGTCGTGATCGTCGCGCACCGATCGAGCGCGCTCGCCGCCGTCGACTTCGTAATGACGATGGCCAACGGCAGGCAGCAAACCTTTGGCCCCAAGGACGAAGTGTTGTCGATGCTGACCCGACGAGAACCACCCCCCGCAGGGCCATTCAAGGTCGTTCCTCAAACCGCGGCATCGACATGACCGAGAGCACATTTCGCGGCGAAGACCGCAGCCTGCGCCACCATCTGATCGGCGGAATGGTTATCGCGCTCGTACTGACCGGCGGCATCGGCGGCTGGGCCGCCACCACGGAATTGTCAGGCGCAGTTACTGCATCCGGATCGGTTGTCGTCGATTCCAATGTGAAGAAAGTCCAACATCTGACCGGCGGCATCGTTGGAGAATTGCTGGTCCGCGAAGGCGATCATGTTCGCGCCGGAGATACCCTGGTGCGACTCGATGAGACCGCGCTGCGGGCCGGCCTTGCCATCTACGCCAAAGGCTTGGATGAGATGCGCGCCCGCAAGGTGTCATTCGGCCTGCAATATTGACCCCCTAAGCCGGGGGATCGGCGTCCAAAATTGACCCCGCATTGCCTCATCAAGAATGTTACCGGAGAACTGACCGTCAGGATTGGGGCGGCGATACCGAATCGGCTCGGTGTC
>NZ_JBVBEF010000148.1:0-12676 GCF_055456055.1 Bradyrhizobium sp. LeoB3
AGTCGATCCCTTCAAAGAGATCGTGAAACTCGCCTATCTCGTGTGCCGCGAGAAGGTGGGAGCGGAACGACGCTTACGGTACAAACCGCACGATCATTGCTGCTTTAGCGGAAGCTTTGTTCCGGTTGGTCCTAAGGACTGGGTCCTGATCGGCGCCGATCGGGACCCCACTCGATTTCTGATTTGCGTCGGTTGTACGTGCAGCGGTGCAGATGCACAGCCGAGCGCGTCTGCACGCTTGCACGAATTAGGCGATCTGCATCCCAGCTCGCGTTGCCGGCATCTCGAAGCTTCAGTGCGTCACCGGCAGCGCCTCGTCACCGCCAAACTTCGACGGATCGTCGTAGCTCGGCGTATCATCGTGGACCGGCAGCCTAGGACCTGCGTAGGCGAAGCCTGGAATGGCGTAGCCTTGGTTGGGGCGACCGGTGCTGATGTACTGCGGCCCTCTGCGGACGTGGTGATGCTCCTTGGCGAAGGCAACCGGGGTTGTCGCCAACGTCGACAAAACAGCTGCAGCGGCGAAAACTGAAAGACGAGACATTTGGGGCACTCCTTTGTTTGCCTTGTGCAGCGATTGCTGAGCAAACTTAAGTGGAACTTAAGGGCCCGAGATCAGAGCCCGAATTCCAGCCAGTCTCGTTTATGTGCGCGATCGTCTCGAAGTCGCACAAAATCTGTTCGTCAGGCGCGCAGCGCGCTAACCTACTGGATGATTACGGGGGTTGCCCGCGCGTGTAAAGGCGGACAATCGGCTGAAGGAATATTGGTCAATCTGGTCGCGAGCGCCGGAATTGCGCCCGAACGATCACGACAGCCGCGCGATCTTATTGTCGGCGACGACGACCGGCACATCCGGCGCGGTCTCCCATTCGACGAAATAGTCGACGATGCCCCGACCAGCCACCGAGCCGACGACAACTCCCTTGGTGCCGACCGCGTTCGTGTCGCCTCTCTCGGAGAGCACCTTGACGACCGGCGTGCCGTTGGCAATGGCGCCTTCGATCTGGTCGGCCGTGTAGACAGCGACGCAGAACGGCGTGACTGTGGTCAGGAAGCGCGTCATTGCAATTGCGGGATGGTGATCATCGCCGTCTCATCTCTGTCGCCACTGTCGTCTTGCGCCACATAACTCAATGAGCAGCTCGCGGCTAATGTCGTCAAGCGCCCAAGAGAGCGCGCAGCAGTCATCCCAACACGTCTGTTTGCCGAGGTGTTTGAAAAATACTTGCCGTACCTCGGCCTTGAAGATGGCGATGGTTCCGCATGCGGTGCCTCTGTCGAGACGCACGGTGCCATCATCACGCATGATTTCGTCGTCCATGTAATCGTCCTCCATGGTGGGCCCTCTCCTATGATTGTCCGCATTGTATGGGCGAACCTGATTTTTTTGTTACTGGGTCTGTTGGACTGAATTACCTACTTTGCCCGTAATGCAAACACCTGAATGCAAAGCGCGGCGTGAAGCGTCCGCGATCGTCTCTCAAATGCTGCTGGTCATCGTCCGCTTGTTGCTTGAGGGGTACGACAGGAACGGCGAGCACATCGGGGCGGTCTGGCCCGAGTTGATGATCGGTCTGACCATTCGACTCAACGACGATCGAGGCCACGCGCCCATCTCCCAGCTCGCTATCGTGAGAGCGACAGGCATGCCGCGCGGAAGTGTGCAACGCTGGTTGGATATCTTGGTCGAGCAGCGCGTCATCAAGAAGAGCGGCCCTGGCTACATCTGCGACGAAAGCCACCTGCAGGAGCGGCTCAACTCGCGCCACTTCAAGCGCATTGTCCGCGCGACCTGCGCTGCTGCGCGTCTGCTGAAAGACCACAAGTGATGATCGATCCAATGTACGCATGCTGACGACGATCCATCAATTCGATTGGACCCGATTTGTTGAGCGCATTTTTTGCAAACTGCAAGTTGCCCATTTTGAGCAGTGGAAGAATGGCTGCATGCAAAAAGTGCCAGTGCCCATTTTGGGCAGGTGACCAACTGCCATTATCCACACGAACTGCAACCGCAAGGCGACCCACGCGAGTTGGCTATTGCCAAACCTTCCCCTTGATCCATTTTGTGACACGGGACAGGACCCACCAGCAAAAAGAAGAAACCAATGCCACGTCGCGCAGTTGTCGCGGTCGGCGTCAGCCAACTGATGGTAGACCTCGCACTACTGGTTTATGACCACGAGCCCTATAAGCAGGAGTACTTCGGCGCCGCGCTGGAGCAGATGTTTGTCGCCTTGGTGATCTTCAGTGCTGCAGAAGGCGCCGGCCAACCGCTCACCGTCGCCGACGTCTCCAAGACCCTGGGAGTGCCGTACAGCAACGTCCACCCGCACCTGAAGAGTTTTGGAGCTGAGTGATCTGCATGCGGATGCCAGGGCGCCTGTCTACGCCTAATGTCCGCTCTCTGCGTAAAGCCGGACCCTGAACCGCTTTAAAGCCAAGTTCATTCCTTGACCCACAACGGACCTCGTGCGGTGAACAGCGTTCGGCTCTCAACACTAAGTGAGCTTCCCCCAGCGCGTTCTGTGGCCCACCATATCAGCCCGCTGCCACCGAGGATGATCACGCCCAAACAAGCCCATCCAAGTATGCCGTTGGTGACGACCCACGCACCGAGCACCATCACGGGTACGGTCATGGCGAGGTAGCAAGGTCCGGTGTATCGGCAGTGTGTACGATTATAGCGTCGCGCATTCAGCATGCGCGCTGTGCCCATCCAGATGAGGCGATGATCCAGATCACGGACTTGGGCTTTAGCTTTGTGCCGCAACCGGTGCATTCATAGAAAAACTGACAGGCATCCGTCGGCATAATCTCGACTTTCGCGACGGCGCAGCACGGACAAGTGATGGTCGATTGAAAAGCATCGGATCAGCTCTTGGGTGCGGACGGATAACCGGCCTTCGTGGTGGCCGAGGTTCGTCAGTCACCTCCTCTTCATTCAAACCGACTCGCTGGAAAAAGCCTTCGGAATGAGCCTTCGCAACTTTCAGCGACGCAAGGACGCTCCCGACAAGCCGCTCAGCCAGGAGCAAAGTGGGCGGACCTGGAAGTTTGCGGAAATCCTGGCCAAGGCCACGGACGTGTTCGGTTCGCAGGAAGAAGCAGAGCAGTGGCTCGAGCGTCCGGCCATCGGTCTTGACCAGCGTCGCCCGATCGACCTGCTTGCCACTCCGGCGGGCATCGAGCTAGTTGAACAGTACCTCACGCGCCTCGCATACGGCGTGTATGCATGACGCCTTCTTAGAGCCATTGGGAGGCGGCAAGCTCATCGCTTGGCGCCTCGATCAGGCGCGCTTTGCGTCGATCTGGGATAGTGGCGAAGGCGCATTCCAGGTCGGCGGCCGGTGGAACAGCAAAGGCGTTCGCGTCGTGTATTGCGCGCTTGATCCAGCGACCGCGATACTCGAAGTGGCGGTTCACAAAGGCTTCAAAGCGCTCGACACTCTGCCGCACGTACTGACCGCGCTTCATATCGTCGACGTGTCTGACGTTCATATTGTTCGCCCTGTCGACGTTCCGAACACCAATTGGCTGCGACCGGGAATCCCAGGCGCAGGCCAGCAGGCGTTCGCGGATGTGCTCTTGGCCAAGCACAAATTCGTCGTGATCCCATGTGTGGTGTCCAAACACAGCTGGAATCTGATCTTCGACCCGACCAGGGCGAAAGGCGCGTACCAGCCGCACCTTCAGGAAGCGTTCGCGCTCGATACGCGCCTTCATCCTTCGACATCACCGCCCTAATTCGGCCGCGTAGCGGCGACTGACATTCTGGCCCCAGGGCAATTGTGCAACGACCTGTTGCACGATTTGTTGGTCAGACCAGGTCAGGGCCGATTTCCGCGGTGAAGCGGATCGGACTGGAGGCGAGACCATTGTCGCAGTGGCTGCATGCGGGGTTAAAACGAGCAGGATTCGAAGTTGTTTTGCTGGAAACCTGCCTCCCGACTTCAAACGGTATTTGGTTGACCAGTGTCTTCACCGGTGTCGACTGATCCATATAGCGCCTCAAAGCCGTGCCGAGATCCACCCATGAGGCCCCCGAGGCAGCGCTGGACCAGTTCGGCCGGATCGACCGGCGGTCGCTTTAATACGTCTGCGACAGATACTCGACGATCTTGCCGACGTCCGCTTCGTCGATCGGTGCGCCGTACACCTTGATCATCTTCATGACCTCGGCCTGCCAGAAATCCTTCTTGAACTTTGGGCCCTGTGGCTGAGTTTTGATGTAGTCGGCCGAATGACACGCGGTGCAATTGCCTTGCACCACCTCAAGGTTTGGCCCCGGCTTGAACGCGGCGGTTTCCGGAGGGAGCTCGTAAGAGACCGGTTTGGCCCGAACTGGGACGCTGATGCCAGCGATCGCAGCAACACTCGCCATCATCGATACTGCTCTCAACGCAGTCCTGTGCAAGGTCATGACCAGGCTCCTCAGGCTGCTGTAACAGACGTTGTTTCAATCACGTTGCGCATGTAGCCGGGCGGATTCCATGTTGCGGTTTCGGGCTGTGTCTGCCCGGCCTGGTTGGTGGCTCGAACCTTGAGGTCATGCGCGCCGGGCGGCAACCGGACCGAGAGCTGCCATTCACGGAACGAATACTTGCCAAGGTCCTTGCCGAGCTTGGCCGCCTGCCAGGTCTTGCCGCCATCGGGCGACAGGCTGACGTCCTTGATACCAGTTCCGCCATCGAATGCGATGCCTTTGACAATTGTCGGGCCGCCGGCCTTCACCTTGGCGCCGTTGGTCAGGTTGGTGATGAAAGAACGAACGTTGAGACGATTGATCGGCACTGTCGACTTCGGTGCGGCGCCGGGATCGACGCAGGCGCAGCTGTTGTCCGGGATCCGATAGGCTCCTTTCATCCAGAAGCCATCGAACACCGAGTCGAGCACGGTGATCTCGTTCAGGTGCTTGACCCAATAGGTCCCATAATAGCCGGGCACCACCAGCCGCAGCGGGAACCCGTTCAGCAGCGGCAAGTCAGTCCCGTTCATGGCATAGGCCAGCATCACCTCGCCATCACGGGCGTGATCGATATCCAGCGCCTTGACGTAATCCGGTGTTCTATCGCTCACCGGACCATCGAGGCCGCCGAACGTCACCTGCTTGGCGCCCTGCTGCACGCCGGCCTTATCGAGTACCGCTTTCAGCGGCACGCCGCGCCAACGTGCATTGCCCACGGCGCCGTTGGCGAGCTGACCACCGGCGACGCGTGGATCCGAAAATCCCCGGCTATTGCCGGAACATTGATTGACTGCCACGAGATCAATGGCCGGCATCTTCTTGATCTCGGCCGGTGACAGCTTCAACGGCTTGTCGACCTTCCCTTTGATCTCAACGGAGAACGTATCCGGATCAATCTCTAGAGGAATATCGGCGAGATGGTAGCGCACGAAGAACGCATGGTTCGGAGTGAGCACACCTTCATTGAACACCGAGAACGGCGTCTCCAACTGCGGGGGTCGGCTGGTCAGGCCGATCATCAAACGCTTCTGAGGGTATCTGACCAGCGGCCGCTCGCCATTGCCGAACGGCAACGTCACGGTCTCAGCCAAAGCTGAATTTGATGAAAATGGCAGAACGGCACCGGATGCTGCAAGCATAACTCCGGACCGTATAAAGGTGCGTCTGTCGATCACGGCGGTCCTCCTGTTGCCTTGTGTCCAAGTGACGTTCAGCTGTCGCCGCATGCGCCTGGGTCCCTGGTAGGGCTTTGCCTTCGAAGCGCGGTTCGAGGACGCTGGCACAGGTACAAGGCGTTCCGCAAGATGATTGCCGTTCGAAAGCCACATCGTCGGTTGAGATCAAGCGATAGCGAAAACTTCATCACGCGTGGCAGCGTGCATATTTCATCATGCTGACACCGGTCTAGACCGCCGAGTCGGGCGGCGTCGTGGGCCTAACGCGTCCTTTCGTGCCTTACGTCACGCACCAGGTTGGCGTTGTCGTCCTGCATATGAACACCGGGTGCGTGACCGAACCGTTTGCGGATCTCCTTATCCGTTTCGATTTGTTGACTGCCCTGGCGCTCTGCGCCTATTCGGGTTTCCCGCCGGCGGCCTCGGCCGAGACCGCCGCCAGCATGGCTGACATGATGCCCACCGAAGGGAAGGCGTCCGGCGCCACGCCCTGTCCGGCCAGGATGTCGCGGGGTTCGCGATACGCGATGCGGACCTGGCCTTCGGCGGTCTCATAGACCAAGACGCGCAATGGCAGGTCGAGGCCCAGCGTCTGGTGCGCCTGCATCAGAGGAGTGCCGGCCTTGGCCCCGCCGAACGTCACCACGGTGGTGCGGCCAAGCGTAAGGCCTGCGCCCTGCGCGTTGGCGGCGTGATCGACCATGCCGAACACCTCGACCTGCCTGTGCTTCACGCTGGCGATCAGCGCATTCAGCGTGTCATCGAAAGGGCGAGAGGAGACGACGACGACCAAGCTTTCAGACATGTGTCACTCCATTGCAGCGGTGCAGCGTCAAGATTGAGGCCGGCCACGCCTCTTTGCTAATATTCCAACTCGCGAGGCAGCGTTTCAATTTCACTGCAGCCTGGATTGCCCCGTGGCAGCGATCTGCCCTTTTGTTCGATGGCGGCACGGCCACAGCTACTGTCTACAATCCTTCGTACACAAGCTTGGTGAAGAACTCCGGACCGATCACGAATCGTCCCCATTTGTCGTCGAAGGCCGCGGTCGGCTTCGCCGCTATGACGTCTTCGAGGGATTTCCCCTGTGACGTCAATGCGGCGACCTTATCGCGCACCGTGACCAGCATGTCGCGAAACTCAATCAATTGAGCGCGGTTGCCGACCGGCCCATGACCGGGAACCAGGATTGTTTGATCCGTGGTGCGTTCGATAGCCTTATTAGCCCAGGCGATGGCCGAATTGACGCTGCCGCCGTGTTCGTTGTCGATGAACGGATAGTATCCGTTCCAGAACGTGTCGCCGAAGGCCATCACATCGGCCTTTTCGAAGTACACCAACACATCGCCGTCAGTATGGCCGGGGCCGAAATGCTCCACCTTTATGGAGTCGCCCGCAAAGGCGAACTCCTTCTCATCTTCCACGATGATCGTCGGGCGCGCGCCCGCCGGAACGGGAGCGAACGTCCAATTCCAATCATCGATGCGAGTGGTATCGGAAAGATGCTTCAGCGTATTTCCCTGTGCAATGATCGCGGCGCCGGCTGCATGCATCCACTCATTTCCGTCGGTATGATCCCAGTGCCAATGGGTGTTTACGACGTATTTCAACGGTGACGGGCCGATCTTATCGAGAGCCGCTTGCAATTTGTCTTTTGACGGTTTGATCCCGGCATCGACGAGGAACTTGCCCTCGCTTCCCGACAGAACCACGATATTCCCCCCGGATCCCATCAGGACATTGATGTTGCCACGCAAGGGCACGGTGATGATGTCGCCCTTGGCGCGCTCCAGATAGTGCGCGCCGGCCCCGGTATGGAAATAGTCTCCTTTTGGTGGCGCTGGCGCATCGGCGGTTGCGGGGACAGCATATCCAAAAGCAAGAAAAGCCGAACACAGGAATACGGCGGTCGATCGAATCGCAGGCGCGTTTATTGGCATGATCTGGATGCCTTTCCCTGACGCAGCCCTGAAATATGGCTGCTCGCTTGAAACAGGAAATCGCCCTGGCGGGGTGCTGGTATCCATCCGCTCGGTCAACGAACGAAACGTGATCCCGCCTTCGCGACGCGGCGATTGAGGGTGGATGAAAATGGGTCTACTGGCTATTAGATCCGCATGCGGCTTTGTCGAAACGCACGCTTTCGATCGCCCGATGCGGACCCCCAATGTCAGTTCTTAGTCGGCTCTTCGGTATAAGGGGCGCTATGCGAACGCTTGTCGCACCGCAAGAAAGCGGCGCGCCAGCCGAGAGGAACTAGCTTTGGTCAGGGGTGAATAGCGGACCTGAGTATCGCTCCGGCGAGGACCGCCTTGCGCTGTTTGATAGACGATGAAGACATAGGCTTATGACTGACCATATGCCTATGCCGAAGGTTTCCCGACTTGAAGTCGTCTCGACGGGCGCTCGACGCCGTTGGACATTGGAAGAAAAGCAGCGGATCGTCACCGAGAGCTATGGCGGGCCACGTCTGGTGTCGGTGACGGCGCGACGTAACGGGCTGTCGACAAGCCAACTGTTCACGTGGCGCCGGTTGGCGCGCGAAGGCAAGCTGAGCGGGGATGCCGCGCCGGTGCTTGTTCCGGTTGAGATCACGCCTGCGGCGGCTACGATCTCGAGTGGCGCGCCACAACCGGTGTCTTCACCGCCTGCGCAACGTGCAAGGGCCGGCATTATCGAGATCGAGCTTGGCAGCTGTCGTGTTCGCGTTGACCGCGACGTGGACGTTGAGGCGCTGCAGCGGGTTCTTGAGCTTCTGAGACGGCGATGATCCCGATCCCGAGCGGGGTAAGGGTCTGGATCGCCACCGGCCACACCGACATGCGCCGCGGGATGCAAAGCCTGGCGCTTGCGGTCCAGGAGAGCCTGAAGCGCGATCCTCATGCTGGCGATCTTTACATCTTCCGGGGGCGCCGCGGCGATTTGGTCAAAATCCTCTGGCATGACGGGCTTGGCATGTCGCTCTACGCCAAGCGCCTGGATCGCGGCAAGTTCATCTGGCCCTCGGCGTCGGACGGCGCGATATCGATCTCGGCGGCGCAAATGGCTTACATGCTCGAAGGCATCGACTGGCGGAATCCCCAACTGAGCTGGCGGCCGCAGAGCGCGGGCTGAGCGCAGAATCTGTAGCTTCTTGCATTTTGGGGAATCCCATCGCGTCCAATTTGTGATTCACTGCGTCGTATGAATGCGGATCGCGACGCTGCTCCGGATGACGTTGCCGCCCTGAAGGCGGCGCTGGCAGCCGAGCGCGCGAAGGGGTTGGAGATCGCCGCCGAGCTCGCGGTCGCCCGTGCGAAAGCGTCTGAGGACGAAGCGCTGATTGCCCAGCAGAATCTGCAAATTGCCAAGCTAAGACATCAGATTTACGGCCAGCGGTCGGAGCGTTCGTCGCGCCTGATCGAGCAGTTGGCCTTGACGTTCGAAGAGTTGGAAAGTGACGCCACTGAAGACGAGCTGGCGGCAGAGCGCGCTGTGGCCAAGGCGATGACGGTGCGCGGATTTACGCGCAAGCGTCCCGAGCGCCAGACCTTCCCTGAGCATTTGCCGCGCGAACGAGTGGTGATCGAGCCGCCGACGGCTTGTGAGTGCTGTGGCGGCAATCGTCTGCGCAAGCTCGGCGAGGACGTGACGCGGACGCTGGAAGTGGTGCCGCGCCAGTGGAAGGTGATCGAGACGGTCCGGGAGAAGTTCTCCTGCCGTGACTGCGAGAAGATCAGCCAGGCGCCGGCGCCATTCCATGCCGTCGCACGGGGATGGGCCGGCCCAAGCCTGTTGGCCATGATCATGTTCGAGAAGTTCGGCCAACATCAGCCTTTGAACCGCCAGGCTGAGCGCTACGCGCTGGAAGGCGTGCCGATCGCGCTGTCGACGATGGCGGACGCCGTGGGATCGGTCAATGCGTCGCTGGACCCCCTGCTGCGCCTGGTCGAAGCCCATGTCATGGCGGCCGAGCGCCTGCATGCCGATGATACGACGGTGCCGGTGCTGGCCAAGGGCAAGACCGATACGGCACGGTGCTGGATCTACGTCCGGGACGACCGGCCGTTTGGCGGCGCCGGGCCACCGGCAGCGATGTTCTACTACTCCCGCGACCGTAGGGGCGAGCATCCCCAGGCGCATCTGGCCCGGTATGCCGGCATCCTGCAGGCCGACGCCTATGATGGGTACAACCAGCTCTATTTGGCCGGGCGCCAGCCTGGACCGATCCGGGAAGCTGCCTGCTGGTCGCATGGACGACGCCCATTCTTTGCCATGGCTGACATCGAAGAGAATGCGCGGCGCAAGGGTGCCGGAAAAAAGGAGATCCCGCTCTCGCCGATTGCGATCGAGGTCGTGCGGCGGATCGATGCGGTGTTCGAGATCGAGCGCTCCATCAATGGCAAGAGTGCCGAGGAACGCGTTCAGGCTCGGCAGACGCTGAGCCGGCCTCTGGTCGAGGATCTTCAGCTCTACATGCGCGAACAGCTCGCTAAACTGTCTCGCGGCCACGACCTGGCCAAGGCGTTCAACTACATCCTGAAGCGATGGGCGAGCTTCACGCTGTTCCTGGAAGATGGACGCGTGTGTCTCTCCAACAATGCCGCCGAGCGGGGCTTGCGAGGCATCGCTCTTGGACGGAAGTCCTGGCTGTTCTGCGGATCTGATCGCGGAGGGCGGCGCGCCGCAGCTATGTACAGCCTCATCGTCACCGCGAAAATGAACGGCATCGACCCGCAGGCCTGGCTCACCGATATCCTCGCCCGCATCGCCGCCCATCCGGCTCATCGGCTCGACGAACTTCTGCCCTGGAATTGGACGCCGGCATCAGCACTCTCCGCTCGAGCTGCATGACCACGCACGTCGACAAGGTCCATCACGTCACCACCATCACCCAGGTCGCGAAAGACCTCGGCGAAGACGAAGATTGGCTCTGGGACATCGCCAACGAAATGGAAATCGAGGACGGCGTCATCTGGGTCTATGGCGTCGGAGAAGACGGCGTCCAGGCGTTCACCGACTTCGGAATCGAAAACCTCATCGAGCTGATCAGGTTCTACAAAGAGAACCCTGAACTGCTCAAGCGGTAGCCCTGCGGCCTACGCCGAATGGATAGTGCGCCAGTGAAACTGGCGAAGGATAGTCGATGAAAGTTCGATACAGGAAAGGAGTAGCGACCCACCTTGGCCCCGAGTCATGCGGAGGCGTTCGTGAGGACGACTTCGAAGCGTTGACAGGGGAAACCGCAGGCCAGCCATTGAGCCGCGAAATCGGAAGTCTGGAGCGCCGACGCTGTTATCCTAAGCGGAAGGCAACACGTTGGGCGGCGCACATCGCGAGCCGCTCAACGGTTCCACGCGGTCGGAGACCCTGAGCATGCGGGGAAATCCTTCGCACAGGAACTGGGAGATCTCGTCGTCGCCCGAAGACGAACAGCGTTCGGGCAGGCTGGGGAAAGGCGAATGCCATAAGCCCAGCGTCATCGTCGACGAGAAGTCGGATGTCCGCATAGTACCAATGAACGACCTGAACAACAGCGACGGGTCCACACCGTTGCTCGCGGAAGGTCCGGAGGGAAGGCGGGCAGCCAAGGGCAATAGCAAACATCCTCCCGCGCCCCGGACCCTGAGCCGGACCAGCGCGTCGACGAGGCTGGAGGCTATACGTGAACTGGCAAGACGGAATAGGAAGACACGGTTCACGGCGTTGATGCATCACGTGACGCGCGAATTGCTGACGGAAAGCTTCAGGCAACTGAAGCGCTCCGCGGTGCCCGGCGTCGACGGGATGACATGGCGCGACTATGAGGAAGGGCTCGACGAGCGAATAGCAGCGCTTTGGGACGCGGTCCAATCAGGCCGCTACCAGGCACTCCCGTCTCGCCGAGTGTATATCCCCAAGTTGAATGGCAAACTGAGACCGCTCGGAATCGCTGCGCTGGAGGATAAGATCGTCCAGCACGCGGTGACGACGGTCCTGAATGCAATCTACGAGGCGGACTTCCTCGGCTTTTCCTACGGATTCCGGGAGGGGCGAAGTCAGCATAAAGCGCTGGACGCACTCTGGATCGGCATCCATCAGAAAAGAGTGAACTGGGTGCTCGACGCCGACATCCGCTCGTTCTTCGACACGATCGATCACGAATGGATGATGCGGTTCCTCGAGCACAGGATTGCAGATCGCCGGCTCTTGCGATTGATACGCAAGTGGCTGACCGCTGGCGTTGTCGAAAGTGGATCGAAGTCCGTAGCACGGATAGGTACGCCGCAAGGCGCGGTGATCTCGCCGCTCCTCGCCAATATTTATCTGCACTACGTCTTCGACCTCTGGACCCACCAGTGGCGGAGCAAAACGGCGAAAGGGGATGTCATCGTCGTCCGCTATGCGGACGACAGCGTCGTGGGCTTCGAAACAAAGTCCGAGGCCCTACGCTTTCTCGACGCACTGCGTGAGCGGATGGCGATGTTCGGTCTCTCGCTGAATGAGGAGAAGACACGGATTCTGGAATTTGGACGGTACGCGGCCGAGCGCCGCGCACGCCGGGGGCAACGCCGCCCGGAAACGTTCGACTTCCTCGGGTTCACGCACATCTGCGCTGTGACCCGAATGAATCCGCACTTCACAATCCGGCGCGTGACCATCGCCTCCCGCATGCGGGCGACGCTGAGGGCGATACGACACGACCTGATGAAACGCCGCCATGCGCCCATCGCTGAGATCGGCGCCTGGCTCCGTCGCGTGGTGCAGGGGTACCTGAACTACCACGCGATTCCAGGGAATCTGAAACGGCTCGGCATGTTCCGCGCCGAGGTCTGCCGGGCATGGCTGCGCTCGCTTCGTCGACGCAGCCAGCGCTCCCGCATGACCTGGGATCGATTCCAGCGTCACGTTAGGCGATACATCCCGAAAGTCCGCGCCTGTCATCCGCATCCCAATCCGCGGTACACGTCATGACCCAAGGTAGGAGCCGTATGCGGTAGTGTGCGGAAGGTTCTGCAAAAGCCTGAGAGGCTGGAGCGGTCATGGTAAGTCCGGTGATTGCGAAGATCAC
>NZ_JBVBEF010000149.1:0-12594 GCF_055456055.1 Bradyrhizobium sp. LeoB3
AGCGAGCGACGGCGGCTCCGAGGGGATGGCTTGGCCGGACCCCATGATCAATTTTGCTGAACTTGACGCACAGAACTATAGGGAGAGGTCGGCGCGTAGCGCCGGGTGAGGGGATCTGCTCTATCGAGGGACCCTAACCCCTCACCCGCGCCTCCGGCGCGACCTCTCCCTTCGGGAGAGGTGAACTTGCGGCCAAGCCGATTCAACCAATGACATCGAGCTCTAGTGCATGATCTCCGCGCAAACGCTTCGCGTTTGTCGCGAGGGAAAACCGGTCTCCACTTTTCCGGATCACCCGCCGTCAGTGCGAGCCACCGGGTCGGCACGCAATGACGATGTGGGTGCAGCGGGTGCGACAAATCAACCCGACGAGGCTGGGCAAATCAGTGATTTAACTCCGCGCGTCTCACCCGAATGAGGGGCGGGTCGCGATCGTTACGAACGTTGCGGTGAGATGCGGTGGACGCGATGCGTACGCGGCTCTATCTCCTCACCCTGAGGAGACCGCGTAGCGGTCGTCTCAGGATGAGGGTCCAACAGCGAGCGCGGGTCGAACCGTGGGCACGGGGCCGCACGCCTTTGCCCACCCCACGTTGCTACGCAATCACCAGATCGCAATAGGCATAGCCGTCGCGTTGCACCCGTTCGCCGGCGCTGACTGCGATCCGGTGCGAGAACATCGGGCCGGCCACCACACACGTATGAAACTCGCCATTCTCGCCGCATGGATCGACACCATCGGGGAGGTCGGCGAGAAGCTGCGTATCGAACCGGCGGCCGGCGAATTCGGCAGGCAGCCGCTTCAGGTCAACGGTCGCAAGATAGGCTTCCAGCCCGCTTGCGATCATGACTTGCGCCAGTGCCGGCGTCGGCCGCTCCCACAGCGGGAAGATCGGCGTGATGCCGGTGCCAACCAGCTTCTGCTCGCGGTAGGCCCGGATATCGGCGAGGAAGAGATCGCCGAAGATCATGTGGGTGATGCCCTCAGCGACGGCCTGCGCGACCGCTTCACCCATGCGCGCCTCATAGACGTCGTTGGGACAAGGGTATGGGATCGGCACGATTCGCTGCGGCAGCCCCGCCGCCTCGCATTGCGCGCACAAGATCTGCTGCCGCACGCCGTGGACAGCGACGCGCTCCAAGGTCTCGGTGACGGTCGTCAGCGCGCCAACGACCTCGAACTCTCCCGTCTGCATCACTTCATGCAATGCGAACGCGCTGTCCTTGCCGCTGGACCAGGAGATCAGCGCCTTCGGCCGCGGCATCAGTCGAACAGCCCTCGCGGCTGAGCCGATTGCGCCGGCGGCGCGCGCCTGCGCTGCTTCTGTGGCGGCGGTGCTGCCGCCGACGGCGCTGCCGGCAACGCGCCGATCCGGCGCAGTGCCGCTTCCGCGGCCCGCTCGCCGCTTTCCCAGGCGCCGTCGACCGTACCCCACAAGGTGTCATGCGTGGCCTCGCCGGCGAAATACATGCAGCCGACCGGATCGATTAGCGCTCTCCGTGCGGCCTGCCCGCCGGGCGCGGCCACTGACATCGCGCCAAGTATGTAGGGCGAAGCGTTCCAGCGCGTGGCGCTCGACTTCTTGATGCCGGCCACCGCATCGCTGCCGAACAGCTTCTTCAGCCATTCCGTCGCGAATGCGATCATCGCCTGCTCACCCTCTGCCGACAGATCGCGGCCGAACGAGCCCGCGACGTCGATCGTGCACAAGGACGAACCGCCGACATTGGCATAGAGCAGCGCGGTGCGCGTCGAGTTGCTCTGCTCGATCAGGACATCATCGTGCGCAAGCCCGAGCGGATTGCCTGACATCTGCAGCGCGATGCGGTCGTAGCTGCCGAGGCTGAGCTTTGCGACCGCATCGACCACGCGCTTGGGAAGTTCGGAATCGAACTTGAGCTTGCCGGCCGCGAGCACATTCGTCGACACCGTGATGATGGCGGCGCGCGCGAGGATCTTGCCCGACGGCGTGTTCACCTCGACGTCGCGGTTGCTGTAGGAGATGCGGGTGGCGGGCGTCGACAACGCCACCGGCAACTGCGCGCCGAGCTTCGCGATCAGCGTGCCGAGCCCTTGCCGACACGCGACTGCGTTGTCGCGATCCTGCGCCCGCGCCTTGTCGACGACCGAGACCTCCTTGAGGTCCTTGCCGGTGAAACTGGCGCCGAGCACGAACTCCGCCGTGCCGGCCCAATCGCCAAGCTCCTTTGGCAGCACCGAGGCACAGGACACATCGCTTCGGCGCGCGGCATCATCGATCGCGCGATTGGCGCGCACCAGCGCGGCTAGGAATTCCTCGGTCTCGCCGGGACGTGCGTTACGGCGGCCGATCCGGATCTTCTCGCCCGACGGCGCGGGCAGCAGCTCGAGCCCCGCGGTCCGCGCGAGGCGGAGCATCGGATTGGTCTCGGGATTGTGCACCCAGCGCGCGCCGCGATCGAACGGAACCTCGAAGGTCGAGCTGTCGGTCTGGCAGCGGCCGCCGATCTGGCTTGAGGCTTCCAGCACGATCACCTTGCGGCCCGCCGCCAATACGCGCCGCGCCGCAGCAATGCCGGCGGCGCCCGCGCCGATGACCACGATGTCAGCATCGCGCGCCGGCGGCGCGGCTCCAGAGCGGCCGGCAGAAAGCGAAGTAACGGCAATGCCCGCGGACGCCGACAGGAAGTTGCGGCGGGTGATTGTCATATCATGGTTTCCGCAGGCTTGACGCAAATGGGAACAGCCCGCGAACCTTGCCGCATCTCATGCGACGCAGCAACCATCATGGTGAATCAATCATGATTGATCGGCTGCGTCGATGAACTAAATTGCAACCGCTCGCGACCATGATAAGGAACCAAAAAGCGGAAGGGCAAGCCGCGCAGGGGGAAGCATTTATGGGCGTCATGCTCGACACGATCGGCCAGGTGATCGCGGGCTACCTGCAGAAGGAGATCCCGGGCTACGAGCCGTTCACGCCGAGCGATCCGGAGCATCTGCGCGGCGTGATCCAGCCTGGCGATGTCCTGCTGGTCGAAGGCAACAACCGCATTTCCGGCATCATCAAATACCTCACGCAATCGACCTGGTCACACGCCGCGCTCTATGTCGGTCCGGTCGACGGCGCCTGCGAGCCTGACGGCGAGCCGCATGTGCTGATCGAGGCCAATATCGGCGAGGGCGTGACGGCTGCGCCGCTGTCGAAATATTTCCCCTATCATACCCGCCTCTGCCGCCCGGTCGGCCTCTCCTACGAGGACCGCGAGACGGTGTGCCGCTACGCCATCAACCGGATCGGCTTCGGCTACGACACCAAGAACATCGTCGACCTCGCGCGCTATCTGTTCCCGCTGCCGGTGCCGCAGCGCTGGCGGCGGCGGATGATCGCCTTCGGCTCCGGCGATCCCACCAAGATCATCTGCTCGGCGCTGATCGCGCAGGCCTTCGATGCGGTGCGCTACCCGATCCTGCCCAAGATCACCCGCACCTCGAGCCGCAAGGCGCGGCGCGAGATCCTGCACATCCGCGATTCCTCGCTCTACATGCCGCGCGACTTCGATATCTCGCCCTATTTCGAAGTCGTCAAACCCACCATCGTGCACGGCTTCGACTACACTGCCCTGCACTGGGCCGACAAGCAGAAGCCGCTCGAGGAGGTGGCGGGCGAATTCAGTGTGTTTCACGAAAAGTCGCCGCCGCTTGTTCCTGAAACGACTGACCAGGAAACGCCGATTCCGGCTGCGCCTGAGGATACGGAAGTGAAGACGCCGGAGCTCGCGGCCTAGATTAGAAGCGCGCCGCCAGCGTCAGGCGGACCGCGAGCGGTTCGGCCGGGTGGATGTGGCGATCTGCGACGCCCTCGATCGGTTCGCCCGGCAGGCGCGACAGATAATAGTATTCGATCTGGTTGGTATTGGCATTGAAGAGATTGAGCACGTCGAGCTGCAGCCGCATGCCATTGTCGAACTGATAGCCGGCCCGGGCGTTGAAGATCAGCGAGGATTGCGAGCGCACGCTGTCATCCTCGATCAGCGGACGCGGCCCGAAATAGCGCGCGGTCAGGGCGCCAAACCAGCCGGTCTCGCGGCCGAACGTCACGGCGCCGCTGGCGATCCAGGCCGGCGCGCCCGGAATGAAGTTGCCGACAGGATCGAAATCGGTGAAGCGCGCACGGGTATAGGCGAGATCGACGTCGATGCGCATCCACGGCAACGGCCTGTACTGATTGGTCCACTCGATGCCGATGCGCCGACTCGGACGGCTCGCCTCGGTGGTGCCGGCATCGCCGACGAACAGGAGTTCGGAATCGAAGTCGAGCACGAACACCGCGAGCGAGCTGGTCAGGCCTTCGATCGCCTTGGTACGGATACCGACCTCGGCGCCCTTGGAGCGGACCAGCAGCGGCACGCGGTCGAGCGGCGTCACCTTGTCGGCGGGATCGACAGTGATCGTCGCGCCGCGGATGTCGTTCGAATGCAGGCCATAACCGGCATTGCCGTAGAATTCGGTCTTGTACCACGGGCCCAGTACGATGCCGGCCTTCGGGCTGGTCATAGCGGCCTGCGCATTGCCCGAATTTTGCGGCGTGTCGCTGAAGACATGACCCGCAAAGAAATCCTCGCGGAGGCCGACCGTGGTGCGCAGCCAGTCGGTCCAGCGCGCGGTGGTGTCGGCCCACAGGCCGACATTGCCTTCCTGCACACGGTCCTGGCGCACCGTCGAGAGCGCCTCGCGCTGGAAGGTCTTGAACAGGCCGACCTCGATATCGTCGCCGCGGGTCTGCAGGCCGACACGGGTCTGGGTCTCGATGCTGGCGACGCGCGCATCGAAGGCATGGGAGGCATTGAAGCCATAGACGGTGCGGCGATCGAGCTGGCTGAACTGATCGCCATTGATGGGATCGTCGAGGAAATAGGTGAAGTTGTTGAACAGTCGCAGCGACGAACGGATCACATAGGCATTCGCGAGAGTCTGGCCGTAGTCACTCGACTGCGCCCAATTGCCGGACAGGCTGAAGCGGCTCGAGGTGCCGCCGTCGGTCGGATCGAGCGAGCCGAAACGGTTGATCAAACCCTGGTCGATCGCGCGCTGCGCGACCTGGTCGGTCGACGTCCAGCCGTTGGAATAGGCCATCGCCGACAGCGTAAACCCATCGGTCGCGGTGCCCTGGCTGTAGCGCAGCACGCCGCTCGCCTTGCGCACATCGTCCGGCACGTCCCACGGGCCGTCATATTTGTTGGCCACGATCGCACCGAGCAGCGTGCCCTCGCCGACCGCCGTGGAGCCCGCCGCCAGCGCGCGCTGATAGCCGAAACTGCCGAAGGTCACCTGTGCGATGTTCTTCGGCAGTCGGTTGACATAATCGATGCCGACGCTGCCGGCGGAGGAGAAGTCTCCAGTGTCCGCATAGTACGGCCCCTTGCGAACGTTGACGGAACTGATCAGTTCCGGGATCAGGAAATTGATGTCGGCATAGCCCTGGCCGTGGCCATGGGTCGGCATGTTGACGGGCATGCCGTCGACCTTGATCGCAAGATCGGTGCCGTGGTCGAGATTGAAGCCGCGCAGGAAATACTGGTTGGCTTTGCCCTCGCCGGAATGCTGGGTGACGATCAAGCCGGGCACCACTTCCAGGACCTCGCCGACGCGCGACACCGGCAACGCATTCACCTCCTCGCCGCTGATGCGCATCTCGCTCGCGGCGGTCGGCAGCAGATTAGCCGCACCCACTTGTCCCGAACCGAGGGCGATGCCGCCCGCCGTCGATGCCGGCTGAGCCGATTGGGCTGTGTGAGGACTTTGCCCGCTGCGCGGACGGTGCGACTGTTCGGCCCGCTTGATCCGCTTTGGTGGCGTCGTCTGCGGCGACGTCACCGTGACCGCAGGAAGTTGATTGCCGGGCTGGCTGGCAGCCGTTTGTGCCTGCGCCGGCGACGTGAGAACAACAAGGGAGGCGGCGGGAAAAACCCACCCGACAAGTTTGCGCAATGCCCATGCCCCCGCATGGCAACCTGCTACAATCCGACAGGCAACCAGTTCGACTTCAACCCAGCCCGGCGAGGCTAACAAAGCTCAGTATGACGTTACAACAAGAATATCATACTGACGCACCCGCGGCGCCAATCGGAAATATCTGATGCAACGGATCACCATCACCATCGAGGACGATCTGCTCGACGAGATCGACGCCGCGGCAAAAACGCGCGGCTACCAGAACCGCTCGGAGATCATCCGCGATCTCGCCCGCGCGGGATTGCAGCAGAGCGCGGAGGACGCGGCGCAGTCAGGGCAGTGCGTGGCCGCGCTGGTGTATGTCTACGACCACGCCGCACGCGACCTTTCAAAGCGGCTGGTGCAGAACTTCCATGGTCACCACGACCTCTCGCTGGCGACGCTGCACGTCCATCTCGACGACGATAGCTGCATGGAAGTGACCGCGCTGAAAGGCGCCGCCGGCGACGTCCGCCATCTCGCCGACCACGTCATCGCCGAACGCGGCGTGCGCTATGGCCGGGTCGTGATGATCCCGACCGCACCGGACAAGAAGCCGCGCAAGCATGGGCACCGGCACGATTGAAGGCGGCGGTCCGGCTCTTGCCGAAGCCGCCGGTCATATCTAACTGTCGCAGGGGCTTTTTGGAGATAGACCCACGATGTTGGATGCCGCCGTCAAGGCGCTCACGCAAATCCTGTCGCCGCCGATGCGCTCGATCCTGTGGCGCTCGGTCGGCGTGGCGCTGGTATTGGTGACGGTGCTCGCAATCGGATTGCAGCGGCTGTTGAGCTGGTTTGCCGACTATGGCGAGGTCTGGGCCGAAGGCCTGCTCGGCCCCAACTTCCACTCCACGCTCCACGTGCTTTCCTGGATCGTATCGATCGCCGCCGGCCTCGGCGTGGTGCTCGGCGGCATCTTCCTGATGCCTGCGATCACCTCGCTGGTGGCGAGCCTGTTCGTCGACGAGGTTGCCGACCATGTCGAGCGCGAACATTATCCGGCCGAACAGCCCGGCGTCGCGCTGCCGTTCAACCTCGCCATGACCGAGGGCATCAAGACCGCGCTGCTGACGATACTGGTCTACCTGATCGCGCTGCCCTTCGTGCTGTTCGCCGGCGCCGGCTTCCTGATTTTCTTCTTCGCCACCGCCTGGCTCTTGGGCCGCGAATATTTCGAGCTTGCGGCGATGCGGTTCCGGCCGCCGGCTGAGGCCAAGGCGATGCGCCGCGACAATGCGGCGACCATATTCACCGCCGGCCTGATCATCGCCGCCTTCGTGTCGATTCCGATCGTCAACCTGGCGACGCCGCTGTTCGGCATGGCCTTCATGGTCCACATGCACAAGCGCCTGTCAGGCCCGAGGCCGGAATTGCTCGAGCCGCGGCGGCAGGGAATATCGATGCGCTAGCAGTCGACGATCAGGCCACCGACATTCCGCACTTGCGCATCACCATCTTGGCAAAGCCGAACGGCTCAGGCGTAAACGGACCCGGCGGCGCGCGGGTAATCAGGGCGACGAAGAACAGCGCAGTCATCGCCAGCCAGAAGCACAGCCAGAAACCGTCGATATAAGCGAGCACGTTGGCCTCGCGCTGCACCAGCGCCGCCAGCGTTCCCACCGCCCGCGCCTGGGCGAGGCCGACGCCGTGTGCCGCGAATTCGTCGGCGAGCTGCTTGAGCATGCGCACGACATTGACATCGCCATTGGCGACGTGTTGCCCGATATAGTTGGAGTGGATCTGCTCGCGGACGCGCAGCCAGGTGCCCATCAGCGCCACGCCGATCTCGGCGCCGCCAAGCCGCATGATCTGGATATAGGCGGCGAACGCCGTGGCGCGGCTCGGGTCGGAATTGGCCAGCGCCATGATGATGACCGGCAATAACGTCAGCGACTGCCCGATCGATTGCAGGAGAACGATGCCGGCAAAATCCCCCCGCGCCCAATCGTGGGTCAATTGCGTGCCCCAGAGATTGGCGGCCGCGAATGCCGAAAATCCCAGAACAACAACCGTGCGCGGATCGAAATGCCTGAGCAGATAGATCGAGATCGGCACCAGCACGAACATCGGCAGCGCACCGTAGGTCAAGAGCAAAACGCCGCTCTGCTCCGGCCGCATCAGCGCGATCGTGCCGAGGAAGTTCGGCACCAGCGATGAATTGGACAGACTGGTGAGGGTGTAGAGCAGGATGACGAGCAGCGAGAGCCCGACGTTGCGCGAGAACAGCACGTTCACATGCGCCCAAGGCTGCCGCACCATTGTCTCATTGATCACGAAGACGACGAACAGCGCCGCGCCGCCAAGCAACAGTGCCATCACCGTGCCGGATTCGAGCCAGTCGAGCCGATTGCCCTGATCGAGACCGGCATAGATCATCGACACCGAGCTGCCGAGCAGGAGCATGCCACCCCAATCCGCATCGCGAAGCAGATCCTTGTTGACGGGTTCGCTGGGCGTGCCGAGATAGACCATCAAGGCCATCAGCGGCGCGATGACGACGCCCTGCCAGTACACCCACTGCCAGCCGAGATGATCGACATAGAAGCCGACCAGCGAGGTCGAGGTATCCAGTGCGAAGCCGACCCGGATCGCGTAGATCGATATCGCCGGAATCCACCAGCGGATCGGTAGATTCCGGAACACGATCATCAGCGTCGCCGGCACGAAGGTGCCGAGCAACAGGCCATGCACGATGCTGAGCCCGATCAGCGTCGGGTAATGGTCGACGAATGGGATGACCAGCGACACCCCGGCATAGGCGAGGCTCGGGATGCCCAACACGCGGCGCAAGCCGAACACGGTGGCGAGCCAGGCGACCGCCGGCGCGATGAAGATTTGCGAACCGATTCCTGCGGTCGAAATCCAGGCGCCCTCGTCGAAACCGAGTGAGAATGCGCCGCGCAGGTCCGGCAGGCCAACCGTGGTCAGCCGGCTGTCGACATTGGCGAGGAACGCGCCGAGCAGCACCGCAGCCACCGCAAACAGCGGCTGCCGCGCGATGCCGCCCTGCGAGACCGGTCCACGGCCGGCGTCGTCATTTGCCGCCATTCGTCCCCGCATCGGCAGTGTTGATGCTGGTGATCACCGACATGCCAGGCAACAGGCGCGAGAGCAGCGGCTGATTTTCGTCGAACCGGATACGGACCGGGATGCGCTGCACGACCTTGGTGAAATTGCCGGTGGCGTTATCCGGCGGCAATAGCGCGAATTGCGAGCCGCTGGCCGGCGCAATGCGCTCGACGCGACCGCGCAATCTATCACGCGGGAAACTGTCGACGGTGATCTCGACGGGTTGGCCCGGCCGCACCCGTGTGAGCTGGGTTTCCTTGTAGTTGGCGATCACATAGACATTTGGCAGCGGCACGACATTGATCAGGTTGGTGCCGATATTGACGTAGTCGCCCGGCTGCACTTGGCGTTCCCCGACGACGCCGTCGAACGGCGCCACGATTTTGGTGTAGCCGAGCTTGAGCTTCGCAGCGGCGAGCTGCGCCTTGGCAGCATCGAGATCGGCGGCGCGCTGCTTCTTGGTACCCTGCAACACCTCGAGCTGATGGCGCTGCGCGGCAACCACGGCGCGGCTCGCGCGCACATCGGCCTGTGCCTTTGCATAGGCGGCGGTCGCCTGTTCGAGCCTCTGCCGCGTGCCTGCGTCGGTTTGCGACAGCGATTGCTGGCGCTCCTGCTCCTGGCGCGCCTCGACCTCCAGCGCCGCCGCGGAGACTTGCGCGGCCTCGGCCTGCGCGATCGTCGCGTATTGCAGTTCGACCTGATTGTTCAGATTGTCGAGCGCGGCCTGCGCGGCGGCGACGCCGGCTTCGGCCTGCGCAACCTGGGCCTCGTAATCGGCGGGATCGATCTGCACCAGGAGATCGCCAGCCTTGACGTGCTGGAAATCTTTCACCGCTACGGTCAAAACCTCGCCGGAGACGCGGCTGCTCAAGCGCGTCAGCTCGGCGCGGACATAGGCGTCGTTGGTGGTCTGGATCGTGGCTGCGCCGACCCATTCGTCCCAGCGCAGCGTGGCGAGCGCAATGAAGGCGAAGGCGGCAAGCACGGCGAATACGGGAATGGCCAGCCGCGCCAACGTGCTCGACGGCGCGGCGGATGGCTTCGGCGGCGGAGCCGTAGGCGCCGGAGCCGGTGACGGCGCAATCCTGTTCAGGGGTGCCGGGGTGATTTGGTTTTGCTCACTCAAGGTACATTCCCCAGGTCATCCTTCTCACGCAACTACCGAGACAGCGACCGGCCGAGGGCGGCCATCATCGCTCAGACCGTCTTTTCCGGCCACCGGCAAAGATCGTTGATCAGGCATACCTCGCAGCGCGGTTTCCGCGCGAGACAGGTGTAGCGGCCGTGCAGGATAAGCCAGTGATGTGCATGCAGCATGAACTCGGCGGGAATCACTTTCTCCAGTCCGAGCTCGACGTCGAGCGGCGTCTTGCCCGGCGCAAGCCCGGTGCGGTTGGCGACGCGGAACACGTGGGTATCGACCGCCAGCGTATGTTCGCCATAAGCCATGTTGAGCACAACATTGGCGGTCTTGCGGCCAGCGCCGGGCAGCGACTCGATCTCGGCGCGGGTGCGCGGCACCTGGCCGCCGAAATCCGAGATCAGCTTCTCGGATAGCGCGATGACGTTCTTGGCCTTGGTGCGATAGAGACCGATGGTCCTGATATAGTCGCGCAGCTTCTCCTCACCGAGCGCGAGCATTTTCTGCGGCGTGTCGGCGACGGCAAAGAGCGCCCGCGTCGCCTTGTTGACGCCGGCATCGGTCGCCTGCGCCGACAGCACGACGGCAACCAGCAGCGTATACGGATTGAGATGCTCAAGCTCCCCCTTCGGCTCCGGGTTGGCCTTGCGGAACCGTTCGAACGCTTCGCGCACTTCGGCCGGAGTCCAGGGCTTCTGGGCTTTAAGGGATTTCTTTGCCGCGCGAGCGGGTGGCCTCGCCACCGGCTTCTTTGCCGATTTTTTCGACGACGATCGAACGGTGGGTTTCCTGGCGCGTTGAGCGCGGATGATTTTGGCCATGATCGGCCATATACTGGTACGCCATGACTGCTAGCAACGACTTTGACCCCACGCTTGAACCAGAGCTGTTCTCGGCGCTGCTGACGCCGCACCGCTCGCTCAATCGTACCGGCTTCATCGTGCTGATGAGCATCGTCAGCACGGTCAGTTTTGCGGCCGGCGCCGTATTCTGGTGGATGGGCGCCTGGCCGGTGTTCGGCTTCTTCGGCCTCGACGTGCTCGTCATCTACTGGGCCTTCCGCGTCAATTTCCGGACCGCCCAGGCCTGCGAGGAAATCACAGTGACGCCATCGGAATTGCGGGTGCGCCGGGTCAACCATCACGGCCATATCGCGGAATGGGTGCTCAATCCGCTCTGGGTGCAGTTCGAGCAGCAGGTCGACGCCGAGTTCGGCATCGAGCGGCTCTATCTGGTTTCCAGGGGACGCCGGGTCGACATCGGCAGCTTCCTGGGTCCAGACGAAAAAGCTAGTTTTGCCAAAGCCTTAATTGCCGCGCTGAACGCCGCCAAGCGCGGGCCGATCTACAATCCAATCCATTGAGGGTTGTCGGAAAACGGGTGGCTGAAGCGCCGCATGCGCCCTAAATCAGCACCCATGATGACACTCGCCATCCACGATCAGCGTTTGGCCAAGTCGGGCCTCCAGAGTGCCGCGCAGCGCGACTACGATTCGGTACGGCGCGCGATTGCCTTCATCTCCGAGCGTTGGCGCGCGCAGCCGACCATCGAGGCGGTGGCGGACGCCGCCGGTGTGACGCCGGACGAGTTGCATCACCTGTTCCGCCGCTGGGCCGGGCTCACGCCAAAGGCGTTCATGCAGGCGCTCACCCTCGATCATGCCAAGAACCTGCTCCGCGATTCCGCCAGCGTGCTCGATGCCGCGCTCGATTCGGGACTGTCAGGCCCCGGCCGGTTGCACGATCTCTTCGTCACTCATGAAGCGATGTCGCCCGGCGAATGGAAGATTGGCGGCGCCGGCATGACGCTGCACTACGGCTTCCACCCCTCGCCATTCGGAACCGCGATCGTGATCGCCACCAGCCGCGGTCTGGCCGGTCTCGCTTTCGCCGATCCCGGTGACGAAGCAACTGCATTTGCCGACCTGCGCCGGCGCTGGCCGAACGCGACGTATGTGGAGGACGCCGAGGGCACCGCTCCGATTGCACAGCGCGTCTTCGACACGAAACTCTGGCGGCCGGACCAGCCGCTGCGCGTGGTCCTGATCGGCACCGATTTCGAGGTGCGGGTGTGGGAGACATTGCTGAGGATCCCGATGGGACGCGCAGTGTCGTATTCCGACATCGCCTGCAAGATCAACAGCCCGAAGGCCTCGCGCGCCGTCGGCGCCGCGGTCGGCCGCAACCCCGTATCGTTCGTGGTGCCCTGCCATCGCGCGCTCGGCAAAAGCGGCGCGCTGACCGGCTATCATTGGGGCATCACCCGCAAGCAGGCGATGCTCGGCTGGGAAGCCGGGCAGTTGGGATTGCAGTAACATTGCAACGATCTTGTAGATGGGGTAACGGGCCGCGGTCTGCCCTCCAAGCAAGCCGCGCTTGCTACGGCGCTATGGGTGGCGCGCTGC
>NZ_JBVBEF010000150.1:0-12107 GCF_055456055.1 Bradyrhizobium sp. LeoB3
TCCTTGAGCTTCTCGATCTTGCCCTTCAACCTCGCAACTTTCGCCTCTGGCACTGCATCGCCGTGCCGATCGGCGGTATCGAGCTGTGAGAGATAACGGGCGATGCTCTCGTCGATCCGCTCCAGGCGCCGCTTCATCTTCGCCTCGGTGAAGTTCTTGTCCCGCGCATTGACGGCCTTGAACTTCGATCCATCGATGGCGACGCTCGCTGCAACAAGCAGGTCAAGCTTGCGGCACAGCGCGACGAACTCGCGGCAGACCTCACGAACGGCCTTGCCATTGTCCTTGCGGAAATCCGCGATGGTCTTGAAGTCCGGCGCCAACTGCCCGGTCAGCCAGATCATCTCGATATTGCGCTGGCATTCCCGCTCCAGGCGTCGGCTCGACGGCACGCGATTGAGGTAGCCGTAGATGTAGAGCTTGAGCATCATGCCGGGATGGTAGCCGGGTCGCCCCGTGTCGAGCGGCTGGACGCCAACGAAGCCGAGCTTGGCCAGATCGAGCCCGTCGACGAACACATCAACCGCACGTACCGGATTGTCCTCGGCCACGTAGTCGTCGAACAGTGCAGGGAACAACGTGCTCTGTCCGCGGTTCACCCCTTCAACAAAGCGCTTCATTAGATGCCCCCGCAAACGCAGGGAATCTTATCGCGCGAATCACGGCAAACAGAGCGTTTTCACACAGCCTGGGCCCAAGATCGACATAGGCTTTGCTAGTTTGAAGGTCCGTTGCTGATAACAGGGCGATCGTCGCGCTTCCTGAGTCAGATACTGTCATATCCGGCCCCATGATGCAGCACCGCAGTTTCTTCATCGCTCTAGCCGCACTACTGACCGCTGCGCCAGTGATCGCAGAAGACGACAAGGTTGCGCGATCCGAGCGGCGCGGGCGAGGGCTGTCTATTCGGCGGACTACTCCAGCGATGCGCGAGAGTTCGGGTGCCGGCCCGTCTGGACAGTAAGCGCCGTGTGTCTTCGTTACGGACCGAGCGTTCGGTTCCTCCACCCTATTTGCCGACTGGCTCTCAGCAGAACGGAGACGAGCGCCTGGCATGCGTCTTGCCGGCGAAGGCGGCTCTGGCCTGGATCAAACTTGCTTTCTTGAGACTATTACGCGAACGAAACGGCAATCGTTTCTGTGGCGGTAACTGTGGCGGTACCGAATCGTTAGGCGGCAGGCACGTCGTAAGCGCCTGTAATCCCTGGTGGGCCCGGCAGGACTCGAACCTGCAACCAGACCGTTATGAGCGGCCGGCTCTAACCATTGAGCTACAGGCCCCGCCGCGAGCCGCCACAATCCGTGGGCCGGCAACGGTGCCGGGTCCGTTTACAGGGTGAGGGGCGATCGGGCAATCCCGCCGGCTCTAGTCCACGGAAACCCCGGCGAATTCCACGACTTTCCGCCATTTCTCGGTTTCGTCGGCGACCAGCTTGCCGAATTCGGCCGGCGCCATCGGTTTGGGGATGCCGCCGACCTCGGCCAGGCGGGCGACGAGCTTGGGATCCTTCAGCGCTTCGCCGACCGCCTTGTTGAGGATCTCGATGACCTCCGGCGGCGTACCTTTCGGCGCCGAGATGCCGTAAAACCCGACCGATTCGAAGCCTGGTACGGTTTCAGCGATGGCGGGAACATCGGGCACGCTCGGCCAGCGCTTTGGTGAGGTGACGCCGAGCGCGCGGACATTGCCGCCGCGCGCCTGCTCCAGCGCCGACGGCAGGTTGTCGAAGATCAACTGCACCTTGTTGGAGATGATATCCGGAAAGGCGATCGCCGAGCCGCGATAGGGCACGTGCTGCATCTCGCATTTGGTCATCGCCTTGAACAATTCCGCCGACATGTGCACCGAGGTGCCGTTGCCCGACGAAGCATAGGAGACCTTGCCCGGATTGGCCTTGCAGTAATCGATGAACTCCTGGACGGTTTTCACCGGCATCGCGTTGGAGATCACCAGCATGTTGGTGAGCTGCATGATGCTGGCGACCGGGGTGGTGTCGCGCAGGAAATCATAGGGCAGCTTCTTGTAGAGCGAGGTGCTGATCGCGTTATTGGGCGCGACGAACAGCAGCGTATAGCCGTCCGCCGGCGAATTGATCGCGGCGGCGGCCGCGATGTTGCCGCCCGAGCCGGTGCGGTTCTCGACCACGAATTGCTGGCCGAGATGATCGGACAGCCACTGGCTCATGATGCGGGCGACGATGTCGACAGGCCCGCCGGCGGCAAATCCGATCAGCCAGCGCACCGGGCGGTTTGGATAGTCGGCGGCGGAGCAGGGGACGGCAAGGCTCAAGAGGCAAATCAAACCAAGGGACGTCGCACGCAAAAAGCGAAGCATTATGTTTCCTCGTCATTTTCTTGTTACCGTTGCGGCCATGCTTTCATAAAATTCCAAGCTTGCCTACAACCTCTGCAGCACAAAGATCGATCAATCTCGCGCCGAAGATGTTGGGAGGCCGCCGAATGAAAATCGCGTTGATGGTTTGCGCCGCTATTCTGCTCACCGGCGGCGCGGCCGCACAGGAGGGAGGCAAGGCCATTTCCAAGACCACGATCACCCTGGGGACAGCGACGCCGGGCGGCGGTTTCCCGCTCTATGGCAATGCCTTTGCCGACGCCATGAATGCGGCAGATCCGAGCCTCTCGATCGAGCCGCGCAATACCAAGGGCTCGAACGAGAACATCCCGCTGCTCGAAGCCGGCCAGCTCGATATCGCGACCGTGGCCGGAGAGCCCGCCTATGAAGCCTTCATGGGCATCGGCCGTCCCGCGACCAAGCTCAAGATCCTGACCGCGATGTATTCGAGCCCCGGCATGTTCGTGGTGCGGGCCGACAGCCCATACCGGACGATCCGTGACCTCGTTGGTCAGCCGGTCGCCTTCGGCGCCAAGGGCTCGGGTCTGCCGATCCTGTCGCGCTACATCCTCGACGGCATTGGGCTGAAGCAGGACGAGGACTTCAAGTCGATCTATCTCGATCGCGCCGGCGACGGGCCAGCCATGGTGCAGGATGGCCGCGCCGCGGCGCTCTGGGGCGCTGGTGTCGGCTGGCCGGGCTTTGCCGCGATGGCGGAAAGTCCCACCGGCGCGCGCTTCATCGCGCCGAGCGCGGAAGAGATCGCGCGCATCCGCGCCAAGCACACTTTCCTGAAGCCGCTGACGATCCCACCGAACAGTTACCCGAAGCAGACGGAAGCGATCGCCTCCGTCGGCTCGTGGAGCTTCATCCTCGTGCGCGAAACCTTGCCCGACGAGGTCGCCTATCGGCTGGCGAAGACGCTGCACGGGATCGAAGGCGAGTTCTGCAGGAAGCTGGCACAGGCCTGCGAGACGAACGCGGCGAACACGGTGGCGGCGGCGCCGAATGTCGAGCTGATTCATCCGGGTGTGCTCAGGTTTTTGCGCGAAATCGGAGTCGCGAAGTAGCCTGTCGTCCCGGGCAAGCGAAGCGCTGACCCGGGACCCATAACCACCGGCGTTAGTGGTGTGCTCCGCTGCAACCGCTTGTTTGCGACATGACAGCTGCCTGTGGTTATGGGTCCCCGCGTTCGCGGGGACGACGGTGGAGTTCATTTCTTCACCAATCCACACGCGGGGTCCGGTGGACCAAACGCGTCTTCGCCGGAAATCTTGGTGAGGATCTTGTAGTAGTCCCACGGATATTTCGATTCCTCCGGCGACTTCACCTGCACGAGCCAGAGGTCGTGGACCATCAGGTTGTCCTCGCGCAGCTTGCCATTGCGGGCGAAGAAATCCTCGATCGGCTTTTCGCGCATCTTGGCCGCGACCTTCAGGGGATCGTCGGTGCCGGTCTCCTTGATCGCGTTCAGGTAATGGATCACGGAGGAATAGACGCCGGCCTGCCACATCGTCGGCATCCGGCCCAGCTTGGCGAAATAGCGCTTTGACCATTCGCGGGTCTTGTCATCCATGTCCCAGTAGAACGACGTCGTCAGCAACAGGCCTTGCGCGGTCGGCAGCCCCAACGAATGGATGTCGGTGATCAGCGCCAGCAGCGCCGCCATCTGCTGGCCGCCCTTGAACACGCCGAACTCGCCAGCGGTCTTGATCTCGTTCATGTTGTTGGGCGGCCCGCCGGCAATCCCGATGATCTTGGCTTTCGAGGCCTGCGCCTGCAGCACGAAGGACGACAAATCCGGCGTCGCAAACGGCGGCCGCACCGAGCCCAGCACCTTGCCGCCGGTCTTGGTGACGACGCTCGCTGCGTCCTTTTCGAGCGAGTGTCCGAATGCATAGTCGTCGGTGATGAAGAACCAGCTGTCGCCGCCGCGCTTCACCACCTCGTGCGCGGTGCCGACTGCGAGAGCCCTGGTGTCGAACACCCACTGCATGGCGTAGGGCGAGCAGAACTTGCCGTGGAAATCGGTCGCTCCCGTCGAGTGCGTGATGAACAGCCGCTTCCGCTCATTGGCAACGTTCTGCACGGCGAGCCCGACTGCGGAGACCGGCACGTCGACGATCAAATCCACCTGATCGACGTCATACCAGCGCCGCGCGATGCTGGCGCCGATATCGGCCTTGAGCTGATGATCGCCGACGATCACTGAGATGGGCTTGCCCAGCACCTTGCCGCCGAAATCGTCGATCGCCATCTGCGCCGCCGTGACCGAGCCCTGTCCCGTCGGCGTCGACGCCGGCCCGTTCATGTCGGTGAGCACGCCGATCTTGACGACCTCGTCGGAGATTTGCGCCAGTGCCGCCGTTGAAGCCAACATGGCGCCGGCCAGCGTGGCGAGCACGGAAAATGGTTTACCGAACATCCTTGTCTCTCTCCCTGGACCGGCACGTAGGCCGTTATTGCTTGTTCCGGGACGTAGGCCCGGCTGAATTGGTTTCTTTTGCAACCGGTTCGGGGTCGGCGTCAACGCGTCCTTTCGGAGCAGGAACATTCGGCGGCACCTGTTTATTTCGCGCCTGATACAGTAGACAGGCCGGCCATGGTTACGACCCAGCGACTGCCGGCTTCGCTTACGCCGCTGCAAACCGCGCTCAGCGCCCTGTTGCGCGCGCTCGAGCCGGTGCAGCCGATCGAATTGCCGCTTGCGGACGCGCTGCGCTGCATTGCGGCCGAGATGCCGCCGCTTCCGGCGCACCCGCCGCACGATGTTGCCGCCACTGATGGCTGGGCGCTGCGCGCCAACGAGCTGGTCGGTGCCTCCTCATATTCCCCGTTGCCACTGGCTGCGCCGCCCATCTGGGTCGAAGCCGGTGATGTCATGCCCGAGGCCAGTGATTGTGTGCTCGATGCCGACCTTGTCGAGGCGGCCGGCCCGATCGCGCAGGTGGTTGCCGAGGCGACCCCGGGGCAGGGCGTCAGGCGCAAGGGCGAGGACATTGCGGAAGGGACTCTCGTTGCCGAGGCGGGCCGGCGCGTGCTCCCGCGTGATCTGCTGATCGCGCGCACAGCGGGGATCGAGCATCTCAAGGTGCGACGGCCGCGATTGCACATCGTCAATATTCCCGGTGCCACCGCGACCGCTAGGCTGATTGCGGAGAGCGCACGTTCCACCGGCGCCGAGGTCGTCAGCCGCGAGGCTGCGGCGCGCGATGTCGGATCGATCGTCGCCGCGTTTGAAGATGCGGCCTGCGATCTCCTGGTCACCATCGGCGGCAGTGGCGTCGGCCGCACCGATGCGGCGGTGAGCGCGCTCGCTGCGCGTGGCGAAATCATCGCTCATGGCATTGCCCTCCAGCCTGGCCGCACTGCCGCCGTCGGCCGCATCGGCACAACGCCGGTCGTCGCACTGCCCGGCGCGCCGGACCAGGCGTTTGCGGCGTGGTGGGCGCTGGCGCTGCCGGTGCTCGATCGGCTGACCGGACGGCAGCCGCGGAAGGCATTGTCGCTGCCGCTGTCGCGCAAGATCGCATCGCTCGTCGGCATCGCCGAGTTCGTGCTGCTGGAGCGGCAGCGCGATGCCTGGACACCGCTCGCCGTCGGCGAACTTTCGCTCGATGCGATCGCGCGCGCGGAGGCGTTTCTGGTCGTGCCCGGCGGTTCCGAAGGATTTGCTGCGGGCATGCCGATCGATGCCTATATGTTGAGGGAATGAGTTCCGACATGACCAATAGCTCTGCGAAGGGCCGCGACAGTGTCGAGCAGGACCAGTTCCTGACCATCCTGTCGCGCGAGGAGGCGCTGGCGCGGTTCGAAGCGGCGCTGTTTCCGCGGCCGGTCCCCAGCGAAACACGACCGCTTGCGCAGGCGCTCGGCTGCGCGCTGGCGGACGACGTCGTCGCGCCGATCGACGTGCCGCCGTTCGACCGCTCCAATGTCGACGGCTTTGCGGTGCGCTCCGCCGACCTTGCGCGAGCGAGCGAGGCCACGCCGGTTCGCCTCGTGCTGAATGACGAGATCATCGCCTGCGGCACAGCGCCGGCGCGGCCGGTGCTGTCTGATACCGCGACCTCGATCGCGACGGGCGGACCCGTTCCGCGCGGGGCGGACGCGATCGTGATGGTCGAGCACACGCAGCCCGCGGGTCAGCGCGCGATCGAGATCCGCCGCGCCGCGTCTCCCGGACAATTCGTGTCCTACGCGGGCTCCGACATCGCGCGCGGTGAAACGCTGCTGCGCGCCGGCACCATCATCGGCTCGCGCGAGATCGGCATGCTCGCGGCCTGCGGCATCGCGGAGGTTGGCGTGGCGCGGCGGCCGCGCGTTGCCATCCTGTCGACTGGTGACGAGTTGGTGCGGCCGGGCCAGCCGCTGCGCCCGGCCGCGATCTACGACACCAATGGCGCCATCGTCACCGCGGCGATCTCCGAGAATGGCGGCGATGCCGTTTTCGTCGGCGCCATCGCCGACGACGAGGCGCAGCTTGAAGCCGCGATGCGCAAGGCGCTTGCCGAGAGCGACATGCTGGTGCTCTCGGGCGGCACCTCGAAAGGCGCGGGCGATGTCTCCCATCGTATCATCGCGCGGCTCGGCAAGCCCGGCATCATTGCGCATGGCGTGGCGCTGAAGCCGGGCAAGCCGCTGTGCCTTGCGGTGTGCGACGGCAAGCCGGTGGTGATCCTGCCGGGCTTTCCGACCTCGGCGATGTTCACCTTCCACGACATGATCGTGCCGGTGCTGCGGCGGATGGCGGGCCTGCCGCCGCGCTCGGATGCGAAGGTGATGGCAAAGGTGCCGGTGCGGATCGCCTCCGAACTCGGCCGCACCGAGTTCGTCATGGTGTCGCTGGTCGAAGGTACGGAAGGGCTGATCGCCTATCCCTCCGGCAAGGGCTCCGGCGCGATCACCTCGTTCGCGCAGGCCGACGGCTTCCTGAAGATCGATGCGCTGGCCGACCAGATGCCTGCCGGCACCGAGGCTGAGGTGACGCTGTTCACGCCGCATGTGCGCGTGCCTGACCTGGTCATTGTCGGCAGCCATTGCACCGGGCTCGATCTCGTCACCGCGCCGCTGGCGCGCGCCGGGCTGTCGGTGCGCTCGATCGCGGTCGGCAGCCTCGGCGGGCTGGCGGCGGCCAAGCGCGGCGAATGCGATTTCGCGCCGATCCATCTGTTCGATGAGAAGAGCGAGACCTACAACACGCCCTATCTCGCCGAAGGGCTTGAGCTCGTGCCGGGCTGGCGGCGGATGCAGGGCATCGTGTTCCGCAAGGGCGACGAGCGTTTCGAAGGCCTGTCGGCGCAAGATGCGGTGCGCGCCGCGCTCTCCGATTCCGCCTGCATCATGGTCAACCGCAACCAGGGCGCCGGCACGCGCATCCTGATCGATCGCCTGCTTGGCGGTATCAGGCCCGACGGCTACTGGAACCAGCCGCGCTCGCACAATGCGGTCGCCGCCGCTGTCGCCCAGCATCGCGCCGATTGGGGCATGACCATCGCACCGGTCGCGCGCGCGTCCGGACTCGGGTTCATTCCGCTGGCGGAGGAGCATTACGACTTCGCGCTGGTGACAGCGCGCAAGCATCGCCCGGCGGTGCAGGCTTTTCTGGAGGCGCTCGCCTCGGACGAAAGCCGCGCGGCGTTAGAGCAGGCGGGTTTCCGCCCGGCGTAGTCGCGTAGGGTGCTCTCACGCCTCGCACCGACGTCGTCCCCGCGAAGGCGGGGACCCATAACCACAGGGAATTGTTGTGGAGCGAGCAAGCAGTTGCAGCGGAGCACATTACAAAGGCTTGTGGTTATGGGTCCTGGCCTTCGCCAGGACGACGGAGGAGAGGTTCTGATTCAAATTTCAAACAGCTTCTCCGCTGTCATCGTCCGCCACCGGGTCGGCGCAAAGCGCCGCTCGATGACAGGCTCCGGCGGACGATCGAGTATTCCAGAGGCGCCTGAGCTTGAGCCGAGAGGCCGCCGGTTATTGGATGCCCGCCTTCGCGGGCATGACGATGGAGTGTGAGGAAGAACGTGAGTCCGCATTCTCGCGGCATGTATTGCCCGAGCTTTGCGTCTCGTTCCACCCTCCTCGAATACAGAGGGCGCAGGGAAAGCCGGGTGCCGGTTGCACCCGTGGGTCCCGTGCAACAAAAAGCACGGGGGTAGGACCACAGGTTCAACCGAAGCATTCCGGCTTTCCCTGCGCGATGGTGTTACGGTTTCCTTCGCGCTCTCCCCGGTGACCGGGCTTTTTTGCCACCGTCACCCGCGGCAGCTCTTGCTGCTCGCGAGCTTAGCGCCAGCGTCGGGGCGCCAGAACCACACGACTTCGCCGTCCACGGATAGTTGCGTTCGTCTATCGCAACACCCGCGTCCACCGCATCTCACCGCAACGTTCGTGACGATCGCGACCCGCCCCTCATTCGGGTGAGACGCGCGGAGTTAAATCACTGATTTGCCCGACGGCGAAAGCAGAATGTTTTTCGCGGCGTGAGTGGACAGGGCAAATCAGATTGAAATCGTTGAACAAATTTCCCTGACCGGAAATTCGCTCTTGCCGATTCCCATTCGCCGGCGATTTCGGCCAAACTCGTTCCCTGAAACACATCGAAAGTTCGGCGCAACCGTGGACCATAAGCCCGACGATGAGCGATTAGTCGCAGACGAAGGTCGCAGCCTGCTGGGCCTCGTAGCGGCGGCCCTCGTCGTTGGGGCCGTCACCGGATGTGTCGGGGCGAACTTCCGCCTCTTGCTCGAGCAGGCCGATCGCTTGCGCGATGCGGTAATCGCCTGGGCGCATGGCCACGGCGTCTTGGGATTCCTGATTGTCGTGGGCGCATGCGCTGGTGCCACCTTGCTCGCGGCGTGGATGGTGCGGCGGTTCTCGCCGCACGCGTCGGGCAGCGGTATTCCGCATGTGGAAGCCGTCCTGCACGGGCAGGTCCCGCCGGCTCCGTTTGGCTTGGTGCCGGTGAAATTCATCGGCGGTATCCTGGCAATCGGCTCCGGCCTGGCGCTAGGCCGCGAGGGGCCGACCGTGCAGATGGGCGCCGGCATCGCGGTGTTCACCGCGCGCATCTGCCGGCTCTGCTGGGCGGACGCACGCGTACTGCTGGCCGCGGGTGCCGGCGCTGGCCTCGCGACGGCCTTCAATGCGCCGATCGCTGGGCTCGCCTTCATACTCGAGGAGCTGATGCACCGATTTGAGCGCCGTGTCGCTGTCGCGGCCCTCGCCACGCTGGCAACGGCGATCCCGGTTGCAAGGCTGTTTATCGGCGACGCGCCCGATTTCCAGATCGTTCCGCTGAACACTCCGAGCGCGGTATCCGCGCCGCTGTTCCTTGCGCTGGGGGCCGTCGCGGGCCTGCTCGCCGTTGCGTACAATCGCACGCTGCTTGCGTTCATCGCAGCTAGCGACCGGTTCGCGCGGCTGCCGATCGAGCTCCGAGCCGGATTGATCGGCGCAAGCGTCGGCATATTGGCCTGGTTTGCGCCCGAGCTGGTCGGGGGCGGAGATCAGATCACGCAGCGCACGCTGATCGGCCAGGATAGTCTTGCGATCGTCGCCTCCGCATTCCTGATCCGGTTCGCTCTCGGTGCTTTATCATACGCTGCCGGCACTCCCGGCGGACTCTTCGCCCCTCTGCTGGTGCTGGGAGCCCAGTCGGGGCTGCTGTTCGGAGCAGCCTGCCGCCTTGTATTTCCGGAACTCGCGATCGAGCCGCATGCATTTGCGCTAGTGGGCATGGCCGCCTTCTTCGCGGGCGTGGTACGGGCGCCGGTGACCGGCATCGTTCTCGTCGCTGAGATGACGGGCAACGTGACGATGCTGCTGCCGATGCTCGGCGCCTGCTTCGTAGCGATGCTGCTGCCCCCGCTGCTGCACAATCCACCGATCTACGATTCCTTGCGCGAACGGACACTGCGCCTCGAGCAGCAGATCAGACGGGAATGAGCGGGTGGAGGGCGGTCGCGGAAATGCCTCCGTCATTCCGGGGCGATGCGATAGCATCGAGCCCGGAATCCATTTCACCACCAGCTCATGCGGCCCGATGGATTCTCTGATGTGCAATTGCACATCAGAGCTCGCGCCAAGAGGCGCGCCCCGGAATGACAGCAGTGTCAGTCGTGTGCCGCATCCACTGCCGCGAGCCGTTCGGCCCCGGCGATATCCTCGACCGTGTTCGCGTTGAAGAAGGGGTCGAGCGGCTCGGTCGGCCAGCTCACGGTGGCGAGCCTGTAGCGGGCGGTCCAGCGGTCGATCTTCCTGACGTCCTCGACGACAAGGGCGTGGCGGAGTTCGTCGCGCAGCGACACGCTCCATAGTCCGATCACCGGATGCGTTTGGTCGCCCGAGGCCGCTACGGCGAGTTGCGCGTTCTCCTTCACCAGCGCGTCGTGCAGGCGCGAGACCAGGTCGCGCGGCAAGAACGGGCAGTCGCCGGCGGCGCTCAGGATCAGCGATACACCGGGCCGGTTTGCCGCCATCCAGTCCAGCGCCGCCAGGATGCCGGCGAGGGGCCCTGGGAAATCGGCGACGCTGTCGGCGATGACGGGCAATCCGAACGCGGCGAAGCGGGCGGGATCGCCATTGGCGTTGAGGATGAGGCCGTCGCATTGCGGCGCCAGCCGTTCGATGACGCGCTCCAAAATGGTGCGGCCGCCGATCGTGCGCATCGGCTTGTCGCCGCCGCCCATCCGCCGCGAGAGGCCGCCGGCCAACAGGACGCCTGGAATGCTAGTCGTCACGCGCTTCGCCCTTGCGCTTGTGCTTGGCGGATTCTTCCTCGACATAGTCGAGGTTCTGGTCGAACACGATGCGCTCCTGGCCTGACAGCGCGATGAAACGCTTGCCGCGCGTGCGTCCGATCAGTGTCAGGCCGACCTGCCGCGCGAGTTCGACGCCCCAGGCGGTGAAGCCCGAGCGTGACACCAGAATTGGAATGCCCATCCGCACCGTCTTGATCACCATCTCCGAGGTCAGCCGCCCCGTGGTGTAGAGGATCTTGTCGCCGGGGTCGACGCCGTGGCGATAGATCCAGCCTGCGATCTTGTCGACGGCATTGTGCCGGCCGACATCCTCGGTGTAGCAGATCGGCGTGCCCTCCTTGCACAAGACGCAGCCATGGATCGCGCCGGCTTCGAGATAGAGCGAGGGCATGGTGTTGATCGCATGCGTCATCTGGTAGAGCCAGGAGGTGCGCAATTCCGCCTTCGGCAGCGCCACGCTCTCGACCGCCTCCAGGAGATCGCCGAAAGCCGTGCCCTGGGCGCAGCCCGAGGTCTGGGTGCGCTTCTTCAGCTTCTGCTCGAAATTGGTATGATGCTCGGTGCGCACGACCACCACCTGCAGATCGTCGTGATATTCGACCTCGGTGACGACGTCGTCGTATTTGAGCATGTTCTGGTTGAGGAGATAGCCGAGCGCGAGATATTCGGGGTAGTCGCCGATCGTCATCATGGTGACGATCTCCTGCGCGTTCAGGTATAGCGTCAGCGGGCGCTCCATCGGCACCTTGATCTCGACGCTGGCGCCGGTCTGGTCTGTCCCGGTCACGCGCTCCGTCAGGCGCGGGTCGTCCGGGTTGGGGACGATCAGGGGAACGGGCGGTTTATCGATCCTCATCATGGCGATCAGGTTAGCATGACTTTCCCTGCCATCCGATATAAAGCACGAGACGACATTGCCTAGGTCGTGTGGACAGTTACCGCAACCAAAGCAGAGTTGCGGCAATAGTGACGACGGCAAAGTAATTTTTGGCGGT
>NZ_JBVBEF010000151.1:0-11758 GCF_055456055.1 Bradyrhizobium sp. LeoB3
GCTCTCCTCCTCTGGCGTCAGGCCAACTTTCGCTGTTGCCTGCTCGTCGGCTTCTTCGCAGCCGTCTCCTTCGCCTGTTTCTTGCCTTGGATTGGCATCAGCATTTCCTTCTGGCCGGCCGTCGCCTTTCGCGGCTTCTTGGCCGGCTTGGCAGCCTTCGCCGGCTCCGCTTCTTTGCCGACGCTCCGCCGCAGGGCCTCCATCAGATCGACAACGTTCTCTCCGCGCGGCCGCTCCTTGGGCGTGATCGGCTTGCCGGCGCGCTTTTCGTTGATAAGGTTGATCAACGTCTTTTCGTACTGGTCCTCGAACTTGTCGGGCTCGAAACGGCCCGACTTCTGGTTCACGATGTGCTTGGCGAGATCGAGCATGTCCTTCGTGACTTTCACGTCCTGGATCTCGTCGAAATACTCGTCCTCCGAACGCACTTCGTAGGGATAGCGCAGCAGCGTCCCAACGAGACCTTTGTCCATCGGCTCCAGCGCGATGATGTGCTCGCGGTTGGTCAGAACCACCCGCCCAATTGCGACCTTATTCATTTCGCGGATGGTCTCGCGGATCACGGCGAAGGCGTCGTGACCGACCTTGCCATCTGGTCGGAGATAGTAAGGGCGGATCAAGTAGCGCGGGTCGATCTCCTCGCGGTCGACGAACTCGTCGATATCAATGGTGCGGGTGGATTCTAACGCGACCTCCTCGAGTTCTTCCTTCGACACTTCGACGAAGGTCTCCTTGTCGAGCATGTAGCCCTTGACGATGTCCTCGTTGGCGACCTCCTCGCCGGTGTCGGCGTCGACTTTCAGGTACCTGATGCGGTGGCCGGTCTTTCGATTGAGCTGGTTGAACGAGATCTTCTCGCTCTCCGATGTGGCTGGGTACAGCGCGACCGGACAGGTGACGAGGGACAGACGCAGGAAGCCTTTCCAGTTGGCGCGGGGAGCCATGTTACGCAGAACTCCGGTTTTCCAAGGCGGTTGGATTCAAGACGATCGAGCAAGGCTTGTTCCGACAATTCCCGCCCTTGCCGCTTCATTTTACTTTTAAAACCGCTGGCTGGCCTCAGGAAAACTGCGGCGTACCTTCAGCCTCGACGCCCCGATAGCATCCCCAGGTCGGCGACCGGTCGTTCTTTGCGACGCAGCGAACTGCATTATCGCGCGACCAGCCGAGCAAGAAGATATCACATCCCGTGGCTGGCAAATACTTTTTGGCAGCTTTTGCTCAGCTTGGTCCTGTTCTGCTGCAAGCATTGTTGTACCGCAAAATCATTGTCCAATTGCTTTCTGCAAAAGCGCTGCGCATCTCGCCGGCAAGCCTGTTGTTCTTGAGGGGTACCCATGTGGCCCTGTGCAAAAGATAGTGAAGTCTCGGCGAGCAAAATGGCCAGAACCAGGACAGCCGAACGCATAACGTTCTCCCTATGTTGATGGGGACGAAACGTAGCTCGGCGTCCGCGGTTCCTGGACGGACATGCCGCTACTCAGCGCAATCTGCCGAGAGGCTGGCGCCCGACGAGGCGATGAGGCAGAGGATCAGCACGTGTCCGGAAAGAACCCTGGGAAGTTTAGGCTCGGCCGGGCCTTGAAGCGCTTGCACTCCACCTCATTGCGGCGCGCTCATTGCCCGCTCTAGCGCCAAGTCCGTCGCGGCTAGAGTCTTCTTGTTAAACTTCTCGCTGATCATCGCTTCTTCCCAAATCGACGCTAGCGCCAAACCTAGTAACGACTTGTCGCCGCGATCAGCTGGTACAATCACACATGTTAAGGGTGCCAAGCTTTGTTGCGTCACTTGTCTGGGTGGCCTTTACCCCCGGGGCCGAGCTGCTTCTTTGGGAGTTCGGGCCCGTAGCCCCATTTCCACGTCAATCTACAACCCCTAGCGGCTTGCTCTGGCGACGCCCGGGCGCGATGCTTCAGGGCATGGGTACGAAGTCCCGAGAGAGCATCTACGGAGCCTCTGTACGCGCCTCAGCCGAGCGTGCGGCCGAGGCCCGCAGGCAGGCCGACAAACTGGCATGTGAGGCTTGGAACAAACGCATGCTGGCGTTTCAGGGACCGGCGCAGCCCTCGCCCACGCTGGGCGATGCACTCAACGCCGGATACTACTCAACGCCGGATACTACTACCTCGAAGTGAAATGCCTTGGCTGCGAGACGCATCAGACCGTTGCGCTCGACATCGTGCGGCCGAAGGCGACGCCGGTACACGAGCTGGAGCGCTATATGCGGTGCAAGCTGTGCTCGGAGCAGCGCGGCTATCCCTACAAGCGCAGCCATCTGGTGGCGCTGCGACCGAACAAGATCACGGCGAGCGATCCCCCGTCCATGTGGTGGCCGGGCGAACGGTGGCGGCTCGGTCTCAAATGGGAGAAAGAGTTATGGCGTTCAGGCTAACTCTAGTCGTTTTGTTCCTACTTGCGGTCCCGGAACTTGCCACTTCACAGGATCACTTGAACGATGCCGCCACTGCCGACATGCAGAGGCATTTCGCCGAGGCGTACAATCGTGGGGATGTCGATGCTATGGCGGCAGCCTTTACGGAGAACGCCGTTAGGGTGACACCAAGCGGTATCTTTCAGGGTCGAGATGCAGTTCGGCGAGGGTTTCAAGATGCCCTGAAACTGGGGCTACACGACTACTCGGTTCAACGGGTCATCTCACGTTCGGAGGGTAGTTTCGTTTTCAAGGCAGGGCAGTGGCAGGCCAAGTTGGGTGATCGCCCGTTCCACGGCTATTACAGCGCCATCCTTCGCCTTGAGGGTGATCAACCAAAGATAATGCAAGAAGCCGTTACTGTCGCCGAACCTTGATCATCGGCTACCTTGCCATGTGCAATCAATACAGCATCACCACCAACTAAGCCGCGATGCTCGCGCTGTTCCGGGTCGTCAAAACCGCTACGTCGGCAACCTCGCGCCGATGCCCGGCGTCTTTCCAGACTATCCCGCGCCCGCGGGGCGCAACAGCAGCAACGGTCGCGAGCTGGTGCTGATGCGCTGGGGCATGCCTCCCCACCGAGCAATGGCGGCCCGCCGGTGACGAACATCCGCAACACCAGCTCGCCGCATTGGCGCAGCTGGCTGAAGCCGGAAAACCGCTGCCTCGTTCCCTTCAACAGCTTCGTGGAATACGCGCCGGAACCGAACCGGCCAACGAAGAAAAGGACGTGGTCTGTTCGCGCTGATCGATGACCGGCCGCTTACGGCCTTCGCCGGGATCTGGACAGAGTTCAAGGGGTGACTGCAGCACCCGGGCCCTCACCTCGTGTCGAGATAAGGAAAGGAACAAACTCCTTCAGGATGTAACGATGGCACGCTTTGCGTATGTCTCCTATCGAACTGTTTCCGATGTCATGGCTTCCAGACGACTCGCATGGGATCATCGATGCGACGGACTCCCATATGACCCTTGATCTTCGGCGGTGTATCAAGCTGGAGCTGCGGGATACGCGCGGCAATCGCAAGCAGGCCTTCCTCGAGTTCGGCGCGGGCCAGCGCTTCGCCAAGGCACCGGTGCGCGCCCCAGCCAAAGATCGGGTGCACCCGCGGCTGATTGGTGCGGCGAATGTCGAATACGTCTGGATGGTCGTAGACGGTTTCGTCACGCATCGCCGACATGGTCGAAAGCGTGACAAGCTGGCCGGCCGGTATGACGGTCCCGTCGATGTCGATATCCTCGCGTGGAATCCGAAACGTTGCCGCTCCGCTGGGCTCCATGCGCATCGCTTCTCCGACGGCACCCGGAGCGACGTGACCACGCCGAAATTGCCTCCGCCGCCCTGAAGGGCCCAGAGCAGATCCGGGTTGTTGTCCTGATCGACCGTGAGGCGTTGCCCGTCGGCAAGGACAAGTTCGGCGCCAATCAGGCTATCCAGCGCCAGGCCGTGGCTTGCAATCAGAGGCCCATAACCGCCGACTGTCGTCAGTCCAGTCATGCCCGGGACACCATTCCAGCCCGTCACGGCCATGAGGTTGCGCGCGGCAGCGGCGGCGATAACTTTGGCGGCGGTGGCGCCGCCGCCAAAGGTCGCGACTTGATCGTCGATCCGGACGTGATCCATTAGAGACAGGTCGATGACGAGCGCCTCAGGCCGGACCGAACGCCCGGCAGCGTCGTGTCCACGGCTACGAACCGACACTGGCATGTGATGGGCACGCGCCGTTCGCACGGCAGCCTAGACGTCTTCCGCGCTTTCGCAGAAGGCAATCGCGACCGGATAGTGATCCACCGCGCCGTTCCATACCTTTCGGGCGTTCTCGTAGCCTTCGTCTCCTCGCGCGGTGACCCGACCTTGCATTTTGGCCCTGAGGTCATCCACTGCTTGCTCGGATTGTCCGATGACGTCCTGCACCATATTTCTGGACTTTCAACTGTGATAGATACGACAGCCGGGAGAATACAAATGACGGCATCGAACATCGCAGGATGGATCGTTAGCGCCGCAGCCTCTTCGCTCGCGACCCAGTGCTCAGTCTGGCAGGACGACTCCCGGCCGAACTCCGTATTGCCGCTTATAGGCGACGATGAAACTGGAGGTCGTCGCGTAGCCTGCATGACGGGCCGCCTGTTTAACGCTGGCTCCTGCTTGTTTGAGCACCCGGTCGGCGCGCTGCAGCATCAGTGCTGTGCGATAGCCTGATAGCGTCGTGCCGTAGACCTGCTTGGACCCCGATTTCGGCCAAACTCATCGCGAATCTGCTCACCATCGCTGGCGCCAATCGAATCCTGACGCTTGATCTTCATGCCGGCCAGATTCAGGGTTTCTTCGATATTCCGACCGACAATCTGTTCGGCGCACCTCTGTTTGCGCGAGATATCACCGACCGTTTCGTCCCCGGCAATACCGTGGTGGTCTCACCCGACATCGGCGGCGTCGTGCGCGCCCGGCTGCTCGCGCAACGGATTGGCGCCCCCCTCGCCATCATCGACAAACGCCGGCCACAGGCCGGCGTTTCCGAAGTGATGAATGTGATCGGCGAGGTCGAAGGAAAGGCCTGCATCCTGATCGACGACATCGTCGATTCCGGCGGCACGCTGTGCAATGCGGCCGATGCGCTGCTCGATCGCGGCGCGACTAACGTCTGCGCCTATGCGTCTCACGGCGTGCTGTCTGGCGCCGCGCTGGATAGAATCGAGGCTTCGCGTCTCACGTCGTTGACGGTGACAGACAGCATCGAGGAAACGAATCGACACCGCCCGAAGCTTCGCCACATCTCGGTCGCCCCGCTGATCGGTGAGGCGATACTCCGGATCAGTGACGAACGCTCGGTATCCTCGCTGTTTGCCTGACCGTCACTTGTAGTCGCGCCAGGGCATCGACGAGAATCTGCTCCTCGACGTCACGTCCGATCAGCACGATCCTGTTGCGTTGCTCCAAGACCGGCCATTCCTCAAGATCGGTCGGCTGGTGCAGCAATCCCTGCACGACGTGCAGAACCGTCGGACCGGGCGCGCCTTCGATATCCAGCATCGCCTTCATGCGCAACAACATCGACCCCAACAGACCAATCGTGTGATCGAGCCAAGCCTCCAGCACGTCGGGCGCAATCGCGCCGTCGAACGCGAGCGAGGCAGTCGCGAGTGGCGCAGGCTCGGCCGAACACATCAGGCGCAACGGCTTCATCAGCGACCGCGGCAGATCCAGCGAATTCGGCCAGAACATGTCTAACGTTACTGTCTGCGGGTGTATCACCGACTGTCTTGCATGCGGATTGATTGAGGTCAGCGCCTGCTGGACGGCGGTCACATCGTCGGTATCCGCGATATCTGCCTTCGAAATCAATAGCCGGTCCGCCAGCGCCACCTGCATCCGCGCTTCGATGTGCTTGTCGACCGTAGGCAGAAACGCACGGCCGTCAACGACGGTGACGATTCCGGCCAGCGAGATACGATGGTTGAAGAAGGCATCCGAAATCAAACCCTCCAGCACGGCTGCTGGATCCGACTGCCCGCTGGTCTCGACGACGATGCGTTTGAACGGTGGGAGGCTCCCATCACGGCTGCGCCGTAGCAGGCCTTCCAGCGTCGGCGCCAGCCTGCCCTTGGCGCGACAGCACAGGCAGCCTCCCTCGAGCACCATGACCGTATCCGCGCCCTGCTCCACCAGCAGATGGTCGAGACCGACATCACCGACCTCGTTGATCATGACCGCAGTGTCGCGGAAGTCCTCGCTCGCCAGCAGCGCATTCAGCATCGTCGTCTTGCCCGAGCCGAGAAAGCCCGTCAGCAGGACCAGCGGGATGCGGTTCACGCCTCGATTTGCTTTTGCAGCAGGCAAATGGCGGCGGCGACCGCCGACAGCCGCACGTTGTCACGGCTTCCTGAAAATACGTGGCGTTCCGCCATGATCGGCGCATCCTTGCGGGCCGCTGCGATGTAGATTGTACCCACCGGATTCCTCGCGTTGCCTCCGCCAGGGCCCGCGTAACCGGTGATGGCAACAGTGACGGCCGCGCCAGAGTTTGACAACAGGCCTTCGGCCAGTCCCTGCGTCACCTCGGCGCTTACAGCGCCGTGCTGAGCCGAAACCTCCTCCGCGACCCCAAGGCCGGTCGCCTTCGCAGTCTCGTGATACAGGACATAGCCCCGATCGAATATTTGCGACGCGCCCGAGACCGACGTCAGACAGGAGCTGACGAGACCCGCAGTGACCGTTTCAGCGGCGGCAAGGCGAACGCCCTTTCGTTTGGCGGCATCGAGTGCCGCAGCCGCTGCGTCGAGCAGCGCCGCAGGAAAAATCGTCTGACCCTCGTTCAAAAACTGCTGGTTCATCGGCATTGCAGGCTCACATGTAGTTGGTTTTTCCAACGATGAATGCCGGTGGCCTTTGAAGTCAACGACTGGCGGCGGGTGGTCCCAGAAGATCATCACGAACTGGACCTGCGCTGCGTAACTTGAACTTGCTGCAAGGCCGATTATGGTCTTTGCTGTGCCGGGCGCAATGAATGGGGACTAAGGTGCTGATCACGCTCGACCGCAACGGCGCGGAGAGCTTGCAGGAACAGATCTATCAGCGGATCCGCGAGCAGATCGTGGCTGGTACGCTCCGCGCTGGCGCATCCGTGCCGTCGTCGAGACTGCTCGCCACTCAGCTCAAGGTCTCGCGTAACTCCGTGATCTTCGGCTACGAGCGCCTGATCAACGAAGGTTACCTCGTCGCCAAGCCGATGGTCGGCACTTTCGTCACCGATGTCCTGCCGGATCGCTCGGTCTCGGCGGAGAAGACCAGCGATCTCTCCTCCGAAGGTTCCGACGCCCGCACCGCTCCCGTCTTCATCGGACGGCAGCACGCGATCCTCAACAATTCGAATATTCCGATCGATTTCTGGACCCAGCGAACGGACCCACGCGCCTTTCCCCTGAAGACCTGGCGGCGCCTGGTGATGCAGTCGCTCGCCGCGGCCGGACACAACCTGACCGAATACGGCGATCCATGCGGACTGATGCCTCTACGCATCGAGATCGCCGAGCACGTCGGAGCGACACGCGGGATTCGCGTGCGCCCCGAACAGGTCGTGATCGTCGCCGGCGCACAGCTCGCACTCAATCTGGTGTTGCGCCTTTTGGCATCTCCCGACGACGAGATCGCCGTCGAGAACCCGTGCAATCAGGGCGCGGCCTATCTGTTCGAAAGCTATCGCATGCGGCTGCTACCGATCGCGATCGATCACGCCGGCATAGATGCACAAAAGGTGGCTGCATCCAATGCAAAGCTCGCTTACCTGACGCCGTCACACCAGTTTCCAAAGGGCGCGACCCTGTCGCTGGAGCGTCGGCGCGCAATCGCTCGCTGGGCGCAGCAGACCGGTGCTCATGTGATCGAGGACGATTACGACAGCGAGTTCCGCTACGACGGCGCTCCGCTCCCGGCAACAAAGGCCCTCGCACCGGATCACGTGATCTATCTCGGTACGTTCTCGACGTCGCTCGGCGCCGGGTTGCGCACGGGCTTTGCGATATTTCCGGAACATCTCGTCCACGCTGCCGCGACCGCCAAGGCGCTGCTCGACAACGGTCAGGTCTGGCTGGAACAGGCCGCCCTGGCGCGCTTCATGCAAGGCGGCGGGTTCGTGCGGCATCTGCGGCGTTGCCAGCAGCATTACTATGCGCGACGCAATGCGCTGATCGCGCGGATGCGCGAACGGTTCGGCGATGTCGATTTGATGGGCCCGGATGCTGGCACACACGTGGCTTGGCGCCTACCGGCCTCACTGGTACCGGCTCACAGCATAAAGGCCGTCGCCCGTACCCGCAATATCGGGGTTTATACCGTGCAATCAGGCGGCGGCCACGAATACGACGGGGACCACTTCGAGACGAACTGGCTTCTGCTCGGCTACGCGTCACTCACTGAAGACCAGATCCGTGCCGGGATCGACCGCCTTGCGGAGGTTCTGGCGCTCAACGACATGCTGCAGCCTGGTGCGCGGAGCCACCGCACACCGCTTGTACCGATCTAGGCGCGCTTTCTGTCTGGATTGCGCGATATCTCCGCCAGAACTCGGCCGACAAACGGCAAAGTCGAATTCACGACCAAGTTCGCCAGTCACGACAGATGCGGGTGGCGCTCCGTAGGGGATCGAACCCCTATCAGCCTGTTGTGTTTTTAGACTGGAGCGGGCAAGGGGCATCTTGGGAAATTGCTGTGTATACCGAAAACCTAAGCTCGGGCGTAGCGGTGATGGAGTCCGCCGAGGATGGGGAACGATTTGATGCTTCTGGTCCGCTGAACCGGGCGAGAGACCGGCGCATCTTTGTCCAATGACCGATGCGTTCTGATGTCGATTGAGCGACCTCAAACCCGAGCTTGAGAAGTTCGCCATGGATGCGCGGCGCGCCCCAAAGTGGGTTGCCGGATCAACGCGCGCATTCCCACCGCGATCTCCGGCCGGCCTCCCAAAGATCGTGACTTCCAACGCCAATAGTAACGAAAGCCAGACCGGTGCCAGCAGATGACCGTCTCGGGCCGGATGATGGTAAGAACCTGAAGGATAGCCGGGAACCAGCGATACAGCCGGATCAAGAACCGGCGATCGCTGTTCGCGAATTGGACACGGCCGGGTAGCCTGCGCCGCAAAACAATCAACTGATGTCGAAGCACCGCGTTCTCAGCCTCAAGCCTCACCTTCGACTAGATGGCGAGGCCAAGACGGCCAGGACGAAATACAGAAGCCCGATCATTCCGCCAGCTTAGGTGATTCCGTCACCTCATCAACTCGCATGAGGTTTTCGGTACACACAGGCCAAACATCAATGGCGCAACTGCTACCAACTATACGCGCCAACATTCAGGAAGAGACCGCCATCATGAGCGATGAGGCGGTCTGGTATCAGACGCTCGGGACCCAGGTCTGGCGGCTTGAAGATGTCGATGTCCTCGCGCTGTTTGAATGTGGCTAGGCGACCGGCATTTTCAACAAGCGCGCGAGTGAACTTTCGCGCACGAGACCGACGTGGGGGCTTTTCACTTGGTCTCGACTAGCGGGGGTAACTCGTTGACAAGTACGCGCATGTTCTCGGTGTAATCGACGGGCACTACGACGAGATGCACGCCGCCTTCGCTGAAAGCAGCTTCCAGCATCGTCGAGAGCTCCGAGACTTTGCTTACGCGGGAGCCCTTGGCGCCATATGACTTGGCATAGGCCACGAAATCGGGATTGCCGAAGTCGAGGCCGAAGTCGGAAAATCCGTCGGCTTCCTGTTTCCATCGGATCATACCGTAGGCACGATCCTCGAGCACGAGTACGACGAGATTCAACTTGAACCGCACGGCCGTCTCAAGCTCCTGCGAATTCATCATAAAGCCGCCATCGCCACAGACGGCGAGCACGCGCCGGTCCGGATAAATCAGTGACGCTGCGATCGCCGAAGGAAGACCCGCCCCCATGGTCGCAAGCGCGTTGTCGAGCAACAGCGTGTTGGCGACGCTGGTGCGATAGTTGCGGGCGAACCAGATCTTGTACATGCCGTTGTCGAGGGCCACGATGCCGTCCGGCGGGATGACCTGGCGGACGTCATGCACGATGCGCTGCGGCGTCAAAGGAAACCGATCCTCCGTCGCCCGCTCGGCGAGGCGGGTAAGGATCCCTTCCCGCAAACCCAGCAATGCCTGACCATTGGGGAGCTTGCCTTCGAGGTGATCGGCCAGGCTCGTGAGGCTCGCGCCGACGTCGCCGACGATCTCCGCCTGCGGGAAGTATACCTGTTCCACCGTCGGCGGCGTGGCGCCGACATGGATAACCTGCGGTCCGCCATGGCCCATCAGGAAGGGCGGCTTCTCGACGGTGTCGTGGCCGATCGAAATAATCAGGTCGGCCTGGTCGACGGCCTCGTGAACCCAATCCCGCTCCGACAGCGCGGCCGTGCCCATATAGAGATTGGAGCCGGCATTGACCGCGCCCTTCCCCATCTGGGTGTTGAAGAATGGAATTCCGCATCGTCGCACGAACGCCGACAGCGGCTCGGCGAGATGCGGGCGGCTCGCGGCGGCGCCGAGCATGACGAGCGGCCTGCTGGCACCCATGATCATCGCTGCGGCGCGATCGATGGCGGCCGTCGGAGCGACCGGAAGCTCGACGACGTGCGGGGGAATGATGTCGGGCGCGGCTTCGTCGGCCGCGATATCCTCGGGCAGTTCGAGATGCACGGGGCCCGGCCGCTCTTGCTGCGCGACCCGGAACGCGTCGCGAACCAGGGTCGGAATACTCTGCGCGGAGACGATCTGCGTCGCCATCTTGGTAAGCGGCCGCATGGTCGCGACGATGTCCACGATTTGGAAGCGCGCCTGGCGGCTGCTCCGGATCGCCTTCTGTCCTGTGATCATGACCATCGGCATCGCGCCCAAATGCGCGTAGGCCGCAGCCGTCGTCAAATTGAGCGCACCGGGACCCAGCGTCGTCAGGCAGACGCCCGCGCGCCCGGTGAGACGCCCGCAGGTGGCCGCCATGAAGCCGGCAGCTTGTTCGTGCCGCGTCAGCACCAGCTTGATCTTCGAGCGTCGCAGCGATTCCAGCACGTCGAGATTCTCCTCGCCAGGAATGGCGAAGATGTACCGAACGCCCTCGTTCTCAAGAGCGGCCACCAGCAGATCGGAGGCCTTTGTCATGCGGCCGAAACTCCGCTCGCGCCTGTTGCAGCTTTCTCCGCCCGATGCGGCAACGTCCATTCTGGCCGAATGAAGTGACAGGTGTAGCCGTCAGGATATTTCTCCAGATAATCTTGATGCTCGGGCTCGGCCTCCCAGAACGGTCCGGCAGGGGCCACCTCGGTGACAACCTTGCCCGGCCAAAGGCCGGAAGCATCGACATCGGCGATGGTGTCTTCCGCGATCTGCTTCTGCGCGTCGCTGGTGTAGAAGATGGCCGACCGGTAGCTGGTGCCCAGGTCGTTGCCCTGGCGGTTCAGCGTCGAGGGATCATGGATCTGGAAAAAGAACTCCAGCACCCTGCGATAGCTGATGGTCTGCGGATCGAAGGTAACCTCAATGGCCTCAGCGTGATTGCCGTGGTTGCGATAGGTCGCGTTTGGCACCTCGCCGCCCGTGTAGCCGACCCTGGTTGAAATCACGCCGGGATAGCGGCGTAGCAGATCCTGCACACCCCAGAAGCAGCCGCCGGCCAGGACTGCGCGTTCCGTCGAAACTGTCATATCTGTCCTCACTGGATACGCTGCGGGCGTCATTCCCGAAACTCTATCAGGGGACGGATAATGACGCCGAACGATGTAGAAGCGCAACGATCCACGAATGTCCGCTTTGTGCCA
>NZ_JBVBEF010000152.1:0-11736 GCF_055456055.1 Bradyrhizobium sp. LeoB3
GTTGGGTCTTCGGCGCGAACTTGCGGATCGTCATGTCTTCGATCATGCGCCGGCGCAACGGGCTCATTGCCTCGTCGGTCATGGGGATGCTCCTGTCTTGGGTGAGGTTGTTGCAACCCCTCAATCTCAAGACAGGACGCCCCTTGGCGCTATCGGCTTGGCCACCCTGTTTGCCGCAGCGGCCTACCGCGCGAGCGGTTTAGTCCGATGGCCCTTCGCGACATATTTCACCGCCGCGTGATCTTGGTCACTAACAAAGCATAGCGGAAGTTGACGGGCAGCCGTCTATTGCAGAGGACGACGATCTTGACCCTTAGGCGACTTCGGCTCCGACAGATTTTCGCTTTGTCAGAGCAGGCGGCTCGCAACGACTGCTTCTCCCTCGGGGCAGACAGCCGTCACGTTGAGAAGGTTCGACCAGCCATTCGACCGAACGATTGTCACCGCAGGTTAGTTAGGCCTGCACGACGCAAGCCTTCTGCAAGGTGCTCCCGGTATTTCATGTTAAGATAGGGGGTAGTAACATCGAAAAGCTGCTGCGGGTCCGCGGACCGGGAAAGGAAATCATCTAGCAACGGCCGGGCTTCCTCGATACGTCCAAGTTGGCCGAGGCTTGCCAGCAGAGTTCTGAGGCCTGGGTAAAACCGGCGCGGACGGTTTGCAAGTTGGCCATAATGGACCGCCTCCTCGTAGTTCTCCTGATGATAGTGAGCCAGCGCGACGAAGCCGAGAAAGGCGCCGGCTTGAGGATCGTTCGGGTTCAGACGGAGGCTACGCAGCATTGCATCGATAGCTTCTCTGAAGTTTCCGATATAGACCCGAACCAAGCCGAGAGCGAGGAAACCGAGCGCAAAATTCGGGTTGAGGTCGATCGAACGCTGCGCCTCCGCAAGCGCCTGCGCCTGCATTCGCATCACCAAACTCGTCCAGCTATACGCGTAGTGGCAATAGGGGTCGCGGTCATCGATCGCGACCGAGCGCGCCGCAGCCGCATGAGCCTCAGATGCATTGTTTGCGAGATCGCCGGTCCAGCCCTCCCATGTCCGGCTGTTCAGCGTGCGTGCAAGCGCCATGTGTGCCTGGGCGAGAGTCGGATCAAGCCTGATGGCCTCCCGCAACAGAGTGATAGCCTGATCTTGGTTCTCGGGGGTCTTTTGTGAAAAGTGCCACATCGCGCGCATGCAGCAATCGAACGCATCCAAATTTTTCACGCTCTTGCGAAAGGCTCGTTTTCCTTCGATGAGCAACATCTCTGGCTCAATCGAGCCGACCACGCTCTGGGTGATCTCGTCCTGGATAGCGAAGATGTCGGCCATGTCGCGATCGAAACGCTCGGCCCACAGATGATTGCCGGTCTCCGCCTCAATCAGCTGGCCGGTAATCCGCACGCGCTGACCGGATCTTCTTACGCTTCCTTCGAGGATATACCGAACGCCAAGTTCGCGAGCGACCTGCTTCACGTCGACGGGGCGCCCCTTGTAGACGAACGTCGAATTTCGCGCGATGACAAAGAACCATCGGTGATGAGACAGGGCAGTAATGATGTCTTCTGTAATGCCATCCGCGAAATACTCCTGCTCGGGATCACCGCTCATGTTCGAGAATGGGAGCACCGCAATCGATGGCTTGTCCGGAAGCGCAAGCTCGCCGCTCAAAATCCCGGTGGCGGCCGGATGCTGGAGCCGCCAGTCCACAGAGTAGACCGAAACCGGACGACTGATATTCTTCAACGATCGTTGTCCGATTGACAGAAGGGGAAAGTTCAACTTGCCTTCGATCTGATCGCGGACCACGCCAGAGATGCAAATTCCGCCCGGGTCGGCGACGCCCTCCAACCGCGCAGCAACGTTTACTCCGTCGCCGAGCAGGTTGTCGCTGTCCACCAACACGTCGCCGAGATTGATGCCAATTCGAAATTCCATCCTCCGGTCGTTGGGAAGATCGGCATTATGGCGATCGAGAGCGCGCTGGATCGCAACCGCGGCGCGGACGGCCTGCACTGCGCTGCTGAATTCCGCAATCACGCTGTCTCCGGCGGTCCCAAAAATGCGCCCGGCGTGTTCAGATATGAGATCGGATATCGCGCGACGGTACGCGTCCAAGGTCCGCAGGGTCGCTTCCTCGTCCGCCTCCATGAGGCGGCTGTAGCCAGCAACATCTGCCGCCAGAATCGCAGCCAACCGTCTTGTGATCGATGGGATGTCCATGGTCACCCCATACCGCCAGTCCGACCAGTCTAGCCGATGTGGGGGCGAGGGTAAAAGCAAGAATGGTCCCGCGCCTGGATTGTCGCCTTCTGGCCCATCGCGTCATTTTGTGGCAGTGCGGCACTTCCGCCCCTTTTGGAGTGAAGCGGACATTGAGCTGCTTCAGGTCACCGCTGCACGAGCACGTTAGCGATGATAAAATCGGCAAGATTAATCGGCTCTGCGCGTGTGCTCTCTGACAAAGTGCGCATACATCTCGCGCAATTCCGCGACCGGCCCGTCGCTGCCGTCGAGTAGGACCGGCGTCAGGCGAAACGTCTCGTGGTCGAACTTCCAGCCTTTGATGCCCACGAGGAAATAGGCTTCTGCGGATGCGCGGAGATAAGTTAGTTCTCTGGCGCGCTTTAGGTCATCGCGGTGGAAAGGCTCGATTGCATCGCGCTTCATGTTTGCCCGGTCTCCATCTGGAATTGCTCGAACGCCGGGCGAAGCGGAATGGTGTCGCAAGAGTTGTCCGTGTAGAGGATGACCAAGTTATAGCCGGCGTCGATTTCGGTGCTGGCGATGCGAGGCGCAACCGCGAGCGGACCTGTGGGGCCGCGCTCACCGCGCTCGCCCTTCAGGCCTTGTTGGCCACGCTTGCCTGCGGAAGCGAACAGTTGCCAGTTTTCGCCGGGGCATGGGCCGGGATCGTCACCCAGCGCGACAAAGCTGGACCCGTTGAGCATGACGACGTCGAGCCGGCGATAGTCCCTGCCTTTCGGATCATAGGTGCCGCGAGGCCGGAATGCGCGACCATCTTTGCCGTCTGCGCCCGATCGCGCCAGGCAGGTCCAGTCTTCGCTCTCCGGACCGGGCGCTTTCGCGGTGTCGCGCTTGGCCTGATAGCTGCCGGTCTGATCGGCCACCACGCTACTGCGATAATAGATGCGGCCTGCTATGTACGGCTCGACCACCGGCATCGAACCGGGCTCACCCTTTTCGCCGCGCGGACCCGCTGTGCCATCGACAGGCTGTTTGATCAGCGCCGTCCGCTCTGCGATCTCGGCGCGGACTTCGGCGCGAAGCTCGGTTCGGATTTCTTCCCGCATTTCCGCCTTGGCCGCGCGGATGTCGGCCAGCGCCGTTTCCAGTTTCGCTGAATTGCTATCCGACTCGCGCCGAAGGAATTTGTTGGTCTCATCGAACAGGCGGCCGAGCTGCTCGTTGATGCCCTCGCGCAATCCCGCGATAACCCCATCGTGGATCACCGCGATCTGCTCGCTCACAAGGTTCTGAACGTACTGTGCCCACGAGGCCTGAACGACTGCGTCGGTCGCGACCCTCGCGGCGGTGGTTGCCGCTGTACTTCTGGTTTCCTCGGCCGCGGTGTCGGTCGTGTAATGTCTGCTACCGCTGCCGAAACTGCCGCCGTATCGCGATTTGCCAGACATCGCTGCCTCCCTCAGTGCGACCCTGGTCGAGTATAGCACCAACGGAATTCGCCAGGGAGGCAATCCTTCCGATCCGCTCCATCGGTGAGGACGTCGGTTTTGCCGATCAATTTAGATTGCGCGGCACCGTACTCGTGCAAAAGCTTTGACGCCCGGCGTTTCACCGATGGCATTGCTCGTCCATGTTCGGCCGAGCCTTAGGTCCCAAGGCGCGCGCCTCACCGGCGAGGCTTGTCCCAACGCTGAGCGGCCGGAATGGTTGATGGTGACTGCGCTTCCAATTCCCGGAGCCGGTTGATTTGTGTTCTAAAGTTCCCTGGTAGTTCCGGCTCTGGTTTCAGGTGCGCGTGCAGTCTCTCCCCAATCTCTCGAACGATTGCTCGGCTATGTGCGCGGTCTATGTCGATGCGGTTCGGCATAACGAAGCCTCACTGGGGTAAGAAAGCGCATCGGAGACTAGCGCCTGCCCCTCTCGAAGCCCCTGCCGCTTGCGACCACGACTGCTAGTCCAAATGGAACCGGAGACCGCCGCTTTTAGCTATCTGCGCGAGCGCTGGTTTGAGAACAGCGGGTCTTTTATCCGCGACATGCGCCGTGTTAGTACCGGCGAGCGACGGTCTCATGTTTTTTCTAAAGCCTAGTAGGCGCTTTCGTTCCTTGATCCTTGTTAGCGACGCGATGTTCCATTCGGAGAACCCAGACTCGGTCGGTCGGGTCTTAAAACCATGGTCAAACGGACACACACGGATAGCCCTCGGGAACCAGTTCTGGGGGTGCCCGGTTAGTTCATGGGACGATAAAGGGGACCGTCGCTATGAGGATTGAATATCTGGCTGCGATTGCGATAGCCGTTCTTGCCGCTTGTACTGGGCTGGCCGTCATTTCTCTCGGCTCGCTGCCTCTCGAAAAGCAGTCCACGCCGACCGCTACGCAAATGGCGGACCGATTGGCTCAGTCCTTGGACCCATTTTTTGATGCGGTCTAGTGGCTAACAGCCGGCATTAGCGGCGCTGCCCGAGTCATGGCAGCGGCTGACGATATTGTAGACTGTCCTCGTCTTGGCACAGCCGGTTGCTTTCGAGCGCGTCTATGCCCCAGAGCCGTATGCGCGTGCCATCGATTTCGAGCGTGTCGCCATCGATGATGCTGGCGCGCCCAATAAGGTCGGCGTCCGCGTTGGCAAAGTCTGAGGCAGCACACTCACTGCGATAGCAAGCGATCGCACAAAAGCCATTACTCGCAACCGTCGTCAATTTTTGCGACGCCGTACTTTTGCACTCGAAGTTCATTCAACTTCGATTTCTTCCCTATAGCGCGTAACGCCATTTCAGCTTTGCGAACGATTGCAGTCATATCGTCAGTTGCGTTCACGATCCGACGATAGTCGAGCGCGGAGAATTAAACGCCTCAACTACTCGCCTTCGCGCGCCTCAAAGAGTGATTGATATTGCTCCGTCGGAACTGACGCCAACTGCGCGTGCTTCTTGTGGTCCATGTTTTGCGCTGCTAGCACTAGATCGGTCTCGAAATCGAATGCTCGAGCCGCCTTTTCGGCTCTCTGGCCCGCAATTTCTGTGATCCTCGGCTCGTTTACCGCGCGATCAAATGGATCATCGTGCACCCAGAAGTCGTCGCCTCCTTGCTCCGAGACAAAGTCGATTAGCCGATCGGCTGTATCGTTCCGGCCTAGTTCGCGTAGAACTGACACGACCTCATCCAAGTTCCTGCGCGATAGCACGTCAAGGTTGGCTCTAAAGCCCGCGACCAGCGCGTCGCAAACCACTTCTTCATTGTCAGCAAAATCATCGTGAAAGAGCCGCCAGGATTGCTCGAACGATCGCGCTTTCGACATTCGGTTCTGCCTGACTTGAGTTTCAGCGGCGCTCTTTTCGATCTCTTCGACGTTAAGGACGCTGCTCTCGACGAAATGCGCCAATGCGACGTCAAACTCATCCAAACTACCCCAGTCGTATTCGCCCAGAATGGTGTCCCACCGCAATTCGTCGGAACTCGGCGAGGTCTTTTCGTCTCTGCGGGTCATGTAGCGCTCAAGCGTACTTTGCTTGACGTAGTCCATCGGAGGCGGCTTGGCTCCCGTGTCGAACTTACACCAGCCGAACATCGTCAGCGAGTGCACGGCTCGCTTCGTCAGGGCTGGTCCGTATGACTCAAGGTGCGGCGCGACCATCCGTATGAGTCGCTCTATCTTCTTAATCACGCGGATGTTGGAAATCCGCAATTTGACGCAATGTTCGGACATCAAGACCGAAAGGTCATCCTTACCAGCAATCGCGATTGACACCGCATCCGCAGCGTTCGGCCCGAACACCAGTTTGGTGTCGATTACCGTCTCGAAGTAGTTCTCAAACTCTTTCGCCGCTTCCGCATCCTGCTTTAGCTGGGTCTCGTTGAGTAGCAGCACGACCTTGCATGTGCGCTGCTCACGCACATAGGAAATCAGCCCGAACACATCCTTCACGCTGACCGCGCCACGGCGCTCCAAATCGTCAATGCAGATGACTTGATTGCGTACCGCTGTAAATAAGAGCGGCTGCCCCTTAGCGATTGCTCCACCAACGACGGGCAACGCTCCAGCGATCCCGATAAATTGCTTGCCTTGCTTTAGGATCGAATTTCCGCCTGAAAGTAGAGCATCAAATCCGCTGCTGCCCTGCGGCACGAGGAATTCGAGGTTCTCGAAAATGGACGTTTTCAACGCCCCCAGAGAGGCGATGCCGAACAGGGAAACATAGCTATACCGCGACAATCCGATCTCGCGTTTGGAGCGGAGCCGGTCGAGAATGGTTTGCCACGTATAGGTCTTCCCGACCCCCCATTCGCCTGAGATACAAAGTACCTCAGCCTCAGAGGATTTCAGGAACCTCTCGATCTCGCTTTTACTCAGCAGTCGCTGTCATCTTGAACCCGCCGCCGCAACATGGTTCGAGGCCATTCGATCTTCCTTCTCTGCTCCGCGCATGACGATGGTGAGCGCATCATCGGGCAGCGGGCTCTGCAAGGTCCTTTGGCGCGCGCATCCAGACGTCACGCTCCTCGTCGGTCGTCAGGATCACAGGCATGGCCTTTGGATGGATCGGCGCGACCAAGTCGTCAGAAAGCCGTAGACCTGATGTGGTCCGGGCACCGGCTTAGACTTCGTGCCGCGATCACCGTTGAACGTCGTCCAGATGCCAGCGAAGGCGAACAGCGGGCGGTCATCGTTGAGTGCGAACCACACCACGTCCTTCTTCTTGGTCTCCGGGTTCGGTTCCGGCGCGTACTCGGCGAAGCTGTTGGCCGGGATAAGGCAGCGGTTTTCCGGCTTCAGCCAGCCTCGCCAGTGCGGGGACGACGTGTTGCGGATGTTGGGAACCGGAGGGCCGCCCGTGCGCGGTGGCGGCGGCATGCCCCATCGCATTAGCACCATCTCGGTGCCCGCGTCCGTGTTGCGGATGACCGGAGCCGAGTAGTCCGGAAAGACGCCGGGCATCGGTGCAAGATTGCCGACGTAGCGGTTGATCACCCGAAACAGGTTGATGATCGCGGCTTGGTTTGTCGTAATAGAATACAGATTGCACATAAGGAGACGAAGGCACAGTTCGCTATTCTCAATGCGAACTCATTTGACGACGAAGAGGTCGTAAATGAGATGATCGCCGTTTTTGTACTCCACCATCTTTCCCACTGCCTGAACGTCGTTGAGCCAAGAATACTTCTCCGACCTGGTCTGGAACGTGGGAGAACTGATCAGATAACAGTCTTCGGCCTTGACCACTTCACCCTTGCGGAACCGAACTGCGTTCTCCTTATCGCAGTGCATCCTGCCGTTGTAGGTCATGTAGATTATCTCATGCTCGTCGGTCTCGATTGATTACGCGGCCATCTAATCGGAGACGCACGACATCGCCCGGAAGTCTTGTGACCCAATCGCCAGATGGCTCCAAAATCCTCCCGCTCACCCTACCTTTTATCCACCCACCGGTTTGGTCGCGAGAGATCACGAGGTTGGGGTCGGCAACTAGTGCCGGGTCCTTTTGTATGTATACCGTCATCAAATACTCGGTGCTGACGGACGTCGATTGCGCGACCGCCGGTGTGCCAGAGAGAAAGGCTGCACTCGCCAAGACCGCGAACCGTAAGCGCGATACGTAGATCATCACTTCCTCCTTGCTCATTTTGATCTCTGACTTCACCGCTCTCCCGGCCACCATGTTGACGGTGGATCGCTCGCCGAAATCTTCGTCACCCGCAGCGCGACCAGATGGCTGCGCTTGTACGGATAGCCGCGCAACTGCGAGCAGTCCTTGCACCGCATGTAGCGCTCTAGCTCGTGCACCGGCGTTGACTTCGGTCGCCGCACGATGTCCAGGGCGACAGTCTGATTGGTGTCGCAACCGAGGCATCGGACTTCAAGATAGAGGTAACCTGCATTGAGGGCATCGCCCAGGGTGGGCGATGGCTGCGCCGGACCCTTGAAGGCGAGCATGCACTTTATTCCACGCCTCGCAGGCGAGCCGGTCGGCTTCCTTGCGTAATTCCGTCGCCCGCTCTGCCGCCGCCCGGACCGACCCGCCGTAAATGGTCTCGCGTGGTTTGGTGCCCATCGCGCGAGCATCGGCCGGAGGTAGAGCGTCGGCAAGCCGCTACAGATTGCGGTGGATAACGCGCCGGGCACAACGGAGGCGACGCGGCACCTCTCGGCACCGGCCCTTCAACCGCGCTACTCGCTCAACCAGACTTCATGTCTTCGTCCAGCACCATCAGCACCCCAGGCCAGAAGCAGAAGCATCCCGGCAATAACGGGATGACCCCCAAAGACGAAGGCCACTCCAAGGATTGCAATGATGAGCCCGGCGAGTGTCATCCGACTATTTTCCGAGTACCAAGCCTATCGGCTGTGGGCGATCAAGCAGCGCGGCAGGCCGTGAACGTCCGGTACGGCCTAAGCATTCCGAGCCTCGTGTCCTAGTTTGTGGTACTAGTGTCCTAATTCGTTCTCGTGCCGGGAGAAGACCATGTGGGCACTTGAAACGCTGGCGATCTACCTGACGCCGTTCTTGATCATCGGGATAGCCGTCAAACTCCTGATGAGGCGCTATAGCGTTGACCTCACTGATGTCCAAAAGCAGGTTGGGACAAAGCGCAGGCCGCGCAAGGTTTTTCTCTTAGGCGGCTGGCGCAACGAAGAGTAAGGCCCCTCAGTTCGCGGCCTCTTCATTTCCGAAACGTCTCGCCTTCTGAGACCTTTAGGTCCCGCCAGGTCCGGTTTGCGCCAAAACAACGCAAATTCGCCCGGCGCGATTGCCTTCGGCGAGACCCATGATGCGTTGGTCTCATCGCGTTCCAATCTCCTGACATCGGTTGTCCGGGTCCTTTGGGGAGGATCGCGTGTGCGGGGTACGCGCGACCGCACCATTTGAGCATATTTACAAATTTCGATTTTGCACTTTTGTTTTTGTACCATCGAGTACACAACGGCGGTGCTCGATGACGTGAGGCACCGCCATCGAACGCATGAGAGGAGGAGTGCCGGGCCAGCCCAGTCATCAAGAAAATCAATCGTCCGATGGAGGGGACGCCGATTGCCGGACCATTTCCGGTCATTGTCCTACAGGACAACTTTCCTTCCACACGCTTTAGTTTAATGTTATGCTTAACACTCGGAGAACCCCTTGCAAGTCCAATACTTGCGTGCCGCCAAATACCGACGTTCCGCGACCATCGGAGGCGTTTGTGAGAGGGAACCGCTTAAAATGGATGTCCATGGATGAACTATGGAAGCTCCATGATGAGGTAAGCTTTGAACTCGCTCGAAGACTACAAGCGGAAAAAACCAAGCTCGAGCAACAGCTCCGTCAGCTTCATGGGACCGACAAACGCGCTTACCCTCCCGTTTCTCCGAAGTATCGAAATCCGAAGAACCCAATGGAGACCTGGTCCGGCCGTGGGAGGCTACCCCGGTGGCTTGGGCCGCTAATTCAAGCTGGCAAAAAGCTGGACGACTTCTTGATCGACCGGGCAGCCCGGTCAGCGCCGACAAAGGACCACGCCATCGACCACCACCAACAGCGGATCGACATCTCTCTTCAGAGCGCTCCGAAGATGACCTCCCGATCTTCCTGACAGGTCCTGAACAAAGCTTCCGAGAGCATTGATCAGATCGCCGTAAATCGTGCATTGCGTCGCGTCAGCGATTTGGCACAAAGCGCACTTCCGCTGAACGATGTCCCCGCCGTATTACGACACCGCAGGATTTCGAGCGGTGGATGTATATTCTAATAAATTGGGCATGTGTCATCGGCGAACAATGACCGTTTGTTTAGCGCATTCGTTGTCACGGCGCCGTGTCGACAATCATGGTGATGTTTGCGGTTCTCGCATTTTTGAGCGCGAGCCCACGCGCTTCAGTTCACCTGCCGCACATGTTTGCCATAACGCGCATCGAGGATTGTGTACGAGACGGCACATAATTTAGAGCGATATGAAAAATTGCGAATCGCACCGCACCGTCGCGCGGCCCCCGCAGTAATTGACGCTTACCGAAGCACCCTTCGCAATGGGGTTCACTTCACGACGGGGCCGGGAATGCAGGACGGTTGTATTTGCGCGAAATAGCGATCCTGCTCACCAAGTGGGCGCTTGGCATCGCGCGCCACGCTAGCGGCGGCCTCTTTCTGAATTAGGGCTGTGCCAGCCGCCTCACAGGCTTCAATTGAACCGTAACCGGGTATCGACGTAATGCCAGCCGGTCCGCCCGGCACAGGCTTACCCGCAAGTGTACTGATAACGATCAAAACCAAAACCCATGTTTGCATAATCGCTCCTGCTTTCCGCTGTTCACATGTGCGGAGTGCAATCGGCAAGCTTTGGTACCGCTATCCGCACCAAGCACGACGTTTCGGGCAACTCGTCGCGCCGCAGACGTAGGGATGTGCCAGACCTTCACCGATCAGGATTTGCCCGACATCCCGCCCGCCGACCGTTAGCGATCCACACAGCCGCCCGTAATTGCAATGCGGGGTACCCTCCTGTCCCGGACGGCAGGCGCACGCGACGCGCTCCAGGCGCGCATCGCCGCCGCTAAGAAGGATCCGGAGTCGTGCGGTGGCAGCTTCGGCGCGGCGGCGCTCGTCATCGCATTGCGCCTTGTCACCGCGCTCTGGCGTATCGAACCCCGTCAATCGATAGACGGTGCCGTCCATGCGCACGGTATCGCCGTCAATCGCCTCGATTGGACCGGCTAGCTTCGGCGCAGGGCGAATGATTTCGACGTTAGCCGCTTCTTGACCGGGACTGCTTCGCCAGTTGAGGAATGCCATGGTCGCGGCAAAGGCGAACACCGCGGCAGTGATAGCACAGAGGACGATCGGCAATCTCGACCGGCGGCGAAATGGAATTACGGTGCCCATTACCTTCTCGCTGCGGCCATCGTTTTGTTCCCTCACATGGTCAGATGCGAATATGGGCCTCACGAAGACGGCGCTAGGGCAAACAGGCCCTTAGCCCGGCGCATCGAGTACACACGCCCGCACTTTGGGATGGTGCCTGAACAGCGCCGAAGGGATCGATTGACTGAGTTGATTTGATCACGCGCAAATTCTTCTGAACCGTGAGCAGCCCGATCGGTGTGCCATCGGCATTCAGCTCCACGAATGCGACAGCCCCCATGCGATCGGCGACAACAAAGGCTCTATTGCCGATGCCGGGTGAGATGCCGATCCGGGCGTACTGACCGTCGTTCTGATTAGTGTCGGGCGAGGTGGTGATGAAAATGTCTTCATTGTATGCTTCGATTTTGCATTTCAGCACTCGGCAAGCGAAGCGGTTGGTGCAAGCATTTGAGCGCCAACAAAACGGGCGACTAGTGCTACGAGAACTGAATGTTTCATTCTGCGATTTGATCCGATTTAAAATCGCAAATCGGCGACAGTTGCCGACTATTCACAGGCCCTGTTTGCCGAACCAATCCAGCTGCGGAGCTACGTCGCTACCGGGTACGGATTTTTCTGAGCATCCTTGGAGAGACAGGTTTCCAACTCACGTAGTTGTAGAGCCCGGCCCACGAATGGACCTGAGTACCGCACTTACGGCAGTGA
>NZ_JBVBEF010000153.1:0-11403 GCF_055456055.1 Bradyrhizobium sp. LeoB3
CCGCGACATCGACCAGCTACTGCCCTGGGCCTACCGCGCTCAAGCCCTCAAAGCCGTGGCCTGAGAACGACGCTTACATCCTCACCACGAAATCCGGCTTGCGATAGGGCGGTCGAAGGAGGCCGCGCGTTCCCGCAAGTACCGAGCCGCACATAGCACCGGACGCCCGCGAGGACGTCCGAAGTCGGAGGGGCCGAAGCCGTGGATTGCGGCTGGGATCTCCCGGCGCACATGGTTCCGCCGACAAGCCGTCGCCAAAAATGGCACTGAAAATGCGTCACGGCCCTTAAATAATAATATGCAGCGTGACGGAATTTCGGTGCCACCGCATGACGAGGGACGCCAAGAGGCGTCGGCCTCACGGCCTAAGCGCCGCCCTGCGGGCGACGCTCTCTTGGGAGAGAGTCGTGTAATTAAGGATTCCGGCGATGGGCGTGCGTTGGCGCGCGCCGGTTATCAAGCCAAAGATTCCATCGGATTCACCTCCGATATCCCGTCCAACAATCAATCATTGGCTTGGCTACCGGACGGACCTGACGGTCCGATCCCAGCACCCGTCTTTTTAGAAGAAGGGCCGATAGGGAATTCGGGGGCAGCGCGGAAACCAAGCAAGACGCGGATTCGGTCGACGTTCTGGCCGACACGGCGCCAGCGCCAGATCGCAGTCGAGCACGGCATCTCACCGGAGCGCATCAAGAACCTGTTTCAGGCATTCACGCACTTCCACCAGTCGCAGAGGACGTACTCGGCCGATTGGGATGCATCATGGCGCAAGTGGGTCACCCGGCAGATCGAGATTGACGACAAACTGGCGGCGATCAATCGGACCTGGAGGGCAGCATGAGCGCTCCCGCCATTCGATGGGGCTACAAACCAAGCCATATCCCTAAAACGATCAGGCCCGCTCCAATCACAAGGATCAGCACGTCGGTCAACAGCCAACTCGGTAATCGCCCATTGTCCCCAGTCATACGCACATTGTGCCAAGTGATGGAGATGGTGCCTATGACCCAGCTCACACTCCACCCCCGATGCACTCCTGAATCCGCGCTGCCCGTTAGTCCCTCACGTCGCCTATCGCGCCCAGCCGTACAGGGACGGACAGCGTGCGGGGCAAGGGCTAACCAGCGGCCTCCGCATCAGTCGCAATCGGCCCTCTACAATCCCCATCCATGCGCGTTCTGTCGCTGGCCGGTGTTTCTCGACGCCGACCCGACCCAACGCACCAGCGAGCGCCGCAGAGGCGGCGAGAGGGCGAATTCCGCGGAAATTTCCAAGGTACCTTTTGGCGTGGAACCGGACTGCGGCGCGATGCGGCCCGATAAATCCGCATATTTGGGCAAAGCGCCGTTGCGCTTCCTTTCCCAGGATCCAGACCGTGACCTTCCTGCGATACCCTCGAAAGGGGTTCCGATATCGACCGCGCGCCCTGCGCCGGGCCGTTCTCTCGATCCTCGGCCAACGCGACCGGCTTACGGCGCAAGAACTGGCCGGCATCGCCTTCACCGCGGGACGTCCCGTCATTCGCCCGGGGCACCGATCGCCGACCGACAGCGAAGTGTCATCGACACGCCGCGCGCTGCGTCACCTCGTGGCCGTCGGCAAGGTCAGGACATGCGGTCGCCTTCGTCGCGGCTCCCGACAGCGCTCGCGAAATATCTACGCCCTCACCACGGAGATTTAGCCAAATGAGCAAGAGACCCAGACGCAAGGGCGCCACTCGCGCCGAGTTCGCGGCGCATGTCGGGCTAACCCCGCAGCGAGTCGGACAACTGATCGCCGAGAACGTCATTCCGCTCCACGCGGACGGCTCCATCGACCGCGATGCCGGAAGGTTGGCGTACATCGACCGGCTGCGCACCGACGCCGGCCGCTCGGACTCAGCTCAGCGAGTGCAGGACGTGCGCGCCGAAGTGTTGAAGTTCAAGCTGGAGCGCGAGCGCGGCGAGTATTGGCTTGCTAACGCGGCCGAGGCAGCATTCTCGGAAATTTTCGCCATGTTCCGATCAGAGCTGGACGGTGTGCCCGCGGCGAGCACGCGCGACTTGGCGCAGCGCGCAGTCATCGCGAAAAATCTAGCCGATGTGTACGCGCGCATGGATAACCGCCTCGCGGCGATGGAAAGAACCTTCCGGAACGCCGGCGAACCGCCCGATGATGACTCTGACGAGGGCGAAGACGAGACGAAGGGCGCGATCGTGGGGAGGCCGCGATGAAGCACGAGCCGCTCCTGGCTGCCGGCGACATCCGATTCACCACGGACATGCTCCGCGTCCGCCTCAACGAACTCGCTGGCCGTATCCGCAGAGATCCGGACGCGTATCCTCCGGTGAAACGTGATGACTTGATCGAGCGGGCGATGTCACCGGGGGCGCGCGTTGGCGACGTTACCTCGGCTGCGGTGTTGGTGCGCGCGTTGGCGTTCGCATCCAATCGCGAACTCAGCGAGTCGGATTCTAAGACGCTCGAGCGCCTTGGTCGCCGGATTGAAGAATTGGACGAGGGCGATATGGTCGCGGCGATGCTCGCGTTTGTTGCGTGTAGGGTGCGACTATGACCGACGAGGAAATCACCTCGAAGCTCGAGGCGCTAAAGGCCACGATCGAGGTGATACTTGGCGAAATGAGACGCCCGGCTCCAGTCGCTACGCGAGGCGCCGCCGCGCCTGGTCCGTTTATCACGCCGGGGCAAGCGTCAGGAATTTGTGGTCGGAGCGAGTCTCAGATCCGGCGCGATTGCGAAGCGAATCCGACCGATGCCGGCGGCTTCGGTCAAAAGGTCGGCGGTCGGTGGCTCGTCAGCGAGCCTCGCTATCGAGAGATGCGCGGCAATGCGCGAATGCGCGTTTGAGGTGCTCATCCATGCGCGTTTGCGCGTTTCGTCGATAGCTGAGCGGCCAGTCCCGTGAGATTATTTCTGCGTCGGCGGGTCAGACAGACAGCCCGTCGATTCCTTTTGCTTGGTTTGAAGACTACGGGGCGGCGGTGTCAACCGTCGCCGCCCCGTTTCCAGACTCGATGACTGGTGGTGCTGCAATTCGATCCGTACACCGGGAAACAAAACAATGACTAAGATTTCTATCGCGAAACAGCTTGACGCCGCGCACGCCGATCTCGAGACGATAAACGAGGTACTGACGGCACTCGAGGCGGAGAGGGGGGCAGCCCTCAGAACGTCTGCAGACTTTGCGAAATGGCGCTCCGCCTACGAGAACGCCGAACAAGAGCGCAACGCCTGGTCCTGCTCGTTGAGAAGCTTGCGGCGGATCTGGAGCAGGAGAAGGCTGATGCCGCCCGTTCTGCCCAGTCGGCCCGCCGTGCCGCTCTCGAGAAGCAAACCACCGCGCTGGCTCGCAGGATCACGGAGGAAGGCGCCAAGGCGGCTGCAGTGCTGGTGCAGCTAGCTGAAGAAGCCAAGGTCAACGCCAGCGCCGTCGACCTGCTCAACCGGGAATTGGCGGAGGAGGAACAGCTTTTGCCAGCCGAGCATCTCGCGCGCCACCGGGACCCGGCGCCGCGGGAGAATCTCGATGAGAAGCTCGTGGATCTGTGGGTTTTCGAGCGTACCGGCGAACTGGTCTCGGATCAGGATGCCGTGCGTGCGCACTCGTACGAGCGCGGCTTCATTCCGGCTACGGGCGTGAGTCTCAACTCCACCCCGGTAGTCCGTCAAAGGTTTCGGCAGATCACTTATCGCGAGGCCGGAGAGCGTGAATGGGCCGAGCCGCTTGCTTCGGTGTTGCGGCTGCCGCGGTTCGATGCCCCCGGTATGCTATTTGATCACGGTCACGCCCTGGATCCAACGCCGCGCCGTGAGCTGGTCGAGTTGATTCCCGATAGCAGCGCTGCCGCCAAGCCGACCACCGAGGCCGTCTGATGCCCGAGCACGATTTCACTCACAGCCCGCCTTTCGAGCACGAACTATCCGTGCACCCGGCGCAATGCATAGCCTGCCAGCGCCGCCCCTCCGCGGAGGATTCGCACGAAGTTCAGGCGATCGAAGCGGTAGGAGTGCCGGCCTCATCGATAGTGGTCCCGCCGGCGATTGCGCGAGGCGGCGAACCCAAACTGGTACACGCACCTGTCAACGTGAAGATCGACATCGCCGCGATCTACGCCAAGCGCGCCAGCGACGCCGCCGCAGCCCGCAGAGGCATCGTCCGCAGTCCGGAAATTGTTCCCAGCAAGATGATTGACGCTGACGAGGTCTACGCGAGGCGCCGCGCCGACCTTCGCGCGAACCAAAACCGACATCAGTCACCGCCGGCAAGCGCAGCGTCTCTGTAGCCGCCGGCGTCCTGCGCGGGAGCGGTCACAGACTCCCGCTCCCGCGCCGCGAATTCAGTCAAACCGCGTCCGTCATCATTGGCGAGGGCGCCTGTCGCAACGCTCGCAGCCTGGTCGACGCCGGATGAACGCGACCAGGCTGCACATTGTGAGGGACGGTTACAGATGGCGAACAAAGCCCCGAAGGTAACGGTGAAGCTGGCGCGCATTTGTGCGGATCTTGGAATCGAGATTGTTCCGGTTAACGCCACCCAGCCGGGGCCGGGGCAAACGACAGCGAAGTCGACACTGCAACGAATCCTCAGGGATCACGGCGAGGGGCACCTCATCCAGTTACTGCGCACCTTTGTTGAGACTGAGAATAGCGTCGGCGCGCGCATCGATGCATTCGCGCTCTATGCCATCAGCGACCTGATGCTAGCACATTCCGAATGGGCGAACAGCGGCTTGAGGTGGCTGGAGATCTTCGACCGCATTGACCTTGGAGAGATCCAGAGGCAAGCGAAGGCGAACCGTGACGCGGTCCCGCAGAGGCAGGGCATTGCCACGATGTTGTATCGAGAGCTGAGCGGCGCGTTTGCTGGGCATCATCCCGTGGCAACCGCAGAGGAGAACGTTGTGCCGATTGAATCAGATCTGATCTATGGTACTCGGGCCATTGCTGACTTCCTTGGCATTCCCTTGCAGCGCTGCCGGGAGCTGATCGTCGGAAACGGAATCCCCACTTTTGTGATGCCCGGCTCTACGACGCGCTGTGCTCGCAAATCCGCGTTAAATGCTCGCTGGCAGGCGCTCGAGGAAGCGGCCACCCCGCAAACGAGCGCGCCACCATCGAGATAACGCGAAGTTCAATTTTCTCGATGGTGGCGATCGAGAAGATCCGAGCCTGCAGCACTCGCCGCAAGTATCCGCCTCACGGCCAGTGACGCTAGACCGACCACAGGTTCGCAAGCGGATTGAATGTAAGCGAGACTCCGCTCTATCCGCGCTTCGGGCCATCCGTCAGCTGGGCTTACCAATGCGGAAGCGACGATGAGAATGCCGGTTGAGGAAGATCCAGCGCAGCTATGGCAAACACGTGGTCCACTTGAGCCGAGACCCCGAACAGTAGAAGTGGCGCTGTAGAAGGTCTGTAACAGTGGCCGCCATTTCTAGGATGTCGCGCTGCGCCGCCGTAATTTGATCAGATCTGGCTCATCTTCTTTGTAAGTGCGATGCGCTGCGTCGAGACGACTGTCTTTCGTGTCGGGTGAAAACCACACCGAGCGAAATGCGCGTTTCTTGTTGCGGTGCGTCTAAGCATTGCCTTAGGTCATAATCCGGAAGTGCCAGAATTCACTCACCTTTTGCTGGTGAGTGAATTTCTGCATGTGCAGGAACGCTGCCTCGTGAGTTTGCATTGTCCATTTGTTTTCCATTTGTTGTGAGGCCAATCATGCGTTTCATTTTCAGAATGGTCGCGATTGCGGCAGTCCCGGCTTGGATGGTGATACAAACGGAACCTACTGCAGCACAGAACTTCGATGAGAGATGGTCCATCATTCCAAAGGCACACGCAGAACCAGTTCCCGAGGCACGCGACCAGTCTAAACAGGATTCGCAAACGCAACCTCCGGTCGGAGCAGAGCCGTTCCGCGGTTCGGAAGATCGCTCAGCGACTCGTTCTTCCAACCGAGTATTTTCCGGAAAGGCCTCCTACTATTCGTATCGGACAGGAAAGACAGCGAGCGGCTCTTCGTTCAACCGGAATTTAGTGACTGCAGCCCACCGCAGCCTGCCGTTCGGCACGCGAGTTCGCGTCACCGATCTTGAGAGCAACAGGTCGGTAATCGTTCGTATCACCGACCGCGGACCGAGGGTTCGTGGCCGCGTCCTCGACCTTTCGCTCGGCGCCGCGCGCAGCTTGGGGATTACGGATCGTGGCGTAGCCCAAGTCCGCGCTGAGCTACTCTAGCTTGTTCCTGCTTGGGAAAGTCTTACAACCGCAGCAGGCATGGAAAGACACAAAGAATCAGGAGATGAGAAGCGGGTGCATCGCCCTTCGACGCAGTCTCCAGCATCGAGCGATGGCAGGACGATCGATTTGAACTGTTGGCCTTGCGGTTGCGCTACAGGTAGCGCTTGGCGACCAGAAGGAAACACAGCACGCCACTGGTTACGGCTACGATAGAAGCGCCATTCCAGAAGCTACGATTGGCGGCTGTCCAGAATGGAAGCCGGCCTCTATTCAATTTTGGAGGCATCTTGGCTTTCATCTGCGTCCTCCAACCACTCATATGCAGGCCCGTGCTTACGACGTAGCCTCGGTTCGTGAACAATTGGTTTCTGATCGCGTAGCTTTGGGATAGCCCCTTGAGGGCCTCGGGATCCAAGTTAGATTTGGCACGGGGGTAATTGCGGCGATCACAACGGCCAAGCAGATCCAGAGCTATCAGGCCACTATAGTCGGACGGGCAATCTGATCCTGATGGGCGACGCGACTGGTACTAGGACTCATTCGGCCGCGTGGAGCGCACGTCCCCATCGTGGCCCGGTCGAGCTGCACCTCACCGTGGCGAAGTTGCCGCAAGAGGATCACCGGGAGCCTCAGGATTTCCGCTGTCAGCGGTAGACCGGACTTGCCTCGCGCGGTCCTCGACCGCTAAAAATGGACGAAGTCCTGCGTTTCGCCTGAGAGCCGGAGAGCTGATGCTGCGCGGCAACACGCAACTCACTCGAGTTCAGCTTCTCTGGGCCCTTTGAAGACATGCCGTGGCAGCTGAGGACGTCCGCTTATTGGGGAAGACCGGAAGTGGCGACCGTGCGGCTAGAGCGACGCGAATGACAGCGCCTAAGAGGCCTGTACTTTCTTCCTCTCTCGCTCGACTTCCTCCGCATCCTTGTCGTCGATGTCCATCAGCTCATTGCTCGCGTGACGGGTAGCTTTGAGGAGTTCATCGAGCTTCGCGTGAATAGCTTGAGTGTCGCGGTGCTCGGCCCGCTGGATCACCAGGGTCATGCCCCAAGTGGCGAGCGTGGCTATTGAGTGCCATTCCAAGCCGCTCCCGAACGTAATCCAGGCGATAACGTACAAGCCGAAGATCGCAAAAGCTATTGGACGTGCAGTGAGCACTCCTAACTTTGTCAGCCAGGTGCGGACGCTCTCGGAAAACATAACGCGAGGAACGTCTGTAATAGATCGAGGTTCCAAGGTGCGCTAGTCGGCCTACTGCGGCCTATCCGCCACCGGATGCGGTAGCGGCCCGGCGTGGTGTAAAGTGCGGACGCGCGGAGAGAAACCTTTCGCTAGGCCACTCTTAGCTTTTCTTGACCCCAGGATTGGGAATGAGCGCACCGGGCACCACAACGCCGTTCTCGATGGTCGCATAGCGGCAGTTATTCCAGCTCTTTATTGTCAACAATGCATTGGCGCCAACCTGCTGGAACAGAACTGCACCCCACCCGAACGGCTTAACGAAGAACACGTCGTCGCAATACACGTCGATGTGGGCCGGAGTATCGGCCACAACGCGCAAGCCGTATGGCCCACCATTGAACATGACGTTTTTGAGGGTGATCGTGCCACCCCAATTGTCAGAGACCCATACTCCCGCCGTGGCCGCCTGATTGTGAGCGACAATCGCAGTGTTCGTGAGAGTGAGCGTGCCGCGACTTCCGGGCGAATATGCCTGGATAACATCGGCATGGTCGTCACCCTGCCCGGTTGCCTCAAGATAGCAACCATCAATCACGAACGTTCCACTGCCACCAATGCGCACGCACTCGCGCGAATCGACGCGGCAGTTCTTGATGGTTGCGCCATTGCTGGTCAGAATCGATGCAAGAGGGCCGGTCGCCGTGATGCTCTTATTGGCGAGCGTCCCACCGCCGGGAACCGCGACCGCGCCCGAGTTGACGTTAGCACTGAATCGCGCGTCGTTGTACGACAGCGGGATGGCGCCAGACGGCTGCGCGGCAGCGGTGCGAACCGCTAATGTTTGGACCGCAACCAGACCGCCGACATCCCGCGCTCTGGCGGTGAGGGTAATATTGGCCATTGCAGCAAAACCCTTCAAAACATGACGACGAAGCATGAACTTCCCCTTTGCAAAGATGCGGCCGGCCAAGGATATAGCCCTTGGCAGCCACAATCATCTTGAAGGAGGAGCGCTCGTCAAGCCGGGATGGTGAACACGAACTTGTCGGTCGTGCCGTCCTTCGGGCTGAGCGGCTTGATCACGCCGTCAACCATGACCTCCATCGAATAAACAGGCGCGGCGTCGTCATCCGCGTGCAGCGTGTAGGTCACGACCGTACCGGGGTTGTAGCCACCGGCGGGCTCCGCGATGTCCGGGGTGATGGTCAGATTGCGCGGCGCCTCGTTGCCGCGAACGACGAGGGTGCCCCTCGATGTTCAGACCTTCGTCGTCGACCGCATGTCCAGTGATAACAAACTGTCGCATTCCAATCTCCATTAGTTTGGATTGAGAAGGTAGCCTTATGGCGAAGCCAGCGCCGCTCCGGGGACAATCACCCCGTTCACGATCGTGGCGCCCCGAACATTCGTCCACTCAAGGACGTTCAGCGTCGCGCCGGCGCCCGGGGCGCGGATGTCATACAGGTGGAAGAAGTCTGTGGATCCGTTCGGGGATGGCGCGAAATAGACGTTTCGGAAGCGAATATTCGTTGTGCTGGAGTCGGCGAAGATTTGGTCCCGTCCCAGCAGTGGCACAACGTGGGCTATCTCAAGCGGGCAGGGGTGACGGCAGCCCACCGCGGTCACGGGCTCCAACTCCGGTTCTTCCGTGTCAGGGAGCGCCGCGCGCGCCGCATCGGCTGGACGCACCTGATAAGCGAGAGCACCGATACGGTCTACAGCGCGAACAACTTCATCAAGGCTAGGTTTGAGATGTACGACCCGGTCAAGCCTTGGGCCTTCAAGAATTCGATTTACTGGATAAAGGCCATAGGAGCCTCATAAACGGCCGCCTGTAAGCGTTCTGAGCCCCTCCGCCCCAAGATGGGCTGGAGGGGGCTCTTTTCGCGTTTGTAGGGCGCCGCTGCGGGTAGGGAATACTCGATCGCGAATCCTGAGCACCGGCCACTCAACCAGCCGCGACATCAGGGCGCCAAACAGAACCGCCGCAATGGTGGTGACCACGGCTGCCATCACCCAATGCAAGGCGTTTCCCTCTTCCACCCGCACACTGGCAAAACGGTGGACGAACCCGATCACCGTCACATGCCAGAGATAGATGCTGTAGGAATACACGCCGACCCATGCGAGCCCCGCCGCGATGGGTCCGGCCAGTTTCAAGTGCAGCGTCCCGATCAGAAGCGCCGCCGCGGAGATAGTGATGAACGGAATGATGCGGTTGATCGGGACGCCGTCGAAGGTCGGCAGCGGGAGGGCGATGACCGCGAGGGCGATGAGCCCGATGGCTATTAGGGGCCACCTCCACGCGTGGAACGCAAGGAAGCGATTCGGAGAGAATTCCGCCAAGGCGCGGACACCAACTCCGACCAAAAGAGCGTCAGCCCAGAGATGCGTGGCTGCCATCGTCTCGGCGCTGATGTAGGGATCCCCAGATGCGGCGTAGGCCGCCCGCAACACGGTCGCGAATACCGGTGCCAGTAGGCACAGTGGCGCGATCCACGGCATCAGCCCGAGCCGCACGATGGCGAGGAGCAGGAACGGCAGCGCGATATAGAAATGCTCCTCGACCGCCAGGCTCCAGGTGTGCAGGGCCGGGTTCGGGCCGACGTAGTTCTGCAGAAAAAAGACGTTCGGCCAGTAGTCGGACACGAGCGACGAGAGCGGCGAACTCCCCTTCAACAGCGGCATCGCCACCAGGTAGGCCAGAAACACGAAGTAGGCCGGCCAAATCTTCAGGCCTCGGCGAATCAAGAACCGGCCCACGTCTATGGACCCATGGCGCTGGACCTCGGAGATCAGTAGCCCGCCAACAAGGTAGCCGGACAGCGTGAAAAACAGAGGCACGCCGAACCCGCCCCATTCGTGCCAAGCCCACGCGATCGAACCGATAATGCCGTCTGGCGCTTGGATTTTGAGATGCGCGCCGATGACGAGCAGGATGGCAAACGCTCGGATTACGTCTAGCTGGACTGATCTACCCCGCATTTAATTCCTGTGTAATTAAATCTAAAATATTAAATTAGTGACTGGGGATTTAATTGTCTAGTGGCCCGAGCCCAGTTGTGCGCGGGGTCCCACTATGGAACAATGCGTTAAAAAGCCGACGTGAAGCGGCAGAATTGTTCATTTTGGGGCAGGAAATGATTGTAAAAGGGCAGAGCGTCCGGCTCAACGAGCTCGGCCTGAAATTTTATGCTTCTAACAAAGGTGCTCCGAAGCGCGGCCAATTTAAATGGGATGGCCGCATCGGAATAGTGGTCGCGGTGACCAAAGACAAAACCAGGGCCAGGATTATCTGGGGCGGCAACAACAGTAGATCCGACGCGGTGCCGATCAAGTTTCTTGAGGACGCATCCTGAAGCCGCTGTTTTTATGAAAACGATACCTTCACCCTCTCAAAGCCCGGATGGCTCCGGTTCTTCACCCTGATCCAATGGTTACAACGGCCGGCGCAGTAGGGGCGTTCCTTGTGCTTGGAGACAAGGCCCTCCAGGCCAATCTCGCAGGCCGCTCGGAACAGGTCGGGGCCGATCTCTCCTTCCTCAAAGGGCGCGGCATGGATGCCGTCTACGCGCCTTGCCAGAAGGTTACAAGGTTTGCCTTGCGCATGCTCAGGGGCAGCTTGCGAATATCGTCTCCGTCCGACACCAGCATATCGAAGGCGTAGAACTGGACCTCATCATCATGCCGGCGAGAGTGCAGGCCATTGAAGTCCGACCGTCCGTCGACGCCTAACAAGACAGCCTCGCCGTCGATCACAAAGAACGAATTACGGTTTCGTAAGGCGGCTTCTCGAATCAGCGGGTACCGGCCAGACCAATCATTCCCGTTTCTGGTGAAGAGGCGGACGGCCTTCCCTCACGTTGAATAATCAGCCTGTAGCCGTCATGCTTGACCTCGTGGAAGTTCTGTGCGTCAAGTTCAGCAAAATTGATCATGGGGTCCGGCCAAGCCATCCCCTCGGAGCCGCCGTCGCTCGCT
>NZ_JBVBEF010000154.1:0-11393 GCF_055456055.1 Bradyrhizobium sp. LeoB3
CGGCACAACAACAACCCGAAGCCCTTCAAATGGACCAAGTCCGCAGACCAGATCTTGGCTTCTGTCAAACGCTTCTGTCACAAAGCTCAGCAGACATTATGTGGCGAACTTTAGATTCACGTGACTAGCAGCCAAATTGGCATGTTGATGCCGACCCCCGGGCATCGCAATGATTTTTTGATTGATGCTCCTGGAAATAAGGACTGCAATTAAAGTAAGTCGGACGGGTATCGGTTACGCCAGTCGAGTGCTGGCGTAACGAGCGTAACAACTGAGGACGACAGTGCGTAACGCATCGCGGCGTCGATGGTGACGGTGCCGTCACGGATCGCGACCGCGAGATCGCGGGAATGGGCCAAGGCGGAGCGAGTTTCGCGCAAGCGTCGCTGGCTAAAATCGGCGGCGTCCGCCGCTTTTCCCTTCTTGCCCCGGCCTCGCTGATCTGGCTCGGGATATAGCGTGCGACCCCGCATCGCTCGCTGACCCTTGGTGAGAACGCGCCGCTCGCATCGACGTCCTAGGCGACTTTCTGATGGGCTTTCATGTAGGGCGCAAACATCGGCGGAGCGGCCCTGTAGAAGTCGGCGATAGCTGTGAACTGGTCGTGTTTCTTTTCGACCCAATCAGCATACGCAGGGTCATGCAGGTTCTGCATCTTCGAGTTCGCGAGATTCAGGTCGATGAGGTGAAGGCGCAAGCGTTCCAGATATTCGGGCACCTCGGGTCCGAAAAAATAGAGCACGCGATCACAGGCTTTGGCGTAGCGAAACAGCTCATCGTTGCTCGCCGTCCCATTGCGCACAACCTCTCCAATGACGTCCTGTATGTCTTCAAAAAGGCCAAGCGACGTTCAAACAGCTCCAACACAATCCTTTCGTTAGATGTTTGCCAGTTGCGCTCCGCGATCTCGGCTTGGGTCCTCGCAATCGCGATCTGTCCCTGTCCCAGTCGGTAGGCAACGAACGCCGCAGCAGTAGCTGCGACAATTGTGGCGACTGGGCCCGCAACGTCCTTGAGCAAACTGATCCAAATCATCGTCTAAGCCGGGCTGGTGTTCGAACAGGTTTGCGAACGAGTACTTTCTTGCTCGCCAGGAATTGGTACGCAGATTGCGCGAGAGAGTCGCAGGTCCGAGCCATGCCCGGTAGGCTGGCAGCCTGCACGAAGCCCGTCTCGATGTAGCGCGACCGCCAATAGTTTGATCCATCAACCAACGCTATGATCTCGACGTCTTCGTCATCGAAGATGACACCTCGCCTTGCGCATGCCCTCCGAAGTTTCTTGAAGCCATGCCCATAGCGGTCCTTGATCGTCTCGATGGACAGGCCGTCAGCTCGCAGGCAGCTCTTGAGGTACAGTTCCAGCGCGTGCGAGTAGAGGAACCGGATCGGAGCCTAGAAGCGCAACGGCGTTTGGCACGGCTGGCTTGAACCCGGTCGGCGGCGTGCCGGTATGACTCGGCGAAGTTAAATAGCCCGAGCGGTGTTGTCCGATCTGTGGTCATGATGATGCGCTCTGCCCAACGCTACACGTAACGCGAGCAGAGAACCGATGCTGCGTGTTCGGCGCCCTATCCACAGGGAAAAGGACGCGGGCATTAGCAACGGCCTGGCGGTCGTCTCGACACGGGGTGGGGAACGAGCAAAAAAAGCAGGTCCTCCTATCGTCCGAGCGCGGCGGCGGCGCTCCAACGCGTGCGGCCGCAAGTTGCCCAAACTTTCCGGCAAACGTGCCCATACTCACATAATCGCGCGTTTAACCCGGGAGAAAGCGATGAGACCTGGCCCACCGCCGCAGCCGACGATCATCTGCTTTCAGCGCGGCGATCCCGGCAAGCGCCCGATGCCGAAGAACGAGCCGCAGCTTACAATCGAGCTCCCAGCGCCCGGAACCGCCGTCGCACCTCGACAGTTTTGCGCGCGATGAATGATGGCGTGCCGGCCACGATGCAGAGACTCGGACTGGTGACCGTGCTCGATATCGGTCCCTTCGTTGCTTATTGCTGCGCCTACAGCCGCTGGAAAACCGCTGAGGAGACCCTGCTGCGCATGGCGAACCGCGAGGGCGCAGCGAACGCGTTGCTGATCCGGTCGGCGGAGGGCAACCCGCGCATCAATCCCGTGCAGCGGATCGCGAGCAAGGCGGCGGAGGACATGCTGCGATTTTCCGCCGAATTCGGAATGACGCAGCGGCGCGCTCCGCATTAGCACTGGTGTCGGCGCGCAAATGGCACCGGGCAAGTTTAGCGGCCGGCGGTAGCCGCCTAATGGGCCGCGAGACTGGGGCTGGCCGGGCCTTTGCCAGTTCTGGACCTACCAGCAATGCTGGGCGACTGCGTCTGGCACCCGCTCGTATTGTGGGATCAACCCGCGCTACGCTTTTGCGCGGCAGCGGCAAGGCTATTGGCTGCCCTACTGACGTAACGAATCCTCTGCGCGGCTGATTGCCTCGATGCGGTGGCGGCCAATCGGGGCGTCTGGGACAGAGGTGCGCTGTTTGCCGCAGTCTGCCGGGTGCATCGGACCGGGCGATGGTGCGCGGTTGATGATGTCGGTTCTGTATGACGTCGTTAAACGCGAATGCGCATCCGGGCAGGCACAAGGGCTTCCCGAGGCTAAGTCGGCGTGTTTAGTCAAGCGCTTTACGAGGAAGCAAAAAAATGGACAGAAAATTAGCATGAAGAACAGTTGGAATTTCGCCTATCGGGCTAGACCGGAAGTGGCGCGCGCAAGTCGGAGCGATCAATCCGGCGCGGTCAGTTAATGCCTCGATGTAATTTCACCTTAACCCGCTCGTAAATCTCTCTTGCTTGAGCAACACGTCTACCGCTTCGATGATTCGAATTCGTGGATGTTGCTTTGCAACACGCGATCAGTTCACGCTCAAGTTCTTTCAGGCAAGCCCGTCGCACCGGACCCCAAAGCGCCACGCCAACCCCCGCTTTGCTGCGACCTAAATTGCTGAACTGAACGCACCCGACTTGAGAACCGATTAGACTGTGCTATCCTTGTGTTTTCATGCGCCACCTTGGAATTTCGAGTTCACGATCCAGGGGAGCACTATGGTCGCGTCAGAGATCCGACTCAGCGCCAACGGTATCCGGAAGACGCCCCCCGGTGCTGATGGCGCCGCTGAGGGAATAGTCCGCTCGTCGCGCTCTAATCCCGGCGTGTGCCGTCGCGAATTGCTTATAACCACCGCCATGACCTTGCTGTTTTCGGCGACCTCCGCTCGCGCGCTAGTCGTCAAGGGCAGCTTGCCATGGGGACCAAGTGCCGGCACTCCACCCACAGCGGTGCGGCCTGGGCCATGGGCGTATTTCACTCCGGAAGAAGGAGCTGCCGTCGAAGCGCTCGTCGACCGGCTGATCCCGCCGGACCCGGAGACGCCGGGAGGCAAGGACGCCGGCTGTGCGGTCTTTATCGACCGACAACTTGCGGGATCGTATGGCAGCGCCGAGGGGCTCTACATGCACGGGCCCTTCGCCGACGGAACGCCGGAGCAGGGAGATCAGTCGCCGTTGACCCCGGCAGCGCGGTATCGCCAGGCGCTGGCGGCATTGGACAAATATTGTCGCGCCACCTACGGGGGAAAGCCCTTCGCCCAGATTCCCGACGATGAGAAGGACAAGGTTCTCTCCGCGCTCGAGAAAGATCAGGTGCAACTGGAAGGAACCAGCGGTCGCGCATTCTTCGAGTATCTGCTGCAGAACACGCGGGAGGGGTTCTTCGCTGATCCAGTTTACGGCGGCAACCGCGACATGGTCGGCTGGAAGATGATCGGTTTTCCCGGGGCGCGCTATGATTACCGCGACTGGGTTGAGCGGCACAACGAGCGTTATCCGTTACCACCCATTGGCGTTGCTGGCCGACCCGAATAGGCGCCAAACGCGCAAATTTAGTCTCGTCCGGAGTATCGGGAATATGATGCGCAAATTGCCAGCAACGGATGTGGTGATTGTCGGATTGGGCTGGACTGGCTCCATCCTGGCGCATGAGCTGACTGGTGCCGGATTGAACGTGGTGGCGATCGAACGCGGCCCATGGCGCGACACGGCGACTGATTTCCCGCCGGCCTACGCGCAAGACGAGCTGCGCTACCGCATCCGCCACGATCTGTTCCTGCGACCGGAACAGCTGACAATGACTTTCCGCAACAACGCCAGTCAGACGGCCCTGCCGATCCGCAGCTGGGGATCCTTCATGCCGCCCAATGGCGTCGGCGGCGGCGGCGTGCATTGGAATGCCGAGACGTGGCGCTTCCTGCCCAGCGACTTCGAGCTGAGAACGCATCTGGTGGGGCGCTATGGCGAAAAATTCCTACCCGAGGACATGACGATCCAGGACTGGGGGATTACCTATGATGACCTCGAGCCCCATTACGACAAGTTCGAATATCTGTGCGGCACGTCCGGCAAAGCCGGCAACATAAAAGGGCGGATACAGGCGGGCGGCAATCCCTTCGAGGGAGCGCGGTCCCGCGAATATCCGACGCCGCCGCAGAAGCAGCCATACGGCCCGACGCTATTCGCACAGGCGGCTCAGGAGATGGGCTATAAGCCCTTCCCGCAACCTTCCGGAAATCTCTCACAGGCATATACGAACCCGCTCGGCGTCACGATAGGCCCTTGTACTTATTGCGGCTTCTGCGAATGGTTCGGCTGCGGCAACTACTCGAAGGCTAGTCCGCAGACCACGATTCTGCCCGCACTCATCCGCCGTCCGAACTTCGAGGCGCGCACGCAATGCGAGGTATCGAAGATCAACCTGGATAGATCGGGAAAACGCGCCACCGGCGTTACCTATGTCGACACCAGTGGCAACGAATGGGAGCAGCCGGCGGACCTTGTGCTGCTCTGCGCCTTCCAGTTGTTCAACGTGCACCTGCTGCTGCACTCCGGAGTCGGCAAGCCCTACGATCCGCGTACCGGCGAGGGCGTGATTGGGCGAAACTATTCCTACCAAGTCACATCTAGCGTAGGCGCGTTCTTCGACGACAAGATCTTCAATCCCTTCATCGCGTCGGGCTCGATCGGAATGTGCATTGACGAGTTCAACGGCGACAATTTCGATCACGGACCGCATGGCTTCGTCGGCGGCGGCTATATGGGCGCGGTGCAGACCAATGGCCGACCGATCCAGACTGGGAGGACACCACGGGCAACGCCGAGGTGGGGCGCCGAGTGGAAGAAGGCGGTGGCGAAGAGTTACTTGAGCAGCTATGAGACCGTCACGCACGGCAGCTGCTATAGTTATCGCGACGTGTATCTCGACCTCGATCCGACCTACACGGACCGCTTCGGCCGCAAGTTGATGCGCCTGACGTTCGATTTCCACGACAACGAGCTCAAGATGTCGACATACCTGACGGACCGGCTGGCTGAGGTCACGCAGAAGATGGGACCGCGGCAGCTTGAGAAGCATCCACGTCGCGGTCCTTACGACGTCACCGTGTACCAGACAACGCACACCTGCGGCGGTGCCATTATGGGCGTCGAGCCCAAGACCAGCGCGCTCAATCGCTATTTGCAGAGCTGGGAGGTGCCCAACCTGTTCGTCATGGGCGCCACGGCCTTCCCGCAGAACCCCGGATATAATCCCACGGATACTGTGGGCGCGCTCGCCTATTGGGCGGCAGACGCGATCGTAAACCGCTACCTGAAGAGTCCCGGCTCGCTCGTGCAGATTTGACGGCCAGCACTCCGAAGTAATGGCATGAGAATGCGCAATCTGATGACTCTTGCGCTCGCGGCCTGCGTGATCGGCCTGGCTGCCGCGCGCGCGGCGGAAGACAACCAGGCGTTCGCGAAGATCGAGCGCGGCCGGTATCTCGCCGTGCTCGGCGATTGCACCAGCTGCCACACTGCGCCGGGTGGTAAGCCGTTTGCCGGCGGCGCTGCACTGGAGACGCCGTTCGGAGCGTTGTTCGGTCCAAATATTACGCCCGATGTTGCGACCGGGATAGGTGCTTGGACCGAATCAGATTTGTGGCGGGCAATGCATGAGGGGATTGGTAGGGATGGGATTCGCCTCTATCCAGCAATGCCGTATCCCGCCTACACCAAGGTTACTCGCGAGGACGTCTCAGCCATCTGGGCCTATCTGCGCACGTTGGAGCCGGTGCGAAACGAGGTTCAGCCGAATCAGCTTAGGTTTCCGTTCAATGTCCGCCGGCCGGCAACATCCACCTGGGATTTGATCAATTTCAAGCCCGGGGTATTTCAACCCGACCCGGCAAAGTCGGATCTGTGGAACCGAGGGGCCTATCTGGTCGAAGGCCTCGGTCATTGCGGGACCTGTCATACACCGAAGAACATCACCGGCGGCGATCGGGGTGGAGAAGCCTTGCGCGGCGCATTGTTGCAGGATTGGTATGCGCCTGATCTGACCGCGGACCCCCGTATGGGCATCGAGAGTTGGTCCACGGAAGACATCGTCCGCTATCTTAAGACCGGCGCCAACTCGTTCGACATTGCGTCCGGGCCGATGGCCGAGGCCGTTGAGAACTCGACCTCTCATATGACGGATGCTGATCTTCTTGCGATCGCCACCTATCTGAAGGATCGCGCTCCTCGCAGCGCGAACACGGCCATTGCGCTGGCGCACGATGCCACACGCATGGTGGCGGGCAAGGCAATCTATGAGGACCATTGTGCGGCATGCCACATTTCTAGCGGCGCCGGCGTTCCAAACCTATTCCCGCGCCTGGCACAAGCGCCCCTGGTCCAGTCCACTGATCCGACATCCTTGATTCGTGTTGTTCTGATCGGCAGTCGCGCTGTCGCCACTTCAGCTGCCCCGACCGCACCCGCCATGCCGTCCTTCGGTTGGAATCTCAGTGACACAGAGATTGCAGACGTCCTGACCTATGTGCGCAATACCTGGGGAAATGCCGCGTCAGCAGTCCAGCCTGCTGATGTCACTACGCTGCGTGGCCGTGTGTCTCGATAAGATCGACCACGCCGCGCGTCCCAACTTTGGCGGAACCGATCGAGGGCGCTCGCTATGCCTGTCGCAAATCGACTCGAGACGTACCGATGTTGCAGTCCCCGCGCCACCGGCCATGCCTGAAGTCGGCCTTGAGCCAAATTAAACCAACGCCATTGCGATGTCACCAGTCAGCCCTGGACCGGTCGTTGATGAGCGCTCACCTCCATCGTCGCTTTTGATCCAACCTGATCTCCCCGGCATGTCGGCTTTCACGCTGTGTGGGACGGCAATGCTCTGATTTTACAGGAGCCTAGTCTAGCTAAATCAAGACAGACTGAGCGCCTTGTCAGGTCTATTCGCTGGAAAAAGGCCTCAGAAGTTACGCTGGGCACGAAGCTGCAGGTGGAACGTGTCCTGATCCTGGAACTCGTAGCGCGCGGTCGGCTTGGGGGCCGCAGCTCCGAGGATGGCGGTGCCCTGGAATTTCTGGTCGAGGTGAACCCACATGAATTCGGCCGAGAAGGTCAGGTCCTTGACCGGCGTCCAGCGGGTGATGACACCAAGCTGCGAGACGTTGAAGTCGGGGTTGCAGATGTAGTCCGCACTGATTGCCTTGGCGGGGGTGGTGTAGTTCGCGCAGATGAAGGCCTTGGCGGCGCCGTCATAGCGGACGCCCACATACGAGCCGAAGAGGCTCGACGACCAATATGGGTCCCAGTTGTGGTTGAATGCCCCGCGAACGCCGAAGGCCTCCGTCAGATGCAGCGAGCCGTTGCCACCGGCTGCGACCGGCAGAAAGACACCGTCGGTCGTCGCCCCGAACCCGATGCTCTGATAGGCGCCAAAAGCGTTGGTGCTGCCGAATATGGCAAAGCTCGGCGAGGTTGCAGCTGACGAGACGACGTACTTCGTCGCCCCCTTGGAATAGCTCGCGTCCATCTTGATGTCGTCGCCGGTACCGGTCGGGATGTTCTTGATCTGCAACACCGCCATCGCCGCGCCGCCCCACGAGGTGTCGGGATGTCCGGAAAGCTCGGATGCCGCGGTCGGCGCCGCGCCCGGCAGGGCGACGGCGCCCGCCGGAGCACCGAGCGCGTTGAGCGTGTTGTACGACCCGCTCACTTCATGAGCCGCGGCCGAAATCTGGAACAGACCCCAAGCCTGGTCGATGCGGATGTTGCCGACCACATCGGGCGCATGGGTGCCGGCATAAGCGTTGCCCGTGTTCAGCGTGGCGTTCAGCGGCAGCGACAGGTTGTAGACCGCGGTGCGGTCCCATACGACTGGATCGTCGAGGCCAATGCTGCCGGTCACTCCGTTGCCGAAATCGGCAGTGTACTGGATGTTTTGGACGCCGGTATCAGTGTTTTGGCCGCCGATCAGGAAGTCCGTGATGTTGCCGGGGTAGCCCTGCCAAGGCGAGGCGTAGGCAGACGCCGACTGACCGAAGGTGAAGCCTGCGAACTGGAGAAAGAGGTACTGGATGGAAACCTGGCCGCCGCCGGGAGTGTCGAGCAACTGCTGGCTGGCCACCGGAAGCGAGGTGTTGATCGAGTTCGGGTTGAAGGTGTTGTTGCCGAGCGCGCTGAACGTAAACCGGCCCTGCCCGAAGGTACGGACCACGCCATAGTCGGTGGCGGTGCGGGTATCGAATGACAATAGCATACGGGCGCGGGCGGCGAAGTAGTCGAAGTAGCGGTTATGTTGGCCTGCGTCGCCGTTCCAGGCAGGCGTGCCTTGTATGCCGCCATTGAATGTGGTGTCGACCCGGAGATAGCCACCGATCTTCATGCAAGTGTCGGTACCGGGGATGAAGAAGAAGCCGGGGCCGTAAGCCGAGCAGACCTTCACATATTCGATCGGCTTCGCCTTGACAGGAAGGTCAGCGCCTGCGGCTCCGCTGGTTGCGAGCAAAAGGCTCGCCGCCGGACCGAGAAGGATTCGAGTTGTCGCCATTACCGGCCTCCGCCTGAGACCTGTACGTCCACTCGGAAATCGAATGCCCCACAATTTTTAGCGCAGGAGACATGTCGCACAATGCACGGCGACGTGACACTGCCGAGTTTCATTTCGCACTGTGACTTTTTCGCAACGCATGCGAGTGCCATTCCGGAGCGCATGCCGGAGAGATCAGCCCTGGAAGCTGGATCAGCGCTGTAGCTACGCTCGCGGCGAAGGTGGTTCGATCCGCTGTTCGATGAGAATGATCGTCGAGGATTTCCGCTTGCGCCGGGGCACCCACGCTTATGCTTGGGAAATTATCGCTCACGTTAATGTCGGGTATTGCCCAAATGCGAACTGGGTTACTTCATCGGGCGATGTCCGAGTTCGAGGGAGTAGCGATCAGCATTGCTCGCCCTCAGTTCTTCTCAGCTTGACCCACCAAGGCTCGTCGACTGCTGCTCCCCGCTGTTTGGAGGTTTTTGAACCGGGCCCTACGTCAAATGTGAAGGAAGTACAGGTTAGATTCATTGGTGTGTCAGGTAAACCTAGTTAATGGCGCCATGCGCGCCAAGAAAGCAACGGCAGGAGATCATCTCAACCTTCGTGCAGGATTGACCGCAAGCGCGCCGCCAAATCCGACATGCGGAATGGTTTGTCGATAATCGGAAATTCGCCCACCGCCTGATGTCGCTCTAGCACGTCTCCCGCATAGCCCGAGGCCAGCAGGACCTTGATGCGCTTGTTCAATCGCCTCGCTTCGCGAGCTACCTCGATGCCGTTGATCCCGTTTGGCATCACGATGTCACTTAACACCAGATCAAATTCCTCGCTCTGGAGCATCCAAAGGGCTTCCGTGCCATTCCGAGCGCAACGAACCTGATAGCCCGACCTGGTCAGCATCGCCGACGTGAGATCCAGAAGATCGTCGTTGTCCTCGACAACCAGGACTCGCTCCGAACCGGTCGGAAACGCTTGGGGTTGGGCGTCTTCCATTTCGACATCAGGCGTTTGCGTGGCTTTGGGCAAATAGAGAGAAACAGTGGTCCCCTTTCCCAATGCGCTTTCGACGGCAACATGCCCCCCGGACTGACGGACGAAGCCGTAGACCATGCTAAGCCCGAGCCCGGTGCCTTTGCCAACCTCCTTCGTTGTGAAGAAGGGCTCAAACACCCGCTCCACCACCTCGGGAGGCATTCCAAGACCGGTGTCCCGAACCGACAGCCTGACGTAGGATCCGGGCAAGCACCCCGCCACGGCTCCTTCGTTCACGACGATGTTTCTCATCTCAATGTCGAGCACGCCGCCATTGGGCATGGCGTCGCGCGCGTTCAGGGCCAGATTGAGGAGAGCGGTCTCCAGCCGCGCCGGGTCGACATGGCACAGCCACAACCCTTCACTAGTCCAGACCTTGACCCGGCATGCTTCCCCAACGGCTTTGCGAATGATGCCCTGGAACTCGGAAACAAGCTGGTTTGCGTTGACCGGACTTGGATTCAATATCTGCCGGCGCGAGAAGGCGAGAAGCTGCGCGGTCAGCTTTGCCCCCCGATCGACAGCACGCCGCGCAGCCGCGGCGAAGTGCCGGATCTTGCCGATATCATCACCGGCCTCGATGAGTTCGAGGTTCGCGGAGACCACCGTGAGCAGATTGTTGAAGTCGTGCGCGACGCCGCCGGTGAGCTGGCCGACGCTCTCCATCTTCTGGCTCTGATGAAACTGCTCCCTCGCCTCGGACAATTCGTGCTCACGGTGCTTCAGCGCATCGGCCATGGCGTTGAATGCTCTGGCGACCCGTGCGATTTCCGAATTGCCCGGGATATCCACACGCCGGCCGAATTCGCCGAGCCGCCATCGGTTCGCGGCGTCAACCAATTGCGCAAACGGGCGCTGGATGAACCGTTGGGCGCCCCACGCCGTTAGGATCAAAACAATCAGGGCGCTCACAATGATGAACAACACGTCGCGCCGCGTGCGATGTTCGATCTTGGTGAAAGTCTGCGCTTTGCCGAGGCCGAAGCCGACAAGAAGATCTTGCCCCACGGCGGCGAAGCCGACAATTCTTCGCACGCCGTCAATGTTAACCATGTCCGCTACGGTCCCGTTGTCGAGCATCGGGTCTTCACCAACGGGCAACTTCTTGCCGACAAACACGTCATTGTCAGGATAGCGAGCGAGAACGATGCCGTTGCGGTCCGTGATGGCGAGCGCGGCTCCCGCCGGAACGCCCTTTTTCGCGATGTAGTCGGCGAGCCAGTCGAGGCTGAGGGCCGCTATAACGACGCCGCCCATGCGATCCTCGTCGTCGTAGAATGGCAGCGCGAACTGAACGACGTTGCGACCGGTCGTTCGGCCGATTGCGAACTCTCCGACTGTGAATTTGCCGGTTTTCACCGCGCTGGCGAAGTAGGCACGTCCAGCTGCGGTAGCCGGCTTATGCTCTTTCGCTGAGTCGCAGAAGGCGTCGCCATTCATGTCGACCACGATAAAGACGATGAACTCCGGATATTGTCGCTTGATCCG
>NZ_JBVBEF010000155.1:0-11145 GCF_055456055.1 Bradyrhizobium sp. LeoB3
GGAATTGGCGCGACCGAAATAAGCAAGTCAATCAAGCAGCCTGAGTGACCCCTACGCGGCTCTCACCGGATGCTTACCCTGCCAGCGTTCCGTCAACAGTGCGGATGAATTTCCCGGTCGCCGACGTGCTGGTCTATTGAATCGAGAGCACCGCAATCGCGGCCATGATCGTCGAGGCAATGCCCGCCATCACGACGAGCGCGGTAAACAGACGGTCCTGCATGACGCCGCGCTTCCTAAGTTAGCTGCCCCGGCGCGACCGTGGGGGATCGGCACCGGGCGCGCTCCCTCTCACCCACCGGGGCTGGTGTCGCTGGGGTTCGATCAACGAGAGGTCGTACGAAAAGAAAAGCACAACCGCAGCGCGGATGTCAGTGCAGTTTGTCCGCAGCTACAAAAACATGCGCGACCGGCGGTCGCTCCTCGCCTACACCCAGCTTTCCACGAGCTGCGGCTGGTCGCCAGACGAGCGCGGCATGCAGTGCAGGCCTGCCGCCTCGAATGCATCGCGCAGCATCTTCAGCCCCTCGTTCGGCCCGACTGTCCGCAGCATCACGGTGCTCGGCTGCGGAGCCTCGCTGCCGCCAAAGACCTCGAACATGCGCGCGACGTAGCAGTCCGGAAATTCTGCAGGGCGGTCATAGATCGTCCACATCGGCAGGTGACCGCGCTGCTCCACCTCGCGCTGGTTTTGCAGGATGAACTCGACAACTTTCGAGATGTCACTCACGCTCGTGGCACCCTCAAAGTCCGATGATCTTGCCGGCGATGAAGCCGAGCACGCCGCCCCCAAAACCGGACAGCATCATCATGCCGGAACGCTGATGGCGCGTGGCGCGCACCGTCGCTAGGAGCGCCAGTCCCATGCCTCAGAATACGCCAACGGCCACCAGTTCGCGCATGATCAGAGCACGCGCTGTCCGTGGCGGTTCAATAAGCCCTCCAGCGGCGTCGGCACCTCGCCGCGCGCGGCGCAGCGCTGGCTCAGCTCGGCCACGATCTCCTCCGAGACATCGCGCGACCAGCCTTCCGCGGTGTTGAAGCACACGATCCGGACCGGGTTGCTGTACTTGGCCCTCCATCAGATGGCGGAGCAAGGTGGCGCGGTCGGCGTCGCCCTCGTCGGTCTCCCGCCACGCCCGGCCCAGCCGGTGGCCGAATTCATCCAGGACCAGATAGACGTCAATGGCGTCGGACGGCGGCACAATCGAAGGCGCGACACGCATACGCAATACTCCAGGCGACCATCAGAACTGATCCTGCACCCGTCGGTAGGCCGGATGCTGGATCCAGTGACTGCACGGGCCGGCACCATACCAGCGCCCGCCATGCTTGGACACGATGCCCTCCAGCTCCATCTTGCACGCCGCCTCGAATAGCTGTGGCCCGATCGCGCCCTGCTCGAAGTCGCTGAGGAAAATGCCGTCGACGCGGCGGGCCAGCAGGCCGCGCCAGGCTGGTCTTGCGCAGCGACAGCGGCAGTTTGCGCAGATCCTCGCCGCCTTCTGCCAGAATATCGAAGGCGTAGAACTGCACCTCGTCATCGTGCCGGCGCGAGTGCAGGCCATTGAAATCGGAGCGGCCGTCGACGCCGAGCAGCACGGCCTCGCCGTCGATGACGAAGGACGTGTTCCGGTTTCGCAGCGCGGCCTCCGCGAGCGCTACATGCGCTTCCGCGATCAGGTCGCGGTCGCCGAAGCGGGGCCGGCTGCGGGTCGTTCATGGCGGAAAAGAGGGCGCCTGATGGCGCCCTTTCTTCGTTCATCCGTCGCTGCGGTATCATACTATCTCCCGCCGCGCACGATGCAACCGCCGGGACTTCCATGTGGCAGAATCCCGCCGATGTTCACGACAGGATGGCGATCACCACCGCCGGGCAAACGACTTCGAAATCGCCGCTGGAGAAATCCAATTCCAGCCCGCCATGGCCGTATATCTCGTGCAGGATGCCGAAGCTCACCGAGAAAACCGCGACACCCTGCGGCGGCAGGATGAATTCGCGATAAGACACGTCATAATTGCCGGCGATCGCCGCCGACTCGTAATCCCCCGGATCGAAGAACCCGTCGGCAACCGCATGAGTCGTGTTCAACAACTGGTCCTGCGTCGATTGCGCGGGCGGAACCGTCGGCGGTTGGTTCCACCATTCAAAAACATCGAGAGAAGCATTGAGGCCGAACCCGGCCCAGTTCTCGGGCGCAACGCCGCCATCGGCCCAGGCGGCGCAGAATCCGTTCAGCGCCAGGTAGCTCTCGACATTCACCACCGCATAGGTGGACGCGGGATTGCGCCAGACGAACACGAAGTCCAGATCGTCCCAGCCATTCTCGCTATTCGGTGATGTCCATACGCCGCTGAGCCTTGCGGTATTGTTCCAGGGCTCCTTGTGCCACGCGTCAAGGCTGATGCCTGACGTCGGCAGGATGAGTGCGGGCGTATCCAGCACGACGAAATTGAAGTTGAACTGCGGCGCAGCGGCGCCGGCGACTTGGCGCCGTGCTGCCAGCCGGGCGCGCAGCGCGGCACCGATGGAGGGCATATCGGCGACCAGCGCGGATTTCTGCTGCTGGAATGCGCGGCGTGCTTCCTCGCGTGCGCGGGTGCACAGGGTTTCGAATTCGCGTGCGTCGTGGCTCATGGGGGCCAGCGCCGGCAGCAGGAATTTCTCGGTCAGCTTGCGCCGTTCGACATGTCTGTCATAGCGGAGCAGGCTGTTGCTTTGCCGCAAGGCGAGCTGCCTGCGCCGCTGCCCAACCCTGACGGCCAACTCCGCCTTCAGATTGGCTTCGTCGATCCCAGCAACTTTCAGATTGGCCTCGTCGATCAACATGGTGTCCTCCTGAAGGACCTGGTGTGGGTCATGCGGTTGGCTGGTCGGAGCCCTGGGCTGCAACGGGCCGCGTTAACGTCTTACGGAGTTGCGGAGCACAATCAGTTTTGCCACCGCCGTCGCAAGTGTAGCAGCAGCCTTCACAGCCCCCGCCACGCTCACGCACAGGTAGTATTACATCTCACCTGCTCGCCATGTGTGAAGCGGCTCACACGTTCCAGGAGGAATGACTGAGGTTTTGTGCCACACCCGGTTTTTGCAGCCAATTTACATCCGCGCGGCGTTGATCGCCGCGCTGATTGGATTCTTCCGCAGCCTGTTTTTGCTGTGCGAGCGCTGTCCGCGGACCATGTCTGTGATCTTGGCGTTCGTTCGCGGGCTGCTATCGAACGGCAGCGGCGCTAAGCTTAATATCGTTGGCGCTCCAAGCCTATAACCGCAAGCCGCAGCGGGCCCGATCGAACGACAAATCGGGCACAATCTGCACCTGACAAGGCCAACCATTCTGTGGTTAGTCCGGCGCGCCTTTCCGGACGGCTTTGTCCCAGCGGTTCGGCAGGCGTGGACACCCCGGCGCGGCTTTCGGACTGCGCCGGGGTGGCTCAACGCCGACGACCACCTGCTGAACATGCCGGTATGCCACAATAGGCCGGATGGTGGCCGCGCGGCCTTCGAAGGCAGGCACGGTTCGGTAAAGCCGGAGGGACGCCGCACGATCATTGGCCGAGGATAGCGAAGGCCATTGGTGGTCATGCTGCCGTCATGCGATCTTCCTTGTCGGCCCCGCGCATGATGATCCTGAGCGCATCATCCGGCAATGGCCGCAAGGTCTTGGCCTCGTCCCACGGCGCGCGCATCCAAACGTCCCGCTCTTCGTCGGTGGTCAAGATCATCGGCATCGCCTTGGGATGGATCGGCGCGACGATGGCGTTCGCTCAGCGACCAGAAGGCGTGAACACCTCCTTTGCATCGCTCAGCTTCCGCATGTAGTAGCCTTGCCTTTGAACCGCCGACTTGATCTCGTCACTGACTTTGAGAACCTTCTTCTTGGATTTGCGCCATCGCCCCGACTTGTGTGTGGGTATAGGAAGTCCCTTACTAAGGACGAGCAGATCTCGTCTTTCGCTTAAATAAACGTCAAACATGTGCCACCTCGAATTCATGAACCGGCGTTGTCTTCGGTCGCCGCACGATGTTGAGGGCAACGATCCGGTGCCTGTTGCAGCCAAGGCAACGGACTTCGAGACACTCGGATAGATTTACGCCGGAGCCGTGTTGCGCCGCCGCCGATCACCTTCTGGGAGGAAGGGGCGAAGGGATAACCCGTCGACCGGTGGTGCTGGGTGGCTGCAAAACTTTAGATCGGCCGGGCTGACGGCCATGCTGTACTGTTTCCCGGTCAGCCTGACGAATACCCGGTGATTGATGATCGAGGTGATGACACCGACCGATCGGTCGCCCCGGGCGCGGAAACAGACAACGCAGCGACCGATATCACCTTGCTTTGGAGCTACCATGGGCAAATCTCCCGAAATAGTCCCAGCAATTAAACCACAACCCAAACGGGTAACAAGTGCTAATTGTGCCAACTGCCTACACCCGTTCGGGTACAGAGCCGGAAGCCGGCGGTCGGTGTGGAAGTTGCCGCCCGCCCCGGGCGCGAATGTTCACCCCATCGACCACCCCTCATCGTTTTCAGGGTCCCTCCCGAAGCGCGACCAACCGGGGGGTCCACGCGACCGCACCACTTCAGCATATTTCGAGTTTTAATTTTTCGGGTTTCGTTTGCAACGAGCTGATCGATGACGCCTTGAAGGACTTGGGCGTGCTGCGCGCGGGAATCGCTCACGTCGCCTTAGTCAATAGTCTATCCGTGCTCGTCCGGAATTGAGCCCAAGGGGCCTAGCGTGGTTTGAGGGTAGCTCCCTTGGCGGAGTGCCCGTCTTGCGGATTTGTTTTGTGGTTTGGAAGACGGGGGATTCGGGCCGGGCGGCGCAGGACTGGCTCAACAAGGTGCGGCAGCCCGCGCGCGAGGTGAAGGTCGGCGACAGGATCGTGTTCGGTCCCCGGCTTCGGCAAGACCGAGCTCGTTGTCCTGAGCTTCGTCGGCTACTCCGAGAGCGGCAGCAAATACATGGGCAAGGACGGCGCGTGGCACAGCCACTTCGAAGTCAGCGGCCTGAACGCCAAGGGCGAGCGATTCGCCATCGGTGCGTTCGAAGACACTGCCATCAATGCACGTCGGCGGCGAGACCCTCGTCGCGCTGCGGGCGGAAGCCAAGGCTTACGAGGCAACTCTCACCAAGGCCGGAACGGTCCGGAAGAAAGGATAGAGGTCAGATAAGGAGATCGGCTTTTGAAAGGCGTGCAGAAACTTACCCCGGCGATGTTCGACAATATCCCTGCTCTGCTTGAGCAGGGCCTGAGCAAGACCCAGATCGCCGAGCAGTTCGGCGTCATGCTCAGCACGCTGGTGGTTCAGTGCTCGCGACGCGGCATCTCGTTGCGCAGGGGCGGTCGACTCGGTCGGCGCCGCACCCTGACCCTGCCTGAGGCTCCGCTGGATCTCAGCGACAAGACCATGGTCGGGTTGCGCAAAAAAGCGCGATCGATGGGCATCAATGAAGTGCGGCTGGCCAGAGATCTGCTGGAGACCATCGTCGCGGACGACCTCTACGACGCCGTGCTCGACCATTGCGAGGACTGGGCCAGCGACCCCCTGCCCTAAAGACATGATCGAAAGGAGCTGTGTGATTGTACGACGACGAGAACGCGATGGTCAGGGCGGTTAACCTTCAGCGCTGCAAGTCTCATAGTGCTGTCGGGGATCGGCTCGACAGTGCTCATGGCAGTCACGTTGTTCTCGTTCTGAGATCGAGCGCGCAGTTCAGCTGCCCGTCGTGATGGTGACCTGCTCGGGCGCTGGCGTGGCCGTCGTCTGCGCGCTGCCTGCCGCCGCCGTGACGCTGGCGCGCAGCGGCTGATCGAATTGGTGCAGCGCTGTGTGATCAGCAAGCCAAGAACCGGCACAATGCAGCCTCACGGCCCTCGAAGGCGGACATCATCGTCAAGTCGAATGTCCGAGAAGGGGTTGGAATCGGACGCGAGTTGCACTCTGGGAACTTTCCTACCATTTGGTTCCCCTACAGTTGCGCCCAGACAATGCCATGAATCTGAACAAGCCTGTCGCAGCTTCGCGCATCACGCAAAGCGATCAATCGGTTTGCTCGAACCCAAGGGTGGGGACATGAAGTCTGTGACGGGACTCCTTACGGCAATTTTTCTGATCTTAAACATGTCGGATGCAAGCTCTGCAGTACGGATCACGAATGATCGGGGTGGTCAGATCGGTACTTACGTAGTTAAGTATCATCGTCTGGCCTCAACCGGCGAATCTGTGATCATTGACGGCCTCTGTGCCTCCGCATGCACCATTGTCCTCAGCGAGCTTCCTCAAGACAAAATTTGTGTGACTTCGCGGGCGACGCTCGGCTTCCATGCCGCTTGGAATTACGGCCCCGACGGGCGCACCTTCACCGATCCCGAAGCGACGTTGATGCTATACGCGGCCTACCCGACGCCGGTACGCCGCTGGATCGCCCGTCAGGGCGGGCTGAAACGTCACATCATGTTTTTGAGTGGAAAACCTTTGCAGACGATGTATCGCCCGTGCTGACCACCGACCCGCACGTAGAATCAATCCTGCGCTGCTGCGACCCTTAGCGAGTTTTGAGCCGCGCCAAGATAATCCCGTCGGAGCGCGTCACCGCTAAGAGCGGACTGGCCGCAGTTTGGATTTGGGGTCCTTCGGGCCGAGGCGCGCGCGGGGTACGCGCAACCGCATTTATTGAGGATATCTGGTGCGAGAAAATCCGTGGTTGCAGCTACGGGGAGGCAACACGTCTGCTTAGGACACAAATCGAGATTGCGGTGCGTCCTACTCAATGTCCGCTATGCCCCCCATAGCGACCAAGTTCTTAAGAGGAGCGAAATGACGCGATAGGCCAAAATCCGAAATCAGCCCCAACGCCGAGCCGGTAGACGCGCCGTGCGTCTTCTGAGCCCCGCGGACGATTCGCTTTGTCGCTTGGCGGCGCCGACCTGCGAACGCACTGGGTGAACAACAGCGTCGCCCGCCTGATGGACCGATGTCGCTCGGTAGCCGCCGAGCGAGGTGCAACTTTCCCATCACTCGCAAGGGTGGTCGATCCTAAACCTCGGTATACCCGTCTCAGACAAATGTACGCACGGATCAACCCTCTCGTGCAATTGTCCAGTCCATCTCTCTATGATTACGCTTGGAGGGTGACTTGGGTAACCGAACGACAAAGCTGACTTGCAACTCCCATACGGGAAAACACCAAAAATTCGAGCGACGAGTGATGGGCTGGATGTTCGAGAACGTGGGACGTTTGATTGCTTGGCTGCAGAAGCCGGCCAACCACTGCGAGCCGCTCACCTCGAAGGATTCGACGGCCTTACGCGACACTCTTCGACCCGGTGACGTTTTGCTGGTCGAAGGCAAAGGTCGTATTTCCGGCGGCATCAAATATCTCACTCAATCGACCTGGTCGCATTCGGCGTTGTACGTCGGGCCGATAGCGGGCGCCGCAACCGAGGGCGAGCCCCACGTCCTGATCGAAGCCAATCTCGACGAAGGTGTCGTGTCGGCGCCCCTGTCGAAATATCTGCATTGTCGAACCCGCATCTGCCGGCCGGTTGGCCTGAGCGAAACCGACTGCGAAAAGGTTTGCCGCTACGCCTCTGAACGCATTGGCCTCGGCTACGATTTCAGGAACGTCATCGACCTGATGCGCTATCTATTCCCATGGCCGGTGGCGCCGCGTTGGCGCCGCCGAACGATCGCACTCGGCTCCGGTGATGCGAGCCGCATCATCTGTTCATCCCTGATTGCGCAAGCATTCGACGCCGTGCGTTATCCGATCCTGCCCAAGATCACGCGCATCGAAAGCCAGACGGCGCGGCGCGAAATCGCCGAGACCCGTCACTCGTCACTCTACGCGCCGCGCGACTTCGATATTTCGCCCTACTTCATGGTGGTGAAGCCCACGCTCGCGTTCGGCTTCAACTATAAAGACATGCAGTGGGCCGATCTTCTCCAGGTTCACACCACACAAGCCACGCTCGCTCCAGAGATAGAAGGCGCGATCGCGAGGGCGGCCTAGCCCAAATTTCCGCCGAGGCACTAAGTTGCGCAACGCTCACGGATGATTGACATGTCGAAGCCACGTCTACTACTGATCCATTGCTCAAGCGGTATCCGGCCGGGAGCAAAGTACCGGCAGCACGGCCGCAGCTTCCGACCTTTGGTTATTGATCGGGCGGCGCGAGCGAGTCCAGCGCTGAGCGAAAGCTCGTGGGAAGCTGCGCTTAACCCGATCAATCTTGGTTTCTTAATTTCCATTACCTTCTTGCAGGTGAGCATGACAATTCTTGATGCCTGGACTGATCCTGAAAACGACCAGCCAGATTGACGTGGTGCACCCGAGCCATCTGTTGCGGCCAGGTGGGTCACCGAAACTCCGCCTCCCGTATTATTCGTATCGACCCTGCTCCTCTACACCGCTAGTGAACCGGTTTCCGGGACAGTACGCCCAGGGTCAAATGTCCGTTCCGGGTCGATGCTGTCGAAAAAGTCGACAATTGAGGGGCTCCGAAAATGTCGCAAAGGTCAGGTTTTGGTTGTCTCGGTCGCCGCAAGCATCTCCAGGCTGTGTACGAAGGTCTGTGATCGTTTTGCTGCAATTCGATGTGGTCCCTCACATTGCTCCGCATGGGACGCACCAGTAGGGCTGACAAATTTCGTTCGTTGGCCAGAAAAGACTTTCGACAGCATCGGTCAAAATGCGACCTGGCGGGGAGCGCAGCTTGTGGCGCAAAGCGGACCTGAGCCGCACCGTTGGCTTCAATGCGGCGCTTCACTCAGCAACGAGCTAAGGTCGCGTTGGGGCAGTGCGACTGCCAGATTACGTCGCTTGCGGTAAGACGGGTTGGAGCATTGAATAACTCGCCTCCGTTCAGATCCATCATCATCAGATGGTAGCCGCCCGGCGCGAGCTTAACCGTCTTACCTGGCTCAATGGTGAGCCCCTTCTCGACCGGGCGCATCTTCATGACGCCGCCCTCCATCGACATTTCGTGGACCTGGACACTGCCCGCGACATCGGCGGATCCGCCGGTCAGTCGGTCCGGCGCGCTGCCCTTGTTTTTGATGGTGAAATAGCCGCCTCCGGTCTTCGCCCCCTTCGGCGTGGCGCGGCTCCAGGCCTGGCTGATGACGAGGTCGCCGGGCTTGACATCATCGGCACGCGCAGGTGGTGCGACCGAAAGATACGTGGCTAAGGCGGCGCTGGCGATCGACATCATTGTCAGTTTTCGGATTTGCATGGTGGTTACTCCTTGTTCCTTTTGTGATGTTTCATTGCGCGAGATGAATGGCGGGATGCAGCGTGCCGAGCACCCCGACCATGACAAAGATCGCGAGTCCGAGCGCGATCTCGATGAGCGTGTTGCGCCTCAGCGTGGAAAGCGCGGACGGATGTGCCACTTCTTTTGCGACCAAAGCGAGCCGCGGCGTCAGCCAGAGCCGGTTGACTGCAGCAAAGGCGACCATGATCGCAAAGGCGGCGATCTTGAGCAGCAACAGCCGCCCATAGTCGGTCACAAGCAGCGCGCGGAATGAGCCAACGAGGATCCACGCATTCACGAGTCCCGACACGATCAGGACAGCAACGCTGATCATACCGACGATCGAAAACTTGCTGATAGCGTCTAGCTGCAGTGGTCTCCATTCAGGTGCCGGACAGCGCCGGCCGACCTCAAATAGAATCGCAAGGCCGGCTCCAATCCAGGCCGACGCAGCGCAGAGATGCAGAACGTCGGCGGCGAGGTGTAGATTTCCCAATTCCCCCAACGTCGATCCGGCATGGCCGGTCCAGGCTATCGCCGCAACTAGGGCTGAAGCAGCCAACGATCTTCGGGCTCAAGCGCCAATTCGAGGATGGCCAGTCGGGCGCAACGGACCTACTAGGGAGCCGACGTCGCCTTAGGGCACGAGCGTCGTCCTCTACAATAGACGGCTGCCCGTCAACTTCCGCTATGCTTTGTTAGCGACCGAGATCGAGCGGCGGTGCAATATGTCGCGAAGGGCCATTTCCGGACTCATGCACCGCAGCGAGGGATTATTTGACGATCTCGTTGGCCAGCGCGAGCAGCATTAGCAGCTCTACTTGGCAACGCCGCAAGCGATGCGCGCGCCGCCACCACCCAAGGGCGCTGGCTGGTCGGAGTAATTATCGCCGCCCGCGTGGATCATAATGGCGCGCCCCTTAACGTCGGCCACAGTGAGGTGCGGCACTACCACGGCCTCCGTGGCCTTGCCGCTAGCATCGACGGTCAGCACGGGCATGTCGCCCTTGTGGCCCCCCTCGCCATACGGTCCGAGGTGTTTGCCAGTGTTGGCTGGGTCATAATGGTCACCCGCCGTCATGCCGGCCGCTGGCTGGCCATTCGGTCCAGGGCCCGGGCCACAATTCGGATTAACGTGGGCATGGAATCCATGGTCGCCCGGCGGTAGACCGACCAGCTGTGGCGTGATCTGTAAGCCTGTTTGGGTGTCGGACAAAACAAGCGTGCCGATCTCCTTGCCGACGCCGTTGGCATCGATTGCGTTCATGGTAATCGTCTCGCTAGCGGCATAAGCAGCACTCGCACCAGTTACTATGGTCGCGGCAGCCAGCGTCACAACGTTGGATCTCATCTGAGCCTCCCGTTTCGGGATCGAGTATCGTAGCGAGTTAAATTAGCACATTGAAAGTGGCCGAGTGTGGTCGAGCGGAGGTAGCTCCACGGCCCCCGCTGATGTCGCATAGGGTCAAAATGCGAAGAACTCAGAGTGAGCAAATCTAGTCCGCTACGCCCCACTAAGCGGACCTCAATGAGGGCTGCCGCCACTTCGCTGATGGGCCGATGCTGTCGAAAAAGTCCCAAACTGCCTTACGGCTATTTTCTGCCGAAAGACGAAACACGCGACGATTTGCTCGTCCATATGCCCCTGAGGCCAATTGCCGAGGTCACTGGCGAGTTCATCGCTTTATAATGCTTCCCCCCACACAATTGTAGGATCACCGCACCTGCGGCTCGGAAAGTTTGCGTTAGTGATGCAAAAAGACTTTTTCGACAGCATCGGCCATAACCGGAAGCCAGCTCAATCTGTTACTTGGCGATCAGAACGCCATCGTGCCAACGCGGGGAACGGCTAGTCCATCAGCCGTCAGCACTGTTCGCTATCGATC
>NZ_JBVBEF010000156.1:0-11132 GCF_055456055.1 Bradyrhizobium sp. LeoB3
CGTTCGACGTCATGGGCTTGGGCAAGGTGACTGCAACGCCAGCCTCTTCGCAGGCTAATATCTCCTCTCCGTCGAAGGAGCCACGGTCGGCGACCGCCTCGAGCTTGTGGGCCGTTAGGCCTTCTTGAACTGCCGGCATTCCTAAACCGGCAGTAGCTTGGCCCTTTGGGCCTGTTCAACCTCCCTAGACTTGGCCGCGCCTTCCATGCCCGGATGGCGCGGCCTTTTTAATATTGGCCAATGCCGGACTCCTGCAGGCGCCCTCCTAGAACTGATCCAGCACGCGGCTGTACGCCGAATGGTGCGGTTCTTCACCTTCACCCACTCGCAGATGCGAGGCCCGGTAATGTATAATAGCTCATCGCAGGCGGGGAAGATTGGGAGATCGAGAAGATTGGGAGATCGATGTGAAGTTAGTGACGATTTCTACCCTAATCTCTGCGATAGCTGGGACTGCCGCCGCACAAACACCAGAGTTTCGTATGCCCAGAGTGGCGGCCTAGTGGTCGTTTTCCCTGGCCAGGGAGGGCTGGGTACTGGGCCCGCTGTTTTCGCATCGGTTGATCTAGTTTGCGGCGGCACGACTTACACACTCAGCACCGGGAACAGTAATAAAGGCGCCGAATGCCAGGCAGGCGGCAACGGCAACAATGCCTTATGCGACGATGGTCAAGGGAATAAGGCGGAGGTCAATTGTTCTTCGGGGTGCGAAAGTGCCGCCGGGTCTGGCAGCTGCAAGGTAAAACAATAAGCAGCTCAGAACTGGGTCCACCACCCGCGAGTAGGCGGGGCGCGTCCGAGACCGCGGAGGCTCTGGAGTATCGCCAAACAAGCAAGCTTGCGCTGAATGCGAGCAGGCGCATGGCGAACTAGGGCGGGGGGAGGAACATGGGCGCAAAAAGGCAGCTTATGGATTTCTGATTCAATAGTGTTCTCCTGCAGATGGTCTGGCAGCGAGCGCAATTCGCATTTTAGGAGAAGGCAACCATCCACAAGGAACTCTCTCCCTGCGAGAGACGTCTCTTGCGAACCAGCGAGCCGCCCAGCAAGAGTTAAGGAATTCGGTTGACCGGCGCCACGACTGCCCCCAGCCCCAGGCGCGGATGAACGAACCGAGGCCCAGAGGGTTCGCCCCCTTTGCGGCCTCGTTACTTTTTGGGGCTCGATTTCGGGAGAGACCGGAAGTTTTGAGCCGGGCGCTACGCCCACGCTTTTTGGACCCTAAGCTGACAACGCACAGCAGAGCCGCCATGTCGCCGGTCTGTGGAAGGCCCGACATTGTAGGATGGTGGCCTTCACGCCCGATCTCGCCCCTAGGCCGAGGCCGAGGATTGCTGCGATTGCAAACACGTCAGGTACTCGGCCATATCCGACGTAGCGCAGCAGTGATATCTTTATCGAGAGCGGGCGCTTTCTCCCGCACGGTCCGAAGTTCGGCCCCCGGAAGTAACCCTAAGGTTCTCGAGGCGGTCCCGATGCCTACGAATCGTCGCAACTTGTTGTTGGCGGGATGCTGCGCCGCCTCCGCTCCGCTGCTTTGGGGCATTACCACTCGGCTCAGGGCCGAAGAGCGCGATCCGCCGCCAGAGACCACTACGCTGCGCCTCGCGAAGAGCCCAAGCCTTTGCATCGCGCCTGCCTACGTCGTCAGAGACCTGCTGAACGCCGAGGGGTTCACAAACGTCGTTCACGTCGAAACCGGGTTCGTAGGTAACGGCTCCGCACAGGACAACGCGATCTGGAGAAGCAGCGATGTCGACTTCAACCTGAATTTCTCTGGGCCGCTCCTTCTTGAGATCGATAGAGGCCTGAGCACTACCGTTCTGGCCGGGATTCACGTCGGCTGCTTCGAGCTCTTCGCCCGGGAGGGCATACGCAGCGTCGCCGACCTGAAGGGTCGAACCGTCGGCGTCCAATCGCTCGAGTCGCCCCCGCATGTATTCCTGAGCGCGATGGCGACGCTTGTGGGGCTCGATCCCGCCAAGGACATCGAGTGGGTGACGAGCGCGAAGGTCAAGCCGATCGAATTGTTTGCAGACGGCAAGATCGACGCCTTCCTCGGATTTCCGCCAGAACCTCAACGTTTGCGCGCGCAGAACCTCGGGCGCGTTATCGTCAACAGCGCACAGGATCGGCCATGGTCGCAATATTTTTGCTGTATGCTGGCGGGCAATCGCGAATTCGTTCGAAGAAATCCTGTTGCCACCAAGCGCGTGGTGCGCGCCATGCTTCGAGCCACGGACTTATGCGTGAGCGAACCGACCGTCGTTGCGAAGCGTATGGTGGATGGGGGTTTCGCGCCTCGCCTGGACTACGCGGTCCAGACCCTTGCGGACGTGCCGTACAACCGCTGGCGCGAGTACGATCCTGAGGACACAATCCGCTTTTACGCACTTCGTCTTCGCGAAGCTGGAATGATCAAGTCAAGCCCTGCGAAACTCATCGCGGATGGAGCTGACTGGCGGTTCCTCAACGCGGTGCGACGTGAATTGGGAGGCTGATCAACTACAGCGCTTTCGAGGAGGTCCCGATGCATACAAACCGTCGCGACTTGCTGCTGGCTGGGGCCTGCGCAGCTTCTGCAGCCCTGTTTGGGAGCGTCTCAGCTCGACTGAGGGCCGAAGAGTCCAATCCGCCGCCGGAGACTCCTACAATTCGGCTTGCGAAGAACCCAAGCATTTGTATCGCACCTCAGTACGTGGTCAGCGATCTATTGAATGCCGAGGGGTTTACAAATGTGGTTTACGTCGACTCCGACGCTGGCGTAGAGCAAACCAGAGCAATCGCGAGGGGCGACATCGACTTCACCCTGCATTTCTCTGGCCCACTTCTGCTCGAGATCGATCGAGGTGCGAGCATTACTATTGTGGCCGGAGTTCATGTCGGCTGCTTCGAGCTGTTCGCCAAGGAGGGCATACGTAGCGTTGCCGATCTGAAGGGGCGAACCGTCGGCCAGCAGGGGCTTGGCAGTAGCCCGCACGTTTTCATCAGTGCGATGGCGGCGCTTGTCGGACTTGATCCAGCCAAGGATATCGAGTGGGTGACGAGTGCATCGGTCAAGCCGATCGAGTTGTTTGCTGAGGGTAAGATTGACGCGTTCCTTGGATTCCCTCCGGAACCACAGCGCCTGCGTGCGCAGAATATCGGTCATGTCATCGTTAACAGTGCGCAAGATCGCCCATGGTCACAATATTATTGCTGCATGTTGGCGGGGACTCGTGAATTCGTCCGGAAGAATCCCATTGCGACCAAACGTGTAGTTCGCGCCATGCTGCGAGCTACGGATTTGTGCGTCAGCTCGCCAGCCCTTGTTGCGCGGCGGATGGTGGACGGGGGGTTCACACCTCGTCAGGACTATGCGGCTCAGACGCTTGCGGATGTGCCGTACAACCGCTGGCGCGAATACGATCCCGAGGACACTATCCGCTTTTACGCGCTTCGTCTGCGCGAAGCGAAGATGCTGAAATCGAATCCAGCCAAAATTATCGCGGATGCAGCCGACTGGCGGTTTCTCAAAGAGGTTCGTCGTGAACTTGGAAGCTGATTCGGCGTCGTTCCTTGGCCAGCGTCCACTCCCTGCAAGATCGCGAGGAAGTGGAGATGGCGCGTCGATAAACGACGTTCTTCTCGGTTTTTCACTACGACCCTCATTGCGCACAAAATTGCTGATGGCGTTCTTCGCCATCGAGGTCTTCTTGGTCTCGGTTGGGGTAATCGGCCTCCTCTCGCTGCGCGAGGCGGATCAGCGGGCGAACCAAGTCGTTGGTCTGCAGCAGAAGATCGAGGCATATCGGCAGATGCAGCACAATACGCTCCGGCAGCTTTATGGCGTGTCGACAGCGCTCGCCTTTCCAAATGAAACGACGTTAGCAGTTGTGCTGCGGCAGATCAATCAGTTTGGGTATGACCTTGATCGCGTCTCGTTCGTCGCAAAGGACGAGGTGGCGTTGCTTAACCAAGTGCGAGAAGAATATGCGCGCTTCATAGCCGTCGTTTCAAACATCGCGGAGCTCATCCGCGGTGGACGAGCGGCTGAGGCCAAACAGAGAGAACTCGCGGAGCTCGGACCCCTCGCGGACAAGCTCGAACGACTGACTAATCAATTGGTCAATCGGGCTGAAGCAGACATGGTGGCCGGCATAGATGCGAGCCGACAAACCTACACCAAATCACAGATGCTCGTCACTGTGGTCGCTCTCGCAAGTTTTGTCCTTACGCTGGTCTTAGGACATGCGATCTCCCGCTCGGTGATCGAGCCAGTACGCATTATTCACGACGGCTTGAATCGGATAGCCGCTGGCGATTTTGCCCAGCGCATAGAGGTGCCCAATCGGGACGAGCTCGGGGAGCTTGCGGCGCACGTTAATTCGACCTGCGACGAGCTGCAGCAGCTCTACCGGAGCCTTGAGGAGGCGAGCCGACACAAATCGCAGTTCCTCGCAAACATGAGTCATGAATTGCGGACACCCTTGAACGCGGTACTCGGCTTTTCGGAGCTCATGCTGGACGGCATATACGGCGATCCGCCAGAGAAGATGCGCCCCGCCATCGAAAGGATCCAACGGAACGGCAGACATCTGCTCGGGCTCATCAACGACGTCCTCGACCTCTCCAAGATTGAGGCCGGACAGCTTCGGCTTTCGCTGGCCGACTATTCGGTGGAGGAGCTGGTAAATGTTGTCCATACCTCCGTTGAGTCGCTCGCCGCAGACAAGAACCTGAGTTTGAGAATTGCCGTTCCCGCTGGCTTGCCGCCCGCGCGAGGAGACGAACGCAGGCTCGCTCAGGCCCTGTTCAATCTCGTTGGTAACGCGATCAAATTCACAGACCGGGGAGAGGTCCGAATAGAAGTGGAGGCGAAGGCAGATTCCTATGTCTTTTCTGTTCAGGACACAGGACCTGGCATCGACGAGGTGGACCAAGCCAGAATCTTCCAGGAATTCCAGCAGGTGGATAACTCGATCACCAAGACGAAGGGAGGCGCGGGGTTGGGCCTCGCGATCGTAAAGCGCATTGTGGAAATGCATGGCGGACGAATCTGGATCCAATCTCGCGTCGGCCAGGGCGCTCGGTTCTCTTTCCTGGTGCCGGCCCGCCTTGAGCAGCAGGCGGTGTAGGCATGAGCAAGCGCGTACTTGTCGTCGAAGACCAGGAGGACAATCGGCAGATTCTGCGCGATCTGCTTGCAAGCGTCGGTTATGAAATGATCGAGGCGCACGACGGCGAAGAAGCGCTCATGGCGGCGCGAACCCATAGCCCGGACCTGATCCTGATGGACATCCAACTGCCTCTTCTCGACGGATACGAGGCGACACGTCGCATAAAAGCGCAGCCGGATCTGCGCGATATTCCAATCATTGTCGTCACCTCCTATGCGCTTAGCGGCGACGAGGAAAAGGCACGCGCTGCTGGCTGCGATGCCTACGTCGCTAAACCCTACAGCGCACGAAAGCTACTTGAGACGATCCATCGATACCTGCCATGAGGGTCCCGTGCGTGCTGATGTGGAGCGGAGATGCATGTCCCACCCCGAATCTTGATCGTGGATGACAATGAAACGAATCGCTGCCTTCTTACCGCGCGCCTCGGTGCCGAGGGTTATCAGATCGTGGAGGCTGAAAACGGCGAGAGGGCGCTCGCGGTCGTGCATGAAGTAGAGCCAGACGTTGTCCTCCTCGACGTCATGATGCCGAAGATCGATGGCTTTGAGGTCTGCCGGCGATTGAAGATCGATACGACGCTGGGATTTGTTCCAATCATCATCGTGACGGCGCGGACCGAATCAGAGGATGTCGTCGCGGGACTCAACGCGGGTGCTGACGAGTATCTGACCAAGCCGATCGACCATGCAGCCCTCGTTGCGCGTGTGCGCTCCATGCTCCGAATTAAAGAGTTGCATGATCGAGCTGAAGCCCAGGCTGTCGAGCTCGCCGAGTGGAATAGAAGGCTTGAGCAGCGTGTTGAGGAGCAAGTTGTGCAAATTGAACGGGTCAGCCGTTTGAAGCGGTTTCTGTCGCCGCAAATAGCGGAGTTGATTCTTTCTTCATCGACATATGAGCCTTTGGCGAGCCACCGCAGACAGGTAACGATAGTCTTCGGTGACCTTCGCGGTTTCACAGCGTTCGCAGAGACTGCTGAACCCGAAGAGGTGATGGCGGTGATGCAAGAATATCATGCCGCCTTAGGCTCCCTCGTGCACCAGTTTGAAGGCACATTGGAGAGGTTCCTGGGCGACGGAATCATGGTGATTTTTGGCGATCCGACCTTGTGCAGATCCATGCAACCGAGCTGTCCAAATGGCGGTCGCGATGCGAAGCCGCCTATTGGAATTGTCGAATAAGTGGCGGCGTGAAAGACATGACCTTGGTTTTGGAGTCGGCATTGCGTATGGATATGCGACACTCGGCGCCATCGGTTTTGAGGGACGTTCTGAGTACAGCGCGATCGGTACCGTGGTGAATCTAGCTGCCCGTCTTTGCGCGGAGGCGCGCGACGGTCAGATTCTCGTTGATGGTAGGGTGCGGGAGGCGCTTGACGCGAGGGCGACCGCGGAGCCCGTGGGTGAACTGACGCTCAAGGGGTTGCGTCGTCCGATAGCGGCATACAACGTCGTTGAGATGACTTAGTCCCTTCGAAGCGCCCGGCTAGAGGTCCGGCTCGTCCAGGGGAGGTCGCATGCGAGGGCTTGGCGCAATACTCTTTCTCGCGGTTTCACTGGCCACTTTATGCGCGGCCGTGGCGGCGGAGCGCGAGCTGATTCTTGGGCAGACGATGCCCTATAGCGGTACGGCGTCGGCGCTGAGCGCTGTCGGCAAGATCCAGATCCGCTATGTCCAGATGATCAACGAACGTGGCGGAATCAATGGCCGCAAGATCAAGCTGATCTCGCTCGACGATGGCTATAGACCGCCAAAGGCCGTGGAACAGACGCGAAGGCTGGTCGAGAATGATGAGGCCGTTGCGATCTTCGGCAGCATGCGGACCGCGCAGAACGCGGCGGTCCAGAAATATCTGAATGGCCGGAAGGTACCTCAGCTCTTTGTCTTCGCCGCCAGCGACCGTTTTGCCGACCCGAAGACCAGCCCATACACCATCTCGGGAATGACCCTGTTCAGCACCGAGGCGGCGATTTACGCGCGGCTCGTTTCCGAAACCATTCCGCGGGCACACGTTGCGGTGCTCTACCAGAATGATGACCACGGACGCGAATATCTTCGCAGCTTCAAGGCCGAACTGGCGCGGCTCGACCCGCAGGCGGAGATCGTTGCTATCGCGCCCTACGAGGTGGCGTCGCCGACCGTCGATTCACAGGTCGTGAAGCTGGCCAGCAGCAATGCCAATGTCTTCCTGAACGCGTCAACCGGAAAATTCACCTCGCAGGCGATCCGCAAGGCGAGCGAGCTTGGATGGCGCGCCCAGCAGTTCCTGCCGATCGGAAGCAACTTCGTGGCGCGATCCTCAAGCCGGCGGGGCTGGGAAACGCGAAGGGAGCGATTTCGGCCACGCCGACCAAGACCGTGGCCGATCCCGAATGGGTCAACGACCCTGCCTATCTGGAGTGGCTGGCCTTCATGAAAAAATACTAGCCCGAAGGAGACATTGAGGATCAGCTCAACTTCACCGGTTGGAACGTCGCCGTTCTTATGACCAAGGTGATCGAAGCGTGTGGCGATGACCTTACGCCGCAGAACATCATGAAACACGCCACGTCCCTGAAGAACGTAACGCTACCGGGCCTGTTTCCGGGCATCACCGTCAACACGGGCCCGGACGACTACCGCCTGATCAAATCGCTCCGGCCACAACGCTTCGACGGCGAGCGCTGGGTGCCACTTTCCGGTACCATGGCAGCGAGATAAGCGGGCGCGATCGGTCCCGGCGCGGCATGCCGTCAGCTCGCGCCGCGCCTGAGTTCCTCGGTCGCGCGCCGCAGGACGTCGTGAAGCCATTCGTGGGACGGCTCGTCCTCGACACGCTCGTGCCACAGTAGCCGGACCTCGACGGGTGTCGTGGTGTAAGGCAGCTCGCAGGTCGTGATTGCATGGGTTTGCTCGAGCACTCTCGCCAACGGGCGCGGGACGATGGCCGCCAGCTCGGTATCCGCCAGCAGGGCGGGCAGGGCGAGAAAATGTGGCAAGGAGACCGCGATTCGCGGCGGCCGGTCGCTTTCGGCGAGCGCCCGCTCGAGCGCGGCGCGGTCGTACATTTCCGAGCGTCTGGCGAGACCTCGCTCGGAGATGAAACCGCCGATCGCGCCCTCCTGCTCGCCGCCAAAGGAGACGACGACCAGCGGCAGGCGTGCCAGCTTCGCATTGTCCAGCCGGCCGAGCTCGCGCTTTCCGCCAACGATCAGCACATCGTCATATTCGAACAGCAGGGCCGAGCGGAAGCGGCCCGGGGGGACCGAGAAGACACCGATGGCGACGTCGATGCGGCCAAGGTCGATTTGCTCGGCAAGGTCGATCCGCGTCACCGGCTTGATCATCAGATCGATCGTGGGGGCCTCGCGGCCGAGTATCTTCAGAAGCGGAGAGGCCAGCACCATCGTAGTGAAGTCGTTGGCGGCCAGCGTGAACTGCTTGGTGGAGTTCGCCGGGACGAAGGTCGGCAGTTCGACCGCGGCCTCGAGGGATCGCAGGGCTTCGCGTACCAGCGGCGCCATCGTCAGCGCGCGCGCCGTCGGCTGCATGCCTGTTGCCGTGCGCACGAACAAGTCGTCTTCCAGCATCTCGCGGAGCCGCGCGAGCGAGTGGCTCACGGCGGACTGGCTCAGTGCGACCTTCTGGCTGGCCCGCAGCACGCTACGTTCCTCCATGACGGCATCGAAGACCTTGAGCAGGTTCAAATCCAATGTCTTGAACGAAACAGACACGAAAGGAATCTCCTCCGGTCACTGGCGGATCGGCCCCGATAAGTTGCTGCTATCCTGTCCAATTATGGCCAGGTGCGCCGCGGACGCAACCGAATGGATGCCGAAGAACGTGCTGTGTCGCTATCGGCCGCTGCAATCTGAAAGTGGTTCAGGATTACTCTGCGAGAGTTTCACTTCCGTAACACGGCCGTTCGGTCATGATTGCCTCTGCCGGGTTGGGAGGAGAGGCACGATGAAATCCTGGGTGAGGTGGCCCCGAGGTGACTGGCGCGAATCATTCGGATTGGCGCTGACGCTCATAACGGTGACGACGTCGGCGACTGCGGAAGGCGGTGCCGTCAAGCTCGGCGTCCTGACGGATATGTCTTCGCTCTACGCGGACAATGGTGGCCAGGGCTCAGTCATCGCGGCGCAGATGGCGGTGGACGACTTCAAAGGAAAGGTGCTCGGACGCACCGTCCAGATTATTGCGGGAGATCACCAGAACAAGGCTGACATCGGCTCCGTGATAGCCAGGCGATGGCTGGAGAATGAAAGTGTCGAGGCTATCCTCGACGTGCCGAACTCTGCCGTCACTCTCGCAGTGCAGGGCATCACGCGAGACAGGAAGAAGCTCTTCCTCGCCACCGGCGCCGCCACCTCTCGCCTTACCGGCGACGAATGCTCATTGACCGGAATCCATTGGACATATGACACCTACGCGCTGTCGCAGGGAACGACCAAGGCAATCTCACGTCTCGGCGCAAAAACCTGGTTTTTCCTTTCAGCCGACTACTCCCTCGGCTCGCAACTTGAGGCCGACAGCCGCAAGGTCATCGACGCCACCGGTGGTAAGGTCGTCGGCGCCGTGAAACATCCGATCAATACACCGGATTTCTCCTCGTTCCTGCTGCAGGCGCAATCCTCGAAGGCGGACGTGATCGCGCTCGCCGATGCCGGCGGCGATTTCATCAACGCGGTGAAACAGGCTGGCGAATTCGGAGTTACGCGCGGGCAGAAGCTTGCCGGCCTGATCGTCTTTATTGCCGACATTCACAGCCTCGGACTGCAGAGCGCCCAAGGTCTGATGCTGAGTTCGGCGTTCTATTGGGACCTCAACGACGGGACCCGCGCATGGTCGAAGCGCTTCATCGAGAAGACCCAAAAGGTTCCCACCATGATCCATGCCGGCACCTATGGTGCGGTCATGCACTACCTCAAGGCGGCTGAAGCTGCGGGTACGCTGGATGGTCCGACCGTCGCCGCCAAGATGCGTGAAATGCCTGTGAACGATTTCATGACGAAGAACGGCCGGATCCGGGAGGACGGTCGGCTGATGCGCGATATGTATCTGTTCCGTGTCAAGTCTCCGGAGGAGTCCAAGTACAGGTTCGATTACTACGAGCTGCTCGCGACAATTCCTGGGGAAGAAGCCTTCAAACCGATGGAGGAAGGAGGATGTCCGCTCTCGAAGAAGCCGTGATCGGCGAGCACGCGGCGAACAGCCTCGCGCAGAACCGGATCGACGAGATCATCGCCGGCCGCTTCGCCTGCCGTGAATTCTCCGATGATCCGATCCCGCGACGGACCATCGAGCAGATCCTCCGCATCGCGCGGTTCGCGCCGAGCGGAGCGAATATCCAGCCGTGGTACGTCTACGTGCTCGCCGGCGCGGCCAAGGACCGCGTATCGGCGGCGTTGCTGGAGGCGCACGAGACGTGCCGCGACGAGCACGTGTCCGAGTACAGGTACTACGCCAGCGATTTGCCCGTGCCATACCTGAATCGCCGGCAGGAGTTCGGACGGCTGTTCTACGGCTCGCTCGGAATCCCTCAAGGCGACGTCGAAGCCCGCAGCAGGCAAACCGCGAAGAACTATGCATTCTTCGGCGCCCCGGTGGGATTGATCGTCACCATCGACCGCCGGCTGGAAGTCGGAAGCTGGCTCGATCTCGGGATGTTCATTCAGAACGTGCTGCTGGCCGCGGCCGGGCGTGGGCTTCAGTCCTGCCCGCAGGAGACGTTCTCTAGATATCACCGGATCCTGCGCCCGCTGCTGTCGATCCCCGCCGAGCAGATCGTGGTGTGCGGCATCTCGATCGGGAACGCCAAGGTTGCGATGACGGAGAGATTGATGCCGCGGGCGGACGTCGATGAGTTCGCCTCGTTCGCGGGATTCGAAACATAGAGCCCAATCGAGAAGAGTAAGGAGACGACTATGGGAAGCCGAGAAGAACTGATTCAGCGCAGCATTCCGTTCCTCCGGGAAGTCAAGGATATGA
>NZ_JBVBEF010000157.1:0-11122 GCF_055456055.1 Bradyrhizobium sp. LeoB3
TTCGCGGCGAGCGGCACCGGGCTTCTAGCTCCAGACGCTCCTTCCGCGAAACGCGGACTTCTCTTGCTTCGGGAATCGTCCCGATCTTGAATCACGACTCACGTTCTATGAAAAGTGGGTACCTAGTGTAGATCTGAATTGTCGCCGAGAGCGGATGGTAAGACGCTTTAGTGAACTTAGCAGCGCCTGCGGTTTCGGGTGGTCTCACGCGGAGAAGCCATGCAGGAGGCCTCCTGCAACAATATCCGCCGCATCCAAATACTTGCCGGATCAGTATTATGAAGGGCCGGCCATTGGATGGCCTCGGTGAATGCGGGAAGCGGGAGCGGTGCTTCGACGATCCGGAGGGGGATCGTCTTTGCGAAATGCTGGGGCAGCCTTGAGGGCATCGTCGCTATACGCTCAGTCCCCGATAGCATCGGCGGGATCATGGTAAATCCTTGCACAACGACCTCAATGCGTCTCTTAAGACCGTGCTCAAGCAAGAACCATTCCTCAATATTCGGCCTCAGGGCCCGCCCGAACTTGGCCGCAACATGTCCCATTGACATGTATTGCTCGAATGTAAGCTGCCGTGGCAGCTGCTTGTTCGTCTGGCAGCCTACGCACACGAGCGTCTCCTCGAACAGTGTCGCTTTAGGATGCGCGCTCGACATGAATAATTCCGGTAAGACAAGAAAGTCGACTTCGCCGCGCTGCAGAAGCTCATCAGGCTCATCGACAAATGGCAGAAATTCGAAGCGGACGGCGGGAGCTTCCCGCGCGACACGGTCGACGATCTGTCTAAAGAAAACGATTGTCATGAAATCGGAAAGGAGAATCCGGAAGCGGCGATCCGACTTAGCTGGGTTGAACGTGTCGCGGGAAATTATGGAGAGCTGAATGTGCACCAGCGCCTCGCGTATCGGCCCGGCGAGCCGTTCCGCTCGTGCTGTGGGGACAAGTTCCCGGCCCCTCATCGTAAATAGCTCATCGCGGAAATAGGCGCGCAAGCGGGCCACGGCCGCACTCATAGCCGGCTGGCTCAGATTGATGCTGCGTGCCGCCGCGGTGAGATTACGCTCTCTCATCAGAGCATCGAGCGCGACGAGAAGATTTAGATCAAGGCCTTTGAAGCGCATGGCGTGGAGTTATCCATCGTGTGGATGTGTTCAATAAAAATAATCGATTTTACCAATTTTGCGCAATGGCGGATACCAAAGCCGGTCGGTCAGCACAATAAAATTCAGGCCGATAAGGAATGGTTGCCAGTCTTTCTCCTGGCTCCGCGAAAAGTCTCAGCTGCACCCCGAGCCCCGACCGAAGCGCATGTCCATTGCGGCCACAGTTTTCAACGGGTTGTATGAGCTGCAGCGCAGTGGCTTGACGCGACAGGCGTGGCGCAGATCGCTTACGCGCTCACGACCGGTAAACGTTCGTATAGCTTTTCCAACCGTTTCTATATCGGCCGCTTACCTCCGTAGAATTGAGCCAGCGATCAACTTCGCCTTAACATCCCAACAAGTCGGGAGCTGCCGATTGCCGGCACCCAATGCCTTTGCGACCCAGGCCCAATTTATCACGTATCCATAGCAGTCAAATCGTGCAGAAAATGCAGGCGAAGTCCCCGGTAGATTTGGTGCAAATGGCACATGCGCTCGACGTTGTCTCCATCGTGGATCGCGATGCATCGGTCAATCAAGCGCTGACAGACGTGCTCTTGTCGACAAGCGACAACCCCGAACCTTTCCAGTGCGCAGATGAGTTGAAATCCAACCGTCCTCTCAGCACGTCCTGTTTGATCGCGGATGTGCAGTTGCCCGGAGTGGCCGGGCTTGAGCTATGCCAGCACTCGGCCGCATCCGGAAAGGCCGATCTCACCATTCTGCTCACGAGCCGTCCCGGCGACAACCACTGGCTGCGGGCGCTGCGAGCCAGCGTTTCCCATTCCCTGGTGAAGCCGTTCATCGGTAGCGAACTGCTCGCGTGCGTCAAGTCCACCCTCGAATGCCGGTCGGCGCAAAGGAGGCACCCATGAATATTGCCGTATCCAGCTCTACGGGGGGTCTCTCAATGCGCTCTCAGGTGCGGTGGAAGCTGTGCTGGGAAAACGAGTTGCAACTCGCCGACCATGTCGAACTCGCCGAGTTCTTTCGAAAGACGTATGGGCCGACTGGGGCGTTTAATGGAAAGCCATTCGAAGGCAGTCGAAGTTGGGCCGGCGCGAGGCCTGAGCTCCGTGTAATCGGCTACGACTCGCGCGGTGTAGCGGCTCATATGGGCTTACTGCGCCGTTTCATCAAGGTTGGCGCGGTCGATGTACTAGTGGCCGACCTAGGTTTGTACGCGGTACGTCGAGATTTTGAGGGACTCGGAGTCACCTATCACGGTGCAGTGCACGTCCTGCGTCCAACCCTGCAAGAGCTTGGTGTTCCCTTCGGCTTCGGCGCGGTTCGGCCTGCGCTGCAGAAGCATGTTGAAAGGGTCGCCCGGCACGGTTGGGCAACCGTTTTGTCGGGGGTTCGCGTGCGGTCGACCCTTCCAGATGTGCGTCTCGACAAGCCGCCCACACGCACCGAGGACGTACTCATCGTGATTTTACCAATTGGACGGTCGATGAGCGAGTGGCCGACCGGCACGATGATTGATCGGAACGGGCCAGAGCTGTGACACACCTCGACTGCTCTTGCGAAGCGCGCGGCGAATACGCTGACCGCACCGAAAGTCGCGGCGTCTATCTGACGTTTGACGACGGTCCTAATCCACTTTGCACGCCGAATGTCCTCGATGTGCTGGCGGAACACCGAGTGCCAGCGACTTTCTTCGTCATCGGCGCGTACGCGGCGGACCAGCCGAAACTAATCCGACGAATGGTCGCAGAAGGGCACGAGGTCGCAAACCACACAATGACTCATCCGGACTTGTCCAGATGCGAACTCGCCGAAGTGCAACAAGAAATACTAACGGCGAGCAGAGTCATCAGGATGGCATGCCCCCAGGCCTCGCCGCGGCACATGCGTGCACCCTATGGTATGTGGACCGAAGAGGTGCTCGCTACGTCAGCGAGGGCTGGGCTGGCTGCCCTGCACTGGTCAGTAGACCCGCGAGACTGGTCTCGTCCCGGCGTTGACGCGATTGTCAACGCGGTGATGGCCTCTATCCGGCCGGGAGCAATTGTGCTCTTGCACGACGGATGTCCACCCAGCGAGTTGGGACGGGGCACTCATGCTGGTCTGCGCGATCAGACCGTCTTGGCGCTTTCCAACCTGATTCCAGCATTGCGTGTCCGCGGATTTTCAATCCGCTCGCTTCCTCAACCTCACCAAACCGGCACCCTATGAACCTGCTTACCACAACCAGCACTGTCGCTATCTCGGTCTATGCGCTTCTCTCGACTGTCCATAGAAGCGTGCAGGTGCTTTATGCTCTGCCGACAAACGTTTCATCGCCGTCGGGCGACGTGGTCAACTCCGACGCTCTACCAAGCGTGGATGTCATCGTCCCCTGCTTCAACGAGGACCCGCGTACGCTCTCGGCGTGTCTGAAGTCCATTGCAAGCCAAGACTACGCCGGAAAACTGCGGGTCTATGTGGTTGATGACGGTTCTGGAAATCTCGACGCTGTGGCACCCGTTCACGACGCCTACTCTGACGACCCGAGGTTCGGCTTCATTCTGCTGCGAAAGAATGTCGGAAAGCGGAAGGCACAGATCGCTGCGATACGCCGCTCATCTGGAGATCTCGTGCTCAACGTCGACTCGGACACGATAATAGCAGCCGATGTGGTCACGAAGCTTGCACGGAAGATGCAGGATCCAGCGATCGGGGCGGCCATGGGGCAGTTGACGGCGAGCAACCGAAGCGACACTTGGCTGACCCGGTTGATTGATATGGAGTACTGGTTGGCTTGCAACGAAGAGCGCGCGGCACAAGCTCGCTTCGGCGCCGTTATGTGCTGCTGCGGCCCATGTGCGATGTACCGTCGTTCCGCGCTCCTGTTGCTACTAGATCAGTACGAGACGCAATTCTTTCGGGGAAAGCCAAGCGACTTCGGTGAGGATCGCCATCTCACGATCCTCATGTTGAAAGCAGGGTTTCAAACGGAGTACGCTCCCGACGCCGTCGCGGCAACAGTTGTTCCGGACAGGCTAGGGCCGTATCTGCGCCAACAACTCCGTTGGGCACGGAGCACTTTCCGGGATACGTTCCTTGCGCTGCGCCTGTTGCCTGAACTTGATCGCTATCTCACGCTAGATGTAGTCGGACAGAATCTCGGCCCGCTACTTCTAGCCCTGTCATCGCTAACGGCGCTCGCGCAGCTCGCACTCACAGCCACAGTGCCGTGGTGGGCAGGACTGATTATCGCATCAATGACCGTGGTTCGCTGCAGCGTCGCAGCGTTTCGTGCTCGCGAACTTCGATTTCTCGGCTTTTCTCTGCACACACTCATCAACATCTTTCTCTTACTCCCCGTGAAAGCCTATGCATTGTGTACATTGAGCAATAGCGATTGGCTGTCGCGCCAGGCTGCCAAGCTACCAAACGGGGGGGGAAAGCAGGTCGTCATCCGAAATCCGGTCGGTGGACCAAATGCTACAGAAGGTCCGGGAATTGGTGGGTCAATCCGAAGGAGGGATCTTTCGCGTGCTTCTTCGAGGTTGGTAACGTCTGACAGCGCTTGCAGCGGCGAGTGATCGTGCAGTTACATAGGTGAATAGCTCGTGAGCCTGGATAAGAAATACCAACTGTTAGAGCGGGAACTGGCTGCCGACGATCCGTGGCGCCTCGACGGAAATCCGTTTGAGCGGGAGCGTCACACGCAAATGCCGCGGCTTTCGCTTTCCAGAGGGTCTATCACAAATGCCCTCGAAGTGGGGTGCGCAGCCGGCGCATTCACGGAAAAGCTGGCGCCGCACTGCAAACGGCTCAGAGCGCTCGATGTCGTGCCGCGAGCGATTGGTCGAGCGTGCCAACGGACGAAGAGATGGTCGCACATCACGTGGATAGTCTGCGACGTTCAGCAGTTCTCGACCGGAGAGCTGTTCGATTTGATCGTCGTGGCGGAAGTTCTCGATCACCTGGCTGACACGGCCGAGATACGCGCGGCCATTTGCAAACTAGTGCGGATGCTTGCGCCGGAAGGGCCGCTGGTTTTCGGATCCGCGCGCGATGCCACGTGTCGGCGCTGGGGTCACCCTGCTGGTGCCGAGACGGTCATCAGCATGTTGAACGAAACGCTGATCGAGGTCGAGCGGCTGCAGTGCCATGGCGAGTCGGTCAACGAAGACTGCTTGCTCGCCTGCTTCCGGAATCCGATTCGATCTCGAGTCAATCGAATCGCCGACGTTGACATGGAGGCACAATGCGCATCTGCGGTATAAAGCTGACGCATGACGGGGCGATCGCTCTTGTCGAGGACGGACGGCTCGTCTTTTGCGTCGAGCAGGAGAAGCGGGGCAACAATCTGCGATATCAAGCCATCGACAATCTCGACGCAGTTGTCGCCGCTTTAGCGGAGCACGGTCTGGATCCGCGGGATGTCGATCGGTTTGTCATCGATGGTTGGGACGGGGAAGTCGAATCCCAATTCGAGGCCCTCAGTGGGACGGCAGCGATCACTCTTAAAGGGGCGCCGTATGTTGAACGCCATGCCGAGGGCCTTCTCACTTCGCACGACGGCTTTGGGCTCATGCTCGAGGGCAGGCTCTTCCCTTATAGAAGCTATCCGCATGTCGCAGGCCATGTGGCCTCCGCATACTGCACCAGCCCCTTTGCCAAAGCCGGACAACCAGCCTTCTGCTTGGTATGGGACGGCTGCATCTTTCCACGTCTCTACTATGTAGATCGTCGGGGCGCCCGGTTCCTCGAATGCCTGTTCCCGATGATAGGCCATGCATATGGTGCCGCTGGCTCTCACTTCGGACCTTATAGGCAGGCGAACCGGACCAGCTGGGACCTAGGTGTTGCCGGCAAGCTGATGGCTTACACCGCGCTCGGGTGTGCTGATGAAGCCATGATGGCGGTATTTCAGGAGCTCTACGAGGAGCGCTTTGCGGCCGACACGGAGCAGGCTCGCCGTTACCGAGCGGGCATAAACAGCGCGGAGTCGTCACTTGCGGCTATGCACGACTTCTTCGAGCGGAGCGCGCTGCGATTGAAGGCTAAGGCACCCGAAGATGTACTTGCATCTTTTCATTGTTTTCTCGAGCGTCTCCTTGTTCAGGAAGTGACAGTCGCTTTGCAGCGGCATTCGAGTTTTCCGGGATCGCGCAACTTGTGTATAGCCGGTGGCTGCGGTCTCAACATAAAATGGAACAGTGCACTACGTGCTAATGGCCTGTGCGATGCTGTCTGGGTGCCGCCCTTTCCGAATGACAGCGGCTCGGCAATCGGCGCGGCTTGTGCCGCAATGGCGGCGGACATAGGCTTCGTGCCGCTGGAATGGTCGGTCTACAGTGGCCCAGCCCTGGCACGCACCGATGTGCCGTCTGAGTGGGAGGCTGCGCGCTGCAGTATGCATGAACTTGCTGCCATCCTGGCGAGCAATAAGCCCGTGATTTTCCTCGCCGGCCGCGCAGAGCTCGGACCACGAGCGTTGGGCGGCAGAAGCATTCTCGCAGCCGCGACATCGGCGGGAATGAAGGATCATCTTAACGACATCAAACGTCGCGAACACTTCCGGCCAGTGGCGCCGATATGCCTGGAAGATCGCGCGCCGGAAATTTTCAGCCCTGGAACGCCGGATCCTTACATGCTGTTCGATCACCAGACGCGAGCGGAATGGCGGGACAAAATCCCCGCCGTTGTACATCTCGACGGGTCTGCCCGGTTGCAGACCGTTCCTAGAAACTCTGAGCACAAAGTCGCTGAGCTTCTCGTCGAATATGAAAAACTCACGGGCATTCCGCTGCTTTGCAATACGAGTGCCAACCACCATGGGCGTGGGTTTTTTCCGGATGCCGCCGCAGCCTGCCAGTGGGGACGCGTTGAACACGTATGGTGCGACGGCCTGCTGTTGACCAAGCCGCTTGCAGCTGAGCTATCGCCGGGCGACGGCATCCCTCACGCCAAGATGAGCGCATGTCCGCGATAGCGATCGGCCTTACCGGCGTAACAAAGTCATATGGCGATAAGGTCGTTGTCGACCGGCTGTCGTTCACCGTTGCGTCGGGAGAGTGCTTCGGCTTGCTGGGACCGAATGGCGTAGGCAAGAGCACGATTGCGCGCATGGTTCTCGGCATGGCGTCAGCTGACGCGGGCAACATCACCGTGCTCGGGGAACCAGTGCCGGGACGCGCTCGCTTGGCTCGCATGCGCATAGGCGTGGTCCCGCAATTCGACAATCTTGATCTCGAGTTCACGGTCCGGGAGAACCTGCTGGTGTTCGGGCGCTATTTCGGCATGAGCGCGCACCAAATCGAAGCGGTCACGCCGTCACTGCTCGAGTTCGCTCGCCTCGAGAACAAGACGAATGCGCGCGTCGCCGAACTCTCTGGCGGCATGAAGCGGCGCCTGACGATAGCGCGTGCGCTCATCAATGACCCTCAGCTCCTCGTCATGGACGAGCCGACAACCGGCCTCGATCCGCACGCGCGCCACCTGATCTGGGAACGGTTGCGCTCGCTGTTGGCGCGCGGCAAGACGATTCTTCTGACCACCCACTTCATGGAAGAAGCCGAACGGTTGTGCGACCGGCTGTGCGTACTCGAGCAAGGGCGCAAGATCGCTGAAGGCCGGCCTCACACCCTAATCGACGAGCAGATCGGCTGCCAAGTGATCGAGATCTACGGTGGCAATCCGCATGAGTTGGGTGCGCTGATCAGGCCGTACGCGCAGCGTATCGACGTGAGCGGTGAGACGCTCTTTTGCTATGCGCCAGATCCGGAGCGGGTGCGCGGGCAGCTGCGCGGGCACACGGGTCTACGCTTTCTGCAGCGTCCACCGAATCTTGAGGATGTCTTTTTGCGGCTGACTGGGCGGGAGATGAAGGACTGAACCATGTGGGGACGTTATGCGGCGGCTCTGCCCGCCAATGCGTGGAACTGGATCGCGGTATGGCGACGCAACTATCTGGCGTGGCGGAAAGTCGCGCTGGCATCGGTTCTCGGGAACGCCGCCGAGCCTATGAGCTCTCTATTCGGCCTCGGCTTGGGCCTCGGAGCAATGCTAGGTCGCGTTGACGGCACCTCATATATCGCGTTTCTGGCGGCTGGCATGGTCGCGACAAGCGCGATGATTTCCGCCACCTTCGAAACCATTCATGCGGCTTTCGCTCGCATGCATCATCAGCGCACCTGGGAAGCAGTCCTGTGCACGCAGCTCACGCTCGGCGACATCCTTCTCGGTGAAGTGGCGTGGGCAGCCAGCAAGGCCTTTCTGGCCGGGGCGGCAATTACGATTGTTGCCGCCATCCTGGGCTACGCAGCGTGGCCATCCATCCTCTATGCGCTGCCAGCTATCGCCCTCACCGGTCTCACCTTCGCGAGCCTGGCGATGGTCGTCGCAGCGCTTTCACCAAGTTACGACTATTTCGTGTTTTACCAGACGCTCGTCCTCACACCCATGCTGTTCCTGTCCGGCGCGGTCTTCCCGGTCACCCAACTGCCCGACGCCTTTCAGCAGGTGGGGCGCTTCTTGCCGCTGGCACATTCGATCGATCTCATTCGTCCGGCGATGCTTGGCCGCCCGGCCGGCAGCGTCGGCCTGCATATCGGTGTAATTTGCATGTACGCAGTATTGCCGTTCTTCCTGTCGGCGGCACTTTTTCGTCGACGCCTGATGCGTTGACGCTACTCACGACCACTACGAGAAGGAGATATGCGATGCAGTATCGTGAACTGGGCCGCAGCGGCTCGAAGGTGAGCGCGCTCGGCTTGGGCACTATGAGTTGGGGGGAGCAGAACGAGGAAGCCGAGGCGCACGCGCAACTGGACGCAGCCCTAGATGCCGGCATAAACTTGGTCGACACTGCCGAAATGTACCCTGTGCCACCCCGTGCGGAGACACATGGATTTGCGGAGCGCTATATCGGCAGTTGGCTACGCAAGACCCGGCGCAGGCAAGACGTCGTGCTTGCGACCAAAGCCGTCGGCCCTGTTCGAGCAGGCAAGGCAAACTTTGCCCTATGTGCGCGACGGCCGCGTCAGCTACACACGCGCCAATCTGTTCGAGGCCGTGGACACCAGCCTGCAAAGGCTCCACACGGACTATATCGACCTCTACCAACTGCACTGGCCCGACCGCAGCACCAACGTCTTTCAGTTAGTCGACTACCAGTACGAACTCGACGAGGACACGGTCCCGATCCTGGAGACGCTGGAGGCGTTGGACGCACTCGTCAGAAGCGGTCGCGTTCGTCACATCGGGCTCTGCAACGAAACACCTTGGGGCCTTGCGCGCTTCCTGCATCACGCAGAAGTACATGGTTTAGCCCGCGTGATAAGCATTCAGAATCCGTACAATCTGCTTAACCTCGACTTCGAGAACGGCCTCGCCGAGATGGCTCAGCGCGAACGGGTAGGGCTTCTAGCGTATTCGCCGCTCGCGATGGGCACACTGACCGGTATGTACCTGGGTGGGCAGCGACCAGGCGGTTCGCGGCTGAACTTATTAGGGAGATTCTTCCGCTACAGCAATGAGAGGGCCCAGCATGCGGCCCTCGCATATACAACGCTGTTTCGGGAACATAACATTGATCCAGCGCACGGCGCGTTGTCATTCTTCAGCAGCCGGCCATTCGTTGCAAGCACCCTCGTAGGCGCGACCTCCGAGCTGCAGCTAAAGCACAACATCGCCAGTGTGGAAGTCAGCCTGTCACGCGAGGTCCTCGATGGAATTCAGTCAATCTATCAGCGTTATGGAACGCCGTCCCCATGATTCGGGTATTGGCCTCCTGGTACAAATCACGTCGCCGATCGGGTCCCGTGAGCCGTATTGTGAGAACCAGGACAAAGAGCCGAGCGGGTTGAAACCGGACACTCACGCCGGCCTGCGCGACCAGACGGGTCATGGTGCTGTCCCGCTTGATTGCAGCGTTGCATGAGCGCGGATTTAATCCCCGCCGCTTCTCAACATCATTGAAAGAGTCGGCGGAGAGATGACAGCGTGGATTCTTGTGCGGGGCGCCACCCCAAGCCTCGCGATCAATATTAGTTGGAGCCACATGCAATGACCTACCCCGCACTGTCACCTGAGCCCTTTGTAATTCTTGGGATGCCAAGGACTGGCACGCACTATCTGGAAGCATTGCTAAACGAGCATCCGAACGTGTTCAGTAACGGTGAGTTGCTCAATCCATATGATACGAAGTGGCCCGATAAGGATCGCCTGCTACATAGCGATCGCGAGCTCCTAGAACTTGCCTACCTGCGCTATCCCCCGCGGAGCGACAAGGTGACGCACGTTGGCTGCAAGATCAACGAACCTCAGTTTCACGATCGTCCGGGCTTTTTTGCCGAGCTGGCCGGTTGGCCAGGCCTGAAGGTCATCCTCGTGGTTCGCAGAAACACATTGGAATCGCTACGATCGCTGGTGCAGGCAAGGCAAACCCGCCAATGGCTGAAATTCAGCTCTGACAACGCGGCTCCGCCGCCGTGCGTCAGATTGTCAATCGCCGACTGCGAGGCCTACTTCAAGACTGCCGACAATTTCCACGCTCGGGTCGCGCACTCCTTCGCGCCGACCAACATGCTTGTGATTGAGTACGAGAGTCTTCTTCGCGAACCCGCCGCTTGCTTGGCAACGATTTGGGAGTTCTTCGGGGTTCCAGCGCTTCAGCTTTCTGGTCGCGCCATTCTTCAGCGCCAGGAAACGCGACCGCTGGACCAGACGGTACAGAATTTTCATGAGTTGCGGCTTCACTTCGCAGACGGACCTTACGCTAGATTGTTTGAGGTCGGTAACTTCTGACTGACCTTCGCGGCGGCGAGCGACAGTGCACCTCACTCAGGTGGAACCTCACTCAGGTGGAACGGTCCTGAGTCAGGCCAGTAGAGTGTCCCTATCACGACGAATGGAGCGCGACATGCTGTGTCTAGGAGTAAGTGGCGGGCTAGACAAAATTTATGAATGCGTGACCCTGCCGGCCACCGCCAGCCCGTGCCGGTTCTCCATGGTGGCGTGGCCCATATAGCAAAGCTTGGCCT
>NZ_JBVBEF010000158.1:0-11007 GCF_055456055.1 Bradyrhizobium sp. LeoB3
ACGAACCTGCCTCTCTAAATATGCTCGCTCTTGCGGACTCAGCACCAACGGCTCGATTGGCCGGCCTCTAACACCTGCATTCGCCACAAGCGCTCTCCTCTACAGAGAATCGAGCCATCATATAATGTGACGAACTTGCGTTCCAGATGACTAGCTCGGGGACGTCTAGGGCCGTTTCGGGGGCTCCCAATTGAATAACGGAAGTGACCCCACCTCGTGGAGAAGAGTGAGGTTCACTCCCGCTATTTTCAGGCGTCCCAACAGACGCGCTTTGCTAAGAGCGCCAATCACACTCGTTCCTGCGAGGGTCCTGTTTTTTTAGGGCAGATGTCCTAGCCCGGACAGCACCTGGATCGATCTGGTAAACGGGCTAGTTGGCGTGTTCTCTTATCGTGGCGCCATAGCGGGCGCGCTGTTCATCCTTCTTCGCCGGTGATGCTGATCCGGTAGAGCGAGCGGCCATGAGCCTTGACACGAGGCTTCAGCTCTCCCCCGGCTGCAGCGACGCTTCGATGTCGCGGGTCAGCAACAGAGCTTCCTTCCAGGCAGCGCCATGGTGTCGAAGCTCCGTTCCGACTTCGTCCTGAAACGGGAACCTTCCGGTGATGTGAAAGAAGTAACGGGGCATTGACCGCAACCACGACTTTCAGTTCGCGAAACGGGATCGTCCGCAGACCGTTCCTAAACAGATTGCCAGGAACGCTAAGCTGCCGGACAAATTGAGGAGGTGATGCGGGGCCAATCGGCGCCAGGGAGCGAGCGTCTGGACCGGTGTATCGGTCATGGTTGAGCATGCAGATACTTGCCGCACGCGCGCCGAGCAATGTCGGCAACAAGCTGCGACGACGGTTTGTCCAATCGAAAAACAGCTGCTGCTGCGGTCTTCTGAAGAATGGCTAAGGCTCGCACAACTACCAGCGCTTGGCTCACGCGGGGACTCTGTCTTTGCGGCATTTCGGGCGGCCAGCCTGTCCTCCTCGGGACCGCGCATGACGATCTTTAGGGCGTCGTCAGGCAGCGGCCGCTGGAGGCGCGTCACCCACAACCCGTGACGCGCAATTCACGGAAACCTCAATGTTGCTGGTTCATGCTTCGGCCCGGAAGTAGGAATCGTGCTCCCCTAGGTGCCACGTATCTCCAGCCAAACCAGCCCCATAACGATGCATACCATCAGCCATGGGTGGCGGTGCATTACGAAATCGATCAAAGCCCCACCAATCGCGGATGTGCCGACCAAAAAGCACAATGCATAAGCCAGCCAAGGCCAGTTCTTGTGTTTGGCCTCCGGGTTCCGCTCATGGGTCCTTAGCACTGCCCGCTTGGCCGGATTGGTCTCCGTCTGGTTAGTCTTGGCAATCTCGGCCGGCGCCAGCCGATACTCCCTCTCGGCGAACTCTGGGTAGAGGTCGCCGAATGGCGCTCGCATGACCCGATCCATGGTGTCGTTCAGTTCTGGCTTGTTGTGACCAAATTGGAATTCGGTCCTGCTTATACGCACCTCTCACGAGAACGACATTATCCAGGCGCGAACGCACCCTCTCCGTTCGCGAACGCCGCAGCCAGATCTGCTGACCGCCCTGAAGAACCCCTATGCTGATGCCGCCTGCCACGGAAAGGCCATACAAAGGCCGGTGTCAGGCTGCCAGCCTGTCTTCTTTATCCGGCCCTCGCAGCACGATCTTGAGTGCGTGATTGGGCAACGGACGCTGAAGGGCCTTGGCTTCATCCCACGGTGCGCGCCACACGTCGCGTTCTTCGCCAGTCGTCAGGATAACCGGCATGGCCTTGGGATGGATCGGGGCGACGACCGCGTTCGGTTTGGTGGTCAGGGAGCCATAGACGAGGTGAGGGCCGGGGATCGGCGTCGACTTGGTGTCCCGGTCGCCCTTGAACTCGGTCCAGATCCCGGCAAATGCGGTAAGCGGCCGATCGTCGTCCAGTGCGAACCAGACCACGTCCTTTTTCTTCGTCTCCGGGTTCGGCTCGGGCGCGTACTCGGCGAAGCTATTGAAGGGCACTAGAGCGGTTCATGGCTAGGCTGAATCGGTAGGGATTCCCTTGCGGGCCGGTTTGTGATTCAAGGTGTTGGCTGGGTCTGGGGGCCAGCATCTGATGAGCCGACCTCTTTCCAATGATCTGCGTGAGCGTGTTGTTGCAGCCGTAGGTGCGGGTGAAAGCTGCCGGGCGGTTGCGACGCGATTTGGCGTGGCGGCGTCCTCGGTGGTGAAGTGGTCACAGCGCTATCGGGCGACGGGTTCAGTGGCGCCCGGCAAGATAGGCGGATACCGCAAGCCGGTGCTGGAACCGCATCGCGCCTCCATCAAGGAACGGATTAGCCAGACGCCGCATCTGACGCTGCACAAGCTGAAGGACGAACTTGCTGCCCGTGGCGTCGAGGTCTCGCACAATGCGGTCTGGACAGGAAGAGGTAAGGCCAATTACTGCCTCAACCGCAGGGATGCATTTGCCTGCTTTCTCGACGACGGACGCGTCCGCATGTCGAACAACGCCGCCGAACGCAAACTATGGGCCGTCGTCGTAGGAAGGAGAAACTTCGACTGTCGCCGGACTCATGAGCGCGGTGAGCGTGGGCTGCGATCTAGTACCCTTATTGTCAGCGCCAAGCTCAGCGATATCGATTCACGAAGCAACTTAGCAACACGCCGGATTGCTTCCTCGCCGTTTCCTCGCAAAGAAGGCGATCAGAAGTTTCGCTGCGCGCGGAGCTCGAGCAGGAACGTATCCTGGTCCTTGAACTCGTAGCGCGCCAACGGCTTCGGCGCGGACGCGCCAAGCACGGCCGATCCCTTGAAGTTCTGGTCGAGGTGGAACCACTGGAATTCGGCCGTGAAGGTCAGGTTCTTGACCGGGGTCCAGCGGGTGTTCACGCCGAGCTGCGAGATGTTGAAGTCGGGGTTGCAGACGTAGTCCGCGCTGACCGCCTTGGCCGGCGTGGTGTAGTTCGCGCACATGAAGGCCTTCGCGGCACCGTCATAGCGGACCGCCACATACGAGCCGAACAGGCTCGACGACCAATACGGGTCCCAGTTATGATTGAACGCCCCGCGAACGCCAAAGGTCTCCGTCAGATGCAGCGAGCCGTCGCCGCCGGCCGCGACCGGCAGATAGACGGCATCGGTCGTCGCACCGAACCCGATGCTCTGATAGGCGCCGGGCGCACTGGTGCTGCCGAACATGGCAAAGCTTGGCGAGGTTGAAGACGACGAGACGACGTACTTCGTCGCGCCCTTGGCATAGCTCGCGTCCAGCTTGAGGTCGTCACCAGCGCCGCTCGGGATGTTCTTGATCTGCAACGCCGCCTGTGCGGCGCCGCCCCACGAGGTGTCGGGATGTCCGGAAAGCTCGGATGCCGCGGTCGGCGCCGCGCCCGGCAGTCCGACGGCGCCCGCCGGCGCACCGAGCGCGTTGAGGGTGTTGTAGGAGCCGCTGACTTCATGCGCCGCGGCAGAAATCTGGAACAGGCCCCAAGCCTGGTCGATGCGGATATTGCCGACGACGTCGGGCGCATGGACGCCGGCATAGGCGTTGCCCGAGTTAAACGTGGCGTTCAGCGGCAGCGCCAGATTGTAGACCGCGGTGCGATCCCAGACCGTCGGATCATCCAGGCCGATGCTGGCCGACACGCCATTGCCGAACTGCGCGGTGTACTGGATGTTGTTAACGCCAGTGTCGGTGTTCTGGCCGCCGAGCAGGAAGTCCGAGATGTTGCCGGGAAAGCCCTGCCAAGGCGACGCGTAGGCCGAGGCCGACTGACCAAGAGTGAAGCCTGCGAACTGAATGAAAAGGTACTGGATGGTGGTGTAACCGCCGCCGGGAGTGTCGAGCAGCTGCGCGCCGGCCACCGGAAGCGAGCCGTTGATCGAGTTCGGGTTGAAGGTGTTGTTGCCAAGCGTAGAGAACTGAAACCGGCCCATCCCGAAGGTGCGGACCGTGCCATATTCGGTCTGCGTGCGGGTATCGATTGACAAAGCCATACGGGACCGCGCTGCGAAGTAGTCACGATAGCGGTTACCCTGGCCGATATCGCCATTCCAGGCGGGCGAGCCCTGCACGCCGCCGTTGAAGGTGGCGTCGACCCGCAGATAGCCGCCGATCTTCATGCAGGTGTCGGTGCCCGGGATGTACCAGAAGCCGCCGCCGTACAGCGAGCAGACCTTCACATACTCGACGGCCTTCGCCTTGATTGGAAGATCGGCTGCTTGCGCGCCCCCGACGGCCATCAGGCCGGCGGTTGTGCCGCGAATAAGTGTTCGCGCCCGTATCATGTTTAAAGTCTCCTAATCCCCAACATGCACACGCATGCTGACGCGGTAACTAATGCAAAAACTTCCGTGAAGAATAACAACGCGGTGAAGTCGATGCCGCCGACCGTGAGCTGTGACGTTTTCGCCACGCGACAGTTCGGTGATCATCGAACAACCCTATTCGGTCTTTGCAGATCAGATCTGTCAGCAGAAAGTGGTGATCGGTCGCTTGCGCATCTTGCGGCGTAGAAGGCATATTTTGCGCGCGTAAGTATCCGTGCATTTCCCGTGCTTTCCATGGGGGTTCAAACCTGTCGCTCCAGCTCACGCCCACCGCCGCGAGCGAAGTCAATGTCACGGCCGTTGCGGCGCTCGCGGGCTCCTCCCACCGCTACGGCGACCATTGCCGCGGGCATGTACATACCGGGCACCCCTTTTCACATTGCTGAGCATTGATCCGAATGGCCAGTCCGGCACTTTCGATTCGCCGTCGTTCGAGGGCTCATTTACCGAGAACGTCACGACTCCACCGGGCTATGGCACGCAGAACCTTGTTCCGGTCCTTGCTCTTCATTATCTTCGCGTGAATCGCATTGAGCCGGTCGAGGAGTTGGCTCGCACCGCGTTGTTGATGAAGCCGACAGCGCTTGCGAGCGGTGTCGCGGTGCCGTTACCGAATGTCGTGCTGCCAGCGCTCGTGTTGGCGAGAAAATTGACGTTGTTGGCGTAGTCCGCCGGCGTCGAGCGGCGTAGACCGTCGGCATCAGGCTTTGCGGCGCAATGCCCGGACGGAAGCTCACGAGAGAAAGTACGACGTAAGAGCGCCGAGGCCGTTCATTACGCTATAAGGCTGGGGTCCGGTCGTCGTGGATCGCCTTGAGAGTTTGCGCTGCGTGCGGTCCTGCGTTAATTGCGGGATGACCCGTCCGACACTTGGCGTCGTGCTGTTGGGAAAGCCAACTGGCGGCGAAGCCGAGATTTGTTGAGCGAGTGCCGGCAACGGCCAGGAACGTAGTTGTTAGCAGCAACGAGTTCAGACGCATGAATCCTCCTCAAAGAATGGGGCAGTCCTCGAGTCGATTTGGAATCCGTCGTACGTCAGATTCGGGACACTAGAGCATGTTCGGGTCTGATTGAGTCAGAACCGAAGCTCCCGCGGACTTTTGCGGCAAAGCGAAAGTCAGATCGCAGGCGGTAGCCGCAGACCCGGTCGAACATGACGCGAAGCGGCCTTCATTGATATCGATTTCGTGATCCGACGCGGCCCATCCGACGAACTCGTTTTTATGACAGGATCGGCTGAGTGATCACACGGTGGACGCGCACCGTCTCCCCTAACCCGAAGAATTGGCTCATAGCCTGGAGTTGGAAGATTCTCGGCTCGATTCGGCGCCAGTTAGTATGAGATTCTGATTTTTTCCGATTCTTCTGCGACATTTGAGAAATCAGTGGATGTCTGTTGCGATAACTTCTGTCTGGGACGTTGCATGGAAAAGACACGGCCGATTCGGTCAAAGCCGCCCTACAAGATTGATCTCGTTCGGCGTATTGACCTCACAACCTTGCAGTTATTCATCGCAATTTGCGACGAAGGTAATTTGACGCGTGCGTCGCAGAGAGAGGCAATAGCGCCTTCCGCAGTCAGTAAGCGCATGCACGATCTCGAGGAGACGCTCCAGGTCGCTCTGTTTGAAAGACACTCGAATGGAATGACACTGACGCCGGCAGGCGAATCTCTGTTGCATCATGCGCGCGTCACGCTGCTCAACATCGCGAAGATCGCGGTCGACATGGCGGAGCACGCGCGGGGTGTGCGTGGACATGTGCGAATGTTGGCAAACCTGTCGTCAATCGTCGAATTTCTGCCGGACGATCTGCCCGGATTCTTTCGCTCTCACGAGTTGGTGCGGCTCGATCTTCAGGAGCGCTCCAGCGCCGAGGTCGTTCGCGGCCTCGAGGAAGGTGTCGCGGATATCGGCATCTGCTCCGCAGACGTCGCCACGCGCGGGCTGGAGCGTTATTCGTATGGAAGGGATCGCCTCGTTATCGTGGTAAGGTCCGATCACCCGCTGTCCGGCACGACGAAAGTCTCATTTGCCGATACACTGGACTACGATCATGTGGGCCTGTTCGCTACAAGCTCGATCTATCTTCGCTCGCAATACACGGCGCAACAGCTCGGCAAGTCGATCAAACTAAGGGTCCACGTCCCTGGTTTCGACGCCGTCTGCCGGATGGTGCAGGCCGGAATGGGCATCGGCTTGATCCCGAACCGGGCATTTGCCGTCTTGAGCCACGGCATGAACTTGTCCGCTGTCGAGCTGAGCGATGAATGGGCGGATCGTGAGCTGGTGCTGGTTGCCAGAGATCCCGTAGGGCTGTCGGCGACGAGTCGCTTGATGCTAGATCACCTCAGACATTCCCGCAGCACGCACTATAAAGCATGATGACTTTTCTTCGAATCGTCGTCCCGCTTCTTAGCTCTTTGTTTGAGCATGTTCGTTTCACGCTATTGCTTCGCGTTTGTCGTGAGAGAAAACCTGGCCATGCTCTAGTATCGCTCTCTTCGCGTGCGTTCGTCATCTGCGAACGCTCGTTCATCAACGGATATTGGACTCAACCCGCGTTGCTCGGCAACACCTCGACAAAACAGCGTGTCGAGGAGCGCCAGAGATGGTCGGGCCGTTATCCGGTATTCGCGTTGTCGAACTAGGAACACTCATCGCTGCGCCATTTGCGGCGCGGCTGTTTGCCGAATTCGGCGCAGATGTCATCAAGATCGAGCAGCCCGGCGTTGGAGATCCGCTGCGCAAGTGGCGAAAGCTCCATCAAGGGACATCGCTGTGGTGGTATCTGCAATCCCGCAACAAGAAGTCGATCGCAGTTGATCTGAAGTCGGCGGAAGGGCGTGCGGTTGTTCGTCGCCTGGCTATCCAAGCCGACGTTGTGATCGAGAATTTCAAGCCGGGCAACCTTGAGAAGCTCGGCCTCGGCTGGGACGCGCTCTCCGCGCTCAATCCGAACCTGACCCTGGTCCGTATCTCCGGCTACGGGCAGACCGGTCCTTATCGCGATCGATCGGGATTCGGCGCGATCGGTGAAGCCATGGGTGGATTGCGATTCACCACTGGCGATCCTGAGAGCCCGCCGGCACGCGTCGGTATCAGCATCGGCGATAGCCTGGCTTCGCTGCACGGCGTGATTGGAGCGCTGATGTCGCTGCTTCGGGTCAAGACAGGCCAGGGCAAGGGGCAGATCGTCGACGTCTCGCTTTACGAGAGCGTGTTCAATCTCATGGAAAGTCTGGTTCCCGAGTATGATCTCTTGGGCTATGTCAGGACCCGGACCGGCGCAGCACTACCGGGCATAAGTCCCTCCAATACCTATCCAAGCTCCGATGGGCTCTACGTTGTCGTCGCCGGCAACAGCGACGCGATATTCAAGCGTCTGATGCGTGTGATCGGCCGCCCTGATCTCGGTGAAGATCCGACGCTCGCCAACAACGACGGACGCGTACGGAGGAATGCGGTGCTCGACGCCGCCGTCAGCGACTGGACCTCGCAACGAACCATGGAGGAGATCCTCTCCCGTCTTGATGCGGCTGACGTTCCTGCGGGTCGAATCTATTCGGTCGCCGATATCGTGGAAGACCCCCACTACGCTGCCAGAGACATGATCCTGCCGACCGAACTCCCCGGCGGCATCACCGTGAAGATGCCTGGTATCGCGCCAAAGCTATCGGAAACGCCGGGTGGCGTAAGGTGGCCTGGTCCGACACTCGGGCAACACACCGACGAGGTCTTGACATCGCTCGGCCTCAACGAGGAGGACATTCTGCAACTGCGCCGCAGTGGAGCGGTGCAATGACCGCCGATCTGCCGGACATTTTGATCCAGGAAGTCGCACCACGCGACGGGTTGCAGATCGAGCCGCAATGGATCGAAACGACCGAAAAGATACTGCTGATCGATTGCCTGTCTGCTATTGGCTTCCGACGCATCGAAGTTTCGTCATTTGTTTCGCCAAAGGCCGTCCCTGCGCTGCGGGATGCAAGAGATGTATTTGCCAGCATCAGACGGCGACCTGGAACGGTCTACACAGCGCTGATTCCAAATCGGAAGGGCGCCGAGCTCGCCTTGGCGGCACGGGCCGATGAACTAAACTTTGTGATGTCGGCGAGTGAGACACACAATCGCGCGAACATGAACATGACGCATGATGGCTCGCTCGCATCCCTTGGTGAAATCATCGAACTGGCCCACGCGGCTGATGCATTGGTCAATGCCACGATCGCGACGGCGTTCGGCTGCCCATTCGAGGGAGCACAGCCGTCCGGAAAGGTCCTGGACATCGTCAAACGGTACCTCGACCTCGGTGCCGATAGCGTAACGCTCGCAGATACCACGGGCATGGCCAACCCCAATCAGGTCTCGCGATTGGTGGCAGAGGCCTTGACGCTTCTACCCTCGGACAGGCTAACGCTTCATTTCCACAACACGCGAGGCCTCGGGCTGGTCAATGTGCTCGCGGCCCATAACAGCGGCGCGCGCCGCTTCGATGCAGCGCTGGGCGGATTGGGTGGTTGCCCATTTGCGCCGGGCGCGACCGGCAACGTTTGCACCGAAGACCTGGTCAATCTCTGCCATGAGATCGACCTGAGGACCGGCCTCGACCTCGATCGCTTGATCGACCTTTCGAAGCGATTGCCCGCATTGGTCGGACACGACGTGCCGGGCCAAGTCGCAAAGACCGGGCGTCCGCTGGACCTGCACCCCGTTCCAGAACGATCGCGGCAATCCCCCGCCTGAACAACCTGCAATCACATTTCAAAAAACATATCGGAGGAAATCATGACGATTACTACAGCGCCTGCTGTCGGTCTCGATGCGACGATCAGCGAGCAGCAAGTCATCAGCAAGATCGCCTGGCGCCTGATGCCGTTGATCATCGTCTGCTATTTCTTTGCATTCTTCGATCGCGTGAACATCAGCTTTGCCAAAGCATCGCTCCAGGCGGATCTCGGTCTCAGCAACACAGCCTATGGCTTCGGCGCGAGCCTGTTTGTCGTCGGCTACGTCCTATTTGAGGTGCCGAGTAACATGCTGTTGTATCGCTTCGGCGCCCGGCGCTGGATCGCCCGCATCATGATCTCATGGGGGCTCGGGACGGCGGCCATGGTGTTTGTCCAGAGCGAATGGCAGTTCTACACGCTGCGCTTCGTGATTGGCGCCATGGAAGCCGGATTCGCTCCCGGTATTCTCTATTATCTGACCCTTTGGTTCCCAAAATCCCATCGCGGGCGCATGACTTCGGTGTTTTTTCTCGCGACCGCATTTTCGGGCATCATTGGAGCGCCGATGTCCGGCCTCATCCTTAACTATATGAACGGGCTGCACGGTTTGGACGGCTGGAAATGGCTGTTCCTCGCCGGCGGTCTGCCATGCGTTGCCCTCGGAGTGGTCGTCCTGCTTCGATTTGACGACAGCATTGATCATGCGAAATGGCTCAGCACTGATGAGCGCCGTCTCATCTCGGTGCAATTGGAGCGGCAGAAGAATCAAATTGGCGAGCGCTCAGCCTGGCGATCGTTGCTGATGCCCGGCGTTCTGCTGCTTGGGTTCATCTACTTCCTGATCCAGATCGCGTCGTATGGACTCAATTTCTGGACGCCGGATCTCATAAAGGCGGCCGGCGGGGGAAGCGCGAGCGCGATCGGCTTCTTGACCGCCATTCCCTATGTTTGCGGCGCGATCTGCATGCTGATCGTCGGACGGCTCTCTGATGCATCCGGCGAACGTCCGAGGTTTGTTGCCGGACTTATCTTGGCTGCAGCATTCGGCTTTTTCGCCACTGGCGTTTTCAACAACAACGTTCTCTTGCTGGTTGGTGCGCTTGCCGTTCTTGGCGGCGGCGTGGTGGCGTCAATCCCGACATTTTGGACATTGCCTCCGAAGATACTGACGGGCGCCGGCGCCGCGAGCGGGATCGCGCTTATCAACACGCTGGGCCAGGTGGGCGGCATTGTGAGTCCGATCATGGTTGGCTCAGTCAAGGATCTGACGGGCAGCACGACGCCGGCGCTCTTTGTCATCGGCAGTCTTTGCGTGTTCTGCGCAGTGCTTTTGTTGACGGCGCTTCCTCGTGAGCTCAAGTCCAAGGACTTCCACCCAGCGCCGTCTCAGTCACTTCGGCGGTGAGAAGCGATTGAATGAGGCCCACTAGCAGCACCGTCAGGTATCGCGGGACATCGAAAGTATGGGCGGCGGCCGCTATTATCACGATACTTGCGCGCGCCACGAAGCCAGGCCGATGCCGCACCGCGCTCAGAAAGTGCTACCCGGGGAGCGCCACCGACCGGATAGCGACCGTTGCCGCGATGGGCGACTACTTGAAGCTTCCCTTCGACAGCTGCTACAAGTTATCAGAACGTTTGAGATCGACTTGGCCGCGATTACGGATTAATCACAGAGCCCGCGCATCGAGGCGTTACAACGAAGCCCGATGTGCGACGCGTCGTTTGGCGAATTCTCGGCATAATCTTTTTACGGCGATAGCCACGCTATGAGAGCAAGTGGCCGAACGCCATAGTCGGTCGCCGCAACAACCCAAAGGGCAGTCATACATCGAAGAACACCGTTTCGTCAGCGCCCTGCAGGTACACGTCCAGCTTGTAGACGACGTTGCCGCTGTCACCTTCACGCTGGGCGATCAAGGTCGCGCGGCGATCGGAGGGCACCAGGGC
>NZ_JBVBEF010000159.1:0-10903 GCF_055456055.1 Bradyrhizobium sp. LeoB3
ACTTATTGCTGTCCATAAGGGCTGTTACACAGCACTCGTCTTAACCCGACAAGGCGGCCCTCACCGGAGGGAGACGAATTACTCGACCAGTCGAGGCGATGAAGTGCCTTCTGTACGAGGATAGCGGTTGGGGTTGTGAGAACCACCCGGATCGGGCCTGGGAGGGTGAACACCGCCTGCGGCTGCGGTGGGGCCGGAGCGCCTTGCCCGGCCTGCAATTCCCCAGGTGACGGGGAGACGCCGCGCTTGCCATCTGGTTTTATGCCGCGCATTGACAAGGACGGTTGGCCATTGACAGGCCTCCGGGCGGAGAGAAACACCCGCACCAATTCACCGCCGCCCGCCCAACGTCAAAGGGCCTTTTCCTGGTCGATGGCCGCTTGTAGCTCGCCCCCAATTTGGGCAGCGATTTAGTTGGCGGGCCGCCTGCTAGTGGGGCATTGCTGTCCCAAGATCGGCGTATACAGGCGCAAGTTCATTAGGCGTTAGCGGCCATTTGTCGGCAGCCTGTCGGGGCGAGTCGGCCACCGCGTTATAAACGAGCAAGATGCTTGGCTGTCTGAAGAGTATTTTTGTTCTTGCTCGATCGCCGATGCGCTCGGGAACATAGCTCTTTGAGTCCAAGAACCCACGTAGCTTGTCTAGCTGTGTCGGATCGTCTGAACCATAGGCATCGAGCAGCAGACTTTCGGCCTTTGTAGGTTCGGCCGATTTGCCTATCCGCTCTCGATATAGATAAGTCAGTTCTTCGCTCAACCTCCTACTCGGTGTTACAAGCCGATCGATCAGTCTCGCGACGTCCTCGAAATAGTCGCCGGTAGCTTCGATCAACGCCATTGCCTTGGATACAGCTCGTTCCATTTCCGGCGTTTTCTCGACACTGGGCTTATAGATGGTGTCGTGCGTCAATTCGCTGTGCGCGTGCTGGAGCAGAGTTCGTATTTGCACTTCGCAAGGAGTACCTTTCGGAACAATGGTGCCGTCCAGATCAAGATCAGTTCGAGCTCGAACAATGTAGTGGATCGACTGATAGTCGAACACATAGGGCTTCTCAGCGATCTCCTCCTCGTAATCCCTGTCTTTAGAAAAATCCCACAGTTTGCACTGTTCGACTGAAGCTTGTACCTTCGAAATCTGGGTAGGAAGCAGAACAACAAGCCTGACGCCGACCTTGTCCGTTATCTCCTCGTATGGGTTTACATACGGAGTTTTGCGCTTCGTGTTGTAAAAGGCCTTCGTGATAAACGATCCGCCAGTCTTTAGGCGCGGCTTGATCGGCAACCTTACAAAGAGTTCGGTCGAAATAGGAGCGATCAGGGGCGCGAGGTCGTCCACTATGCACGTAGCCACGCGCTCGCCCCATTTCTCGTACATGGGGCGTTCGCTTGTCCAACGAGCTAGAAACTCCTCCTCATTCATGATTGATCGCGGATGTGATCACGGACCGTAATCCGCGTCCATTGTTGTGGCGCGCCATCCTTCGCTTCGCCGTCGATGGTTTCGACCGTCACCATGTCGTTAAACGCCTCGGGCGGAGCCGTAAATTTGATGCTGTTCGAAAAAACCATCTTGCGCAACCGAAGTTGGCTCTGCAGATCTGAGATGTCTTTCTGAATGGCGCTTGTCGGAAACTTCTTCTGCTTCATAAACGCTTCGAACGCGTCGGCGGTGTCGGCCGTGAGGAATTTCTTCGCAAACGAGTTCACACTCACCGTGGGCGTATTGTCGATCTTCAGATAGGTGTAGAGGCCTGTCATCAAATCGGCTCGCTTTTCCTGCGGAAGGTCCAAGTCCTTGATGAACGTTTTCGTATGATCGAAGAATACTTTCGTTAAGAAAGCGCTGTTTTGAGGGATCACGCAGCAGAGAAATGCTTCGTAGAAGTACTGTGCGGCGCCGTCCCGGTTTGCGCTACTCATGTGACTGTCGAAAACGAAGGCCCTCCATCCAGACGGAAAGCTCTTAGGATCAGCAGCATGGTCGGCGTGAACGAATATGCCGATCTTGTAGAGTTTAGCTGCGGGAGTAAGGAACAGATCCTTGAGGTACGATGCGTCGAGCGCACCCCGCTTTACCTCTCGCAGAAATCCTGACTGAGTTTCTGCCTTGATGATGCCGAGGAAAGGACGGGCTGGGCTACCGACCGTTCCAGAGAAAACGACAACAATGCCGCCCGGTAGCTTGCGAGCAATTTGCTTCGCTGTGAGTTGATCAGCAATTGCCTGCGATTGCTGGACGAATTGCGCATCACTAGCTTTGATTAGCTTCGCGGCGATGTCAGGCACATTACCGGCCGATCCATCCATGATGGTCATTTCCATGCTCTTGGAGTTGTTTCCAAGGGCGTCGATCACACGCGACTTGAAGTCGTCAATCGCGTCGACAGGCAATTGCAGAAGTTGGCCGCCGTAGCGAGGAGGAATTGGTAACTTGTCGTCCTTACGCTGAAAGACCTCGTGCAAAATCATCCGCCGAACGGACATATTTTCAAGAAGCATCTCGGATTTCCCCTTAGCCCTTCCGCCATCTAAGAGGTTCCGACAGAGTTGCAAAAGAAGAAATTGCCGCGTCGCACTATCTCGGCGTGTACGCCGAATGCCTAAGAACAAAATAAGAACTGTCGGATGACCCGTCAAGTTAACTCTACAGGCCGAGCAGGATCGAAGTCTGACTAGGCTGATGCTCATTCAACCGGAACAGCAATGCCAGACATAAAGCCGACCTCCTCACTTCGGCACTTCAGGGCCTCGAAGCAACGGAAAAGGTAATATGGTGGCAACTGTGGGCCTTAGGAACTAAGGAGTCGTCAGGAACCCGAGGCCGGCGGTTGTCTCGGCCGCTCACCTTTAACGGCATGGACAAGCGTCTAACGCCTCGTTGTCTGCCCCATTCCTACCCCTTGGGCGGAGCCGATTCTGTAGCTACTTGCGGCCATTCCGACCGTCATAGAAGCCCGAGGGGCCTGTCTTTTCGCACAGCACGGGCGCTACAAGAAACTGGGATGTGCCCTGACCGTTCGGGACTCGTGGGAGAAAGATGGTTAAACTACCCGCCATATTGACGGCGCCTTTTTTGTGAGTTGCGTTGTGAAGCGTACCAATTTTCCGGAAATGCCGGGTTTCATTAAGCCCCAACTCGCGACCCTTCGCTCGAAGGCTCCTCCAGGCGACCAGTGGCTCCATGAAATTAAATACGACGGCTACCGAATCCAGCTTCATCGGGATAAACGAAAAGCGAAGGCCTACACTCGCACTGGCCTCGACTGGACCAAACGCTTCTCGGTCATCGCAAGCGCCTTCGATATCCCCGGTCAAGCGATCATCGATGGGGAGGTAGTGGTCATCCATGAAGGCCGCACCAACTTCTCCGAATTGCACGCTGACCTCGCCAGAGGCGACCAGGACCGTTTGCTGTACTACGCCTTCGATCTCCTATGGCTCGACGGCAAAGACCTTCGCAAGACGTCGCAGATTGAACGAAAGGCCATGCTGCAGGGCCTGTTCAACACCAACCAGCTCGAACCGCCAGTGCTCTACAGCGAGCACGTCCAGGGTAACGGCCAGCAGCTCTTCGAGCATGCGGCTAAGCTGCACTATGAGGGCATTATCTCCAAACATGCCAACGCGCCGTACCGGTCAGATCGCAATGAAGGCTGGCTGAAAATCAAGACCGTCCACCGCGGGCAATTTCCGGTCATCGGCTTCATCAAGGACCCCAGCGGGATAGCGGCCCTGTACCTGGGCAAGCAGGAGGGCGAAGAGCTGCGATACATGGGAAAGGTCGGGACGGGATGGTCCCGTACAGTTTCCAGTAAAATCAGGAAACAGCTCGATACCGTCGTTAGCCCGAAATCAAAGCTCACCAAGCCTGTCAGGAAGCCGAAGGCCACGTGGGTAGAACCGAAGTTCGTTGCCGACATTGAGTACCGAGACATCACGTCGGAGGGCTTGCTGCGCGCAAGCTCCTTCAAAGGGCTTACGCGTGACAAATCCTAAGTGTCCGATCTGCTTCGGCATCGGTTGGGTCTGCGAGAACCATCCGAACCTCGCCTCGAGTGAAGAGCTGGGCTGTCAGTGCAGCGCGGGGATGCCGTGCCTATGCAACCGGCCTGACGATGATGGGATTGACGAGCCGGACGTGAGCGGGGTCCTCGATGAGACCCGGCCCGTGAAGCATTAGCGTCGCGCAGCGTTCTTCCGACGATTGTAAGGCGAGCGGCTGATCGGCTTTAGCGAAATGCCCTCGCGCTGCGCCTTTGCTAGGCAAAGATGCCGGCGGACGGGCATATCTTAATGCTGATGACCCCCCTCACCTCATACCGCGCAGGCCGGTGCTTACCTCGTCGAGGGCCATGTTCCCGCCACCGCCCTGCGGCGCCTCCTCTCCGAGCTTCCGAATGCCAAAGTATTGCTGTGCCCGGAATGCCGATCGGATCGCCGGGTGGAGAGCCCCAGCCCTATACGGTCGTACTCTTCGGCGCGGCTGGCCGAAAACCCTTCATGCGCTTCATCGGCAACCAGGCGATCGGCTGATTGAGGCCGTAACATCGGAGCTCGTCGAGGAAGCAACGCATTCAGGCTGCAAGAAGCCAGATTCTGGTAATTAGAGGCCCCAGATACTTGGCGGAACTTGGCTTTCCCGATACTCTCATCGAGTCGGAGCGCGAGGAAAATTGTTCTCGAAACTGAACAGAGCGAAACGGAAATGGGCGGGGCGCTTGGTCGCGCTGCTTTATCTGTTTTGCGTGCTCGCGCCGAGCGCAGCGCTCGCGGTTGGCTCCGGACCGGCTCCGTGTTTCGACGAAGCCCCGACCGTCGCGCACGCCCACGACGAGGCGGTTACGGCAAAGCACGAGCACGAGGGCACTGTCCATCACCACGACGGGGCGCATCACGGGCATCAGACCGCAATCGCAAATGCTGAAGCAGGGCACGAAGGCCACCATACTAAGGGCGGACCCGGACCCTGCTGCGCGATGCTCTGCCTTTCCGCCATTCCAGCCGATCTGCCGGCAATGGCAACTCCGGTGCAGCCGGTTTCACTCTGCTTATCCGCAAATTACCAGCGCCTTCCCGGCGAGGCGCCCACCCTGCTCTACAGACCTCCCATCGCCTGACCTGACGTGACGAGGCGGCACGACGCGCGCGGCCCGCGTGCGCCTGCCTGTACTCCATCGGCAGTTCAGGAGATGCATCCATGTCTTCGCAGTTTTCGGCGAAGTTTTACGCTATCGGCGCCATAGCCGCTGCGCTCGCGAGCGCGGTCGCCGGCTGCGTGCCCGCGACCACGCAGCTCGCGGCCGCCGATCCCGCCGATCCCACAGCACGCGTAGCTGCTGTCAGATACCGCTCGACCACCGCACCCTACACCAGTCTACGGCCGTCGGCGCCCGCGCCCTGGCGCGAGCACAATGAGAATGTCACGCCGAAACGTGGACAGGAATCGCAATGACGACGCATCTCGCGATACGCGCCCCCGCAATCGGCCTGCTGCTCACCGCCGCCCTCGCGCTGTCCGGCTGCGCATCCTTCTCTCTCGACAGTGGCATGACCGTTGTCGCCACGGCGACCGAACGGGCCATTGGCAAGGATGTCGCCTTCGTGCGAACGGCCGACGATGTCGACGTGGTGCGCGGAACGGTGCGGCGCCTGCTCTCTCGTCCATTGAACGTCGAGGCCACCGTGCAGGTCGCGCTTCTCAGCAATAAAGGTCTGCAGACAGCGTACAACGAACTCGCGCTGGCCGAGACCGATCTGGTCGAACAGAGCCTGCCGCCGAACCCGACGTTCGCGATCTCGCGGATCTCAGGCAATGGCGCGAGCGAGGTCGAACGCCAGGTGGTCGGCGATATCCTGGCGCTAGCCACATTGCCGTTCCGCTCCGAGATCGCGCGCGAGCGTTTCCGGCAGGCGCAGCTCCGCGCCGCGCTGGAGACCTTGCGGCTCGCCGCCGATGTCCGGCGCGCCTACTTCCGCGCGGTCGCGGCCAACGAAATGGTCATCCTGCTCACCGATGCGAAATCGACGGCGGAATCAACGGCGCAGCTCGCCAAGAAGCTCGGCGAGACCGGCTCGCTCAACAAGCTCGACCAAGCCCGTGAGCAGGTGTTTTACGCCGAGACCACTGCTGACCTTGCGAGTGCGCGGCAGGAGGCGGCAAGCGCGCGCGAACGATTGGCGCGATTGATGGGATTGTGGGACGACGATCTCGCGTTCCGGCTACCGGACAAGCTGCCGCCGCTGCCGCGGCGCCCGCGGGCGCTGCCTTCGATCGAAGCGGACGCCGTCGGGCATCGCATCGACCTTCAGATCGCGCGCATGGAGCTTGTGGGGCTGGCAAAGTCGCTCGATCTCACTGAAGCCACGCGCTTCGTCACCTTGCTCGATCTTGCCGGCGTCGCCAAGCGCACCCAAGATCCCGAAGGGCCGCCGTTTCGCGAGCGCGGTTTTGACGTCACATTTCAGATTCCGGTGTTCGACGGCGGCGAGGTGCGCGTTCGGCAAGCAGCGGAGACATATAATCTCGCATTCAATCGCCTAACCGAACGGGCCGTGAACGTGCGGTCGGAGGCGCGCGACGCCTACCAGGTCTATCGCTCAACTTACGATATCGCGGTTCACTTTCAGCGCGAAATCCTGCCGCTCCGCCAGATCATCACCGAGGAGATGCAACTGCGCTTCTCCAGCATGCAGATCGACGTGTTCGCGTTGCTGACGGAGGCGCGACAACGCCTCGCCTCACTACGCGCTGCGATTGATGCGAAGCGCGCATTTTTCCTGGCGCAATCCGACCTGCAAACCGCCATCAATGGCGGCGGTTCGAGTGCACGGGAGACGCCAACCACAACGGCCGCGGCGACTCCGCCAGCCGCGGCTCCGCACTGAATGGAGGAACAGATGTTTTCACGCAGAGCGTTTCTCGGCAGCGCCGCACTCGTCGGAGCCAGCGCTGTCAGCGGCCGTGTGCAGGCTGCAGCCATTCCGGAAGCGCCCTTGATGGACAAAGCAGCATCGCAGCCGCCGCTCTATCCAACTTCGGGGCTGGAGTATCGGCCCGTCGTCACGCTGAACGGCTGGTCGTTGCCATGGCGGATGAATGGCGAGTGGAAGGAGTTTCATCTCGTCGCCGAGCCCGTGGTGCGCGAATTCGCCGAAGGCATGAAGGTCAATCTCTGGGGCTACAACGGTCAGGCTCCGGGGCCAACCATCGAAGCGGTCGAAGGGGACAAAGTCCGCATCTTCGTCACCAATAGATTGCCCGAACACACAACCGTGCACTGGCACGGCATGATCATCCCCAGCGGCATGGACGGCGTCGGTGGCCTAAACCAGCCGCACATCAAGCCCGGCAAGACCTTCGTCTATGAATTCGAACTGAAGAAGAGCGGGACCTTCATGTACCACCCGCATTCGGACGAGATGGTCCAGATGGCAATGGGCATGATGGGCATGGTCGTAGTCCATCCGCGGGACCCTTCGTTCCGCCCCGTCGACCGCGATTTCGTCTTCATCATGAGCACGTATCTGATCGATCCCGGCACTTACCTGCCGAAGGTCAACGAGATGACCGACTTCAACATGTGGACCTTCAATAGCCGCGTATTTCCGGGCATCGATCCCCTGCCGGTGCGGCTCGGCGACAAGGTCCGCGTCCGCATGGGCAATCTCACGATGACGAACCACCCGATCCACCTGCACGGGCACAGCTTCGCCGTGACCTGCACGGACGGCGGCTGGGTGCCGGAGAGCGCGCAATGGCCGGAGGTCACCATCGACGTACCGGTCGGCGCGATCCGTGCCTTCGACGTGGTTGCCGACAATCCCGGCGATTGGGCGTTCCACTGCCACAAGGCACATCACACCATGAACGCAATGGGTCACGACATGCGGAACATGATCGGTGTGTCGAAGAAGGATCTGGCCAAGGCCGTCGGCAAGCTCGCTCCGGACGCGATGGTGATGGGTTCGACCGGGATGGCGATGGGCGAGATGGAGATGCCGGCCCCGGACAACACGCTGCCGATGATGACCGGCTCCGGCCAGTTCGGCCCGATCGAAATGGGCGGGATGTTCACGGTGATGAAGATCCGCGACGGGCTGGCGCGCGACGATTACCGTGACCCCGGTCCGTACAAGTATCCGGAGGGCACGGTCGCCTACGAAGTCGACGCGCCGCGGGGCGACGCACCGCGCCAGGTCAACCCCAAGACCAAGGACACGGCGCCGGGGCCGAAGGGAATGAAGGACATGAACATGAAAGGGATGAAGGGCATGTAGCTACTAAAAAAGCAGCGACGTACTCGATCAACAGGAGCCGACAATGGAGCCACTATTTGCATTTGCGGCTGGAGCCTGCCACCGGGAAGCAGGAATGATCGGCGCCATCCTCGTCAAATAATCCCAAGCCACCAAAGGAAAGAAGCATGAAGACCGCCAAACTCGCAGTAGCCACCCTCGTATTCTCGCTGTTCGCTTCGCTCGCCGCGTCCGCGCAGGACTCGATGGTCAAGGGCGAGGTGAAGAAGGTCGACCAGGCAGCCGGCAAGATCACGCTGACCCACGGGCCGATCAAGAATCTGGATATGACCGACGAGAACATGACGATGGTGTTCCGGGTCCAGGATCCGGCGATGCTCAAGCAGGTCAAGGTCGGCGACAAGGTGCAGTTCGAGGCCGAACGCGAGACCGCCGGCATCACGATCACCAAGCTGCAGAAGGGGAAATGATGGAAAGTCCGGCGGTGCCATTCACGGCTGCGGCCGGACGACCCGCCGGCGACGGACCTCTTGCGGATCAGCCGATCGGCAAGAGGTCTTCGGTAACCGATTAGGCGCGAGCACACCGAAAGATCGTTTTCCCGCCAGATTGCATTCAGTCGTCATTCACCGCGTAGCAGCTACCGTCTGCGAACGGTGGGGCAAGACGCGAGAGGAGAGGGTCATGGCAATCAGGAAAACATTATTGACGGCGACGGTTCTGTTTGCGGTGGCGCCCGTAGTTCCGGCGCTGGCGCATGACGACGACTACAACGGATATGGCAGCCATCGGGCGCTTCACGACCAGTTGGGCGAGGCGCACGAACGCGCCCATGAAGAAGGATTCGAAAGCCGAGGCGAGCACAGAGCGTACCATCGGGCTCTTCGCGACTTGCACGAAGACTATCACGGTGAACGCGGCGGATATCGGAGCTACTACACGCCGCGCTACTACTACGCGCCCCGGTACAGGGGCTACGGGAACGGCTGGTGATAGCCGCAGCCCAGGTTCGATTGTCGAAGCGACGCAATTCATCAAGACGGAGAAGGACGATGTCACAGGTTCGAGTATTTGGCGTTTTTACCGCCCTCGCGTTGGGCTTGATGGCAACGTCCGCGGTAGCTCATCCAAAACTGATGTCCGCGGTTCCGGCTGCGGACATGGATGCGAACGCATCGCCGAAGGAAAGCGGTGTCGCCACAAAGAACAAAGCCGACGGCGCTCCAACGGAAATCCGGCTGATGTTTTCCGAAGCCGTCATCGCGAAAATGTCCGGCGTCGTATTGAAGGACGAGGCCGGCAAACCGGTTCCGACGGGCTCTCCGCAGACCGATCCTCAGGATCAGAAGCAGCTTGTCGTGCCCGTTCCCACTCCGTTGGCGCCCGGACGGTACAACGTGACCTGGCATGCGGTATCCGACGATACCCACCGCGTTAAGGGCGAGTACAACTTCACCGTCAAGCGCTGATGATCGACGCGGGGCTGGTTTTCACACGATTCCTTCACTACTCGGCGTCTCTCGTTCTGTTCGGGGTCGCTTTGTTTCCGCTCTACACCTATCCGCGCAGCAAGGTCGACGGCCGCGGTGGGCACAACCGCATGCTGACGACCTGTTGGGTCCTGTCACTTGTCGTTCTCGCCAGCGGCGCGTTTTGGTTCGTCAGCGTCGCTACCAGCATGACGGACGCCGCGATGAGCTGGGAGACAGCTCGTTTCGTACTAACCGAAACGAACTATGGCGCCATTTGCCTGGCACGGCTCGCGACGATCGCGGGCGTAATCTTCGTCCTTGCTCTCGTCACGTTTCGCCCGGCGCACTGGCTCGACCTGCTGTTGGCAGTCCTCAGCGCGGTTTTCGTCGCAAGCCTGGCGGGCACCGGTCACACCCAGGCCGAGGAAGGGCCGGCCCGTCTCGGACACATGCTCGCGGACGCGCTGCATCTCATCGGTGCCGGCGCGTGGCTCGGCGGCCTCGTCGTCTTGTTCTATCTGACCGCGACGTCGCTTCACCCGGGCTCTTCAGAAAGCAGACGGCTAGAGGCGTGCAATGCAGCTCACCGATTTTCGGCTGTGGGATACCTAGCGGTTGCGACGATCGTAGGATCGGGCCTCGTGAATTCATGGTTTCTGGTAAGCCCGGTGACCAACTTGATAAAAACCGAATACGGCTTACTCCTTCTGATCAAGGTGACTCTTTTTGCCATGATGGTTGGACTGGCGGGCGCCAACCGGTTTCTCATATTGCCGGCGCTGACCGATCCGGCCGCTGCCGACAGCGCAATCAGCGTACGACGTTTGCGGCTTCACATCCTGCTAGAACAATGTCTTGGCTTCGCGATAATCCTGGTTGTCGGATTGCTTGGCACGATGGAGCCTGCAATCAGCGCATCTCCATGAAGACGGTTTCCCTGGCGGCAAACGCCTCCGGTCGGAGATAGCGGGTCCTTTCCCCAAACGTCGGCTCTCCCATCAGCGTGGGAGGTAGGTCGTCGCTGCAACGCACGAACTTGCGGTTGTCTAGCCGTCGCCGCTGGCGCTCCATATTTCCATGTGCTCGACGGCACGATGGCAAAGCAGGGACATTTGCAGTCACTCACCTGTGGTCGCCAAGTCAATTGGTGCTAGCCTACCGCATTCGCAATCCATC
>NZ_JBVBEF010000160.1:0-10889 GCF_055456055.1 Bradyrhizobium sp. LeoB3
CTGTGGTCCTACCCCCGTGCTTTTTGTTGCACGGGACCCATGGGTGCAACCGGCACCCGGCTTTCCCTGCGCCCTCTAAGTCGAGGAGGGTGAAACGAGACGCAAAGCTCGGGCAATACATGCCGCGAGAATGCAGATTCACGTTTTTTCCTCAAACTCTATCGTCATGCCCCGCGAAAGCGGGGCATCCAGTATCCGGCGGCCTCTCGGCTCAAGCACCGCCGCCTCTGAATACTGGATCGTCCGGTCAAGCCGGATGATGACAGCGGAGAAGCTGTTTGACATTTGAATCAGATGAATCAGAGCTCGCAATGACGATAGCGCTTGAGCTACTCACCCGCCTCGAGCCATTCCGCGGCGCCGCGCCAGAGCGTGTCGCGGTGCTCGGGACGGAAGAAACCGAAATGGCCGATCTTCTTGACGCCTGCATCCGCCGGCGTGATCGAGATGATCTCCGGTTTGGCGGCACCAAATCCCGAGCAGAGCAATTCGACCGCGGGCCGCGTCGCCCAGGGATCGTCGCTGATGCAGAGCGCACGCAGGGCACCCTCGAATTTTGCGAAGTTCGACACCGTGGTGAGCGCGGCATCATCGAACAGATAGCGCGGGCTGTTCACCCAATTCGTCCATTGCTCGAACACCCCCTTCGGCAAATCCATGCCGAGCCCGGCCCAGCCGGGGGTGTAGCCGAGCATGCGGGTCAACGGCAAAAGGACGTAGTTCATGGCGGCAAAGACCCGATAGCGTTCGGGCGAGGCCATCAATCGCCAGGTCGCGGCTTGGGAAGCGACCAGGAGCGCGCGCGACACCTCGATGTTGTTCGGGATCAGTCCCAGCGCCTGGCCGCCGAAGGAATGGCCGATATAAGCGAGCGGCAGCGCCGGGTAGCGCTCGCGCATCCACCTCACGGCAGCTGTGACGTCGAGCGCGGCCCAGTCCGACATCGAGGCCTTGAAGCCGACCAGCGATTTCGGCTGCTTGTCTCCGCTCACGGACTTCGGCCCGGAATCGCCGGTGCCGCGATAATCGTAGGTGAGGACGACGGAGCCGCGCTTGGCGAGATAGGCGGCAAAGCCCTTGTAGACCTTGCGCGGCACGGCGGTCGCCGAATTGATCAGGACCGCTTGCCGCTTGGCGCCGCGGGGCAGGAACAGCGTCGCTCCGAGAGGGTAGCCGTCGATGGCGGGTACAATGATGTCGTCGGCGAAGACGTCGTCGAGCGCAGCCTCAGCCACTTACGGATTTTCCTTAAGCGTTGACGTTTTGCTCTAACAAATGCGAATTCGACTGTTGTTGCAAGAGCTTGAGCGGACAGATGGAATTCCGGCTGGCGGTCCTTCAACAGCCTGTATATATAGCTTCGCTTTCCCGGATAAGTAGCGGTTTTTGCTCAGGAGTTAACGCCCATGTCCGAGCGCTGGACACCCGACAGTTGGCGCGCCAAGACGGTCTTGCAGATGCCGGACTATCCGGATGCCAAGGTACTGGCCGACGTGGAGGCGCAGCTTGCGACCTTTCCGCCGCTGGTGTTCGCGGGCGAAGCCCGCAACCTGAAGAAGGCGCTGGCGCGTGTCGCTGCCGGCGAGGCTTTCCTCTTGCAGGGCGGTGACTGCGCGGAGAGTTTTGCCGAGCACGGCGCCAACAACATCCGCGACTTCTTCCGTGTGCTGCTGCAGATGGCGGTGGTCCTGACCTATGCCGGCGCGCTGCCAGTGGTGAAGGTTGGCCGCATCGCCGGACAATTCGCCAAGCCGCGCTCCTCGCCGACCGAGAAGGCAGGCGACGTCGAACTGCCGAGCTATCGCGGCGACATCATCAACGACATTGCCTTCACGAAGGAGGCGCGCACGCCCGATCCGCAGCGCCAGTTGATGGCCTATCGGCAGTCGGCGGCGACCCTCAATTTGCTGCGGGCGTTCGCCACCGGCGGCTTCGCCAATCTTGGGAGCGTGCACCAGTGGATGCTCGGCTTCCTGAAGGACTCGCCGCAGTCACGCCGCTACAAGGAACTCGCCGACCGCATCTCGGAAGCGCTGAACTTCATGCGTGCCTGCGGCCTAGACCTCGAGAGCCATCCGGAACTGCGATCGACCGATTTCTATACCAGCCACGAGGCCCTGCTGCTCGGCTATGAGCAGGCGCTGACGCGGGTCGATTCCACGACCGGCGACTGGTACGCGACCTCGGGCCACATGATCTGGATCGGCGACCGCACCCGCCAGCTCGAGAACGGCCATGTCGAATATTTCCGCGGCATCAAGAATCCGATCGGCCTGAAATGCGGCCCGTCCCTGAAGGCCGATGAGTTGTTGAAGCTGATCGACGTGCTGAACCCTGACAACGAGCCCGGCCGGCTGACGTTGATCGCCCGCTTCGGCGCCGACAAGGTTGCCGAGCATCTGCCGGCGCTGATCCGGACGGTGAAGCGGGAAGGGCGGACCGTGGTGTGGTCCTGCGATCCCATGCACGGCAACACCATCACCTCGACATCAGGCTACAAGACCCGGCCGTTCGACCGAGTGCTGTCGGAAGTGAAGTCGTTCTTCGCCGTCCACCAGGCCGAGGGCACCTATGCCGGCGGCGTTCACCTGGAGATGACCGGGCAGGACGTCACCGAATGCATCGGCGGCGCGCGCGCGATCACGGACGAGGATCTCAACGACCGCTACCACACGGTCTGCGATCCCCGTCTCAACGCCGAACAGTCGATCGATATGGCCTTCCTGATCGCAGAGCTCCTGAAACAGGAGCGGGCGAGCAAGGTCAAACCGATGCCGGCAGTAGCGGGGCTCTAACACTTGCTGCGGTTCTGGCGGGCCACCATCAATTCGTGGAACGGCCTTGGCTTTGCGATCCGTTCCGAGCAGGCGGTTCGCGAGGAGGTGGTGGCGCTGTTGTTGTCGGTGCCGGCGGCGTGGCTGATCGGCGCCACCGTGATGCGCTCCGTCGAGCTCGTTGCATCGGTGGTGCTGGTGCTCGTGATCGAGCTGCTCAACACCGCGATCGAGAAGCTCGCCGACCGCCTGACCACGGACCATGATCCGCAGATCGGTCGGGTCAAGGACATGGGCTCCGCCGCGGTCGGCGTTGCGCTGGTGATGGCCGGGCTGTTCTGGCTGTTCGCCCTCGCCGAGCGCATGGGCATGATCTAACGCAGGCGATTGCAGTTTACAGGGGTGCAAGGCACCATTGATCCCATGAGCGAACCTGAGTTCATTGTTACACTGGCGCAACTCAATCCGACTGTCGGCGACGTCGCCGGCAACGCCGCGAAGGCGCGGGCCGCGCGGCAGACGGCGAAGGCCGCCGGCGCCGATCTCATGGTGCTGTCGGAGCTGTTCATCGCCGGCTATCCGCCGGAGGACCTGATCCTGAAGCCGGCGTTCCAGGCCGCCTGCCGTGCCGCAGTCGAGGAACTGGCGCGCGAGACGGCTGATGGCGGACCGGCGGTCCTGATCGGGACGCCCTGGGTCGAGGACGGCAAGCTCTATAACGCCTGCGCGCTGCTCGACGGCGGCCGCATCGCAGCGCTGCGCTTCAAGGCCAACTTGCCGAACTACGGCGTGTTCGACGAGAAGCGGCTATTCGCACGCGGACCGGCGCCGGGGCCGGTCACGGTGAAAGGTGTCCGGGTCGGCGTGCCCATTTGCGAGGACATCTGGCTCGAAGAGTCCGAGGATTATGAGAACGTCGTCGAATGTCTCGCCGAGACCGGCGCGGAAATCCTAGTGGTGCCGAACGGCTCGCCCTATGCGCGCGACAAGAACGATCTCCGGCTTTCGATCGCGGTCGCCCGCGTCACCGAGAGCGGCTTGCCGCTGATCTATCTGAACGAGGTGGGCGGGCAGGACGAACTGGTGTTCGACGGCGCCTCGTTCGCGCTCAACGCTGATCTGTCGGTGGCGGCGCAGCTTCCGGCCTTCGAGGAGAGCATCACGACGCTGCGCTGGACCAGGAGCGAGGCGGGCTGGCGCTGCAACGGACCGATCATGCCACTGCTCGAGGGCGACAAGGCGGACTATGCGGCCTGCGTGCTCGGTTTGCGCGACTATGTCCGCAAGAACGGCTTTCCGGGGGTGCTGCTCGGCGTCTCGGGTGGCATCGATTCGGCGCTCTGTGCGGCGATTGCGGTGGACGCACTCGGTACTGAGCAGGTCCACGGCGTGATGCTGCCGTTCCGCTATACCGCGCAGGTGTCGCTGGATGATGCGGCAAGCCTGACCAGGATGCTCGGCATCCGCTACGAGGTGCTGCCGATCGCGAACGCCGTGAACGGGTTCGAGAAGATCCTTGCCGAGCCGTTCAAGGGCCTGCCGCGCGACATCACCGAGGAGAATTTGCAGGCGCGCACCCGCGGCACCTTGTTGATGGCGCTCTCCAACAAGACCGGCGCGATGGTGGTGACCACCGGCAACAAGTCGGAGATGTCGGTCGGCTACGCCACGCTCTACGGCGACATGAACGGCGGCTTCAACCCGATCAAGGACATCTACAAGACCGAGGTGTTCCGGCTTTCCGCCCTGCGCAACACCTGGAAGCCGGACGGCGCGCTCGGCCCGTTGGGCGAGGTGATCCCGCCCTCGATCATCACGCGGCCGCCGACGGCCGAACTGCGCGAGAACCAGACCGATCAGGACTCGCTGCCGCCCTATGATGTGCTCGATGCGATCCTGGAACGACTGGTCGAGCGCGAGGAGCCGCTCGCGTCGATCGTCGCCGCAGGCTTCGATCGTGAACTGGTCGCGCGTATCGACCGGCTGCTTTCCATCGCGGAATACAAGCGCCGGCAGGCCGCGCCCGGCGTCAAGGTCACACCAAAGAATTTCGGCCGCGACCGCCGCTATCCGATCACCAACCGCTTCCGCGATCGCGGCGAGGCGTTGCCGCAGCCGGACGAGAAGCTGGCGACGCGCGGCACGCGCGCCTCGGTGGAGGCGTTCGAGGGCTGATTATTGTTGTTTCTTCGGGAGGAAAGTCGGGCCAACGGTGCGGATCGGCCGATCTCCCGGCGGGGTCTGGTCGACCGGCGCTGCCGGTGCGTCGGGCGCCGGGCTGGCATTCGCTGATGTCGCGCCCTTCTTCCCGGCCGGGGCCTGCTTGGTGGACTGCTGTTGCGCGCGTTGCTGCATCTTCCGCGCGCTCTCCTCGGTGACGATGATGTCGCCCTGCTGCTCGACGGCGGCCTTGTCGTCGACCGATTTCAGCGCCTCCGCCCAGGTCTGCCCCGCCGGCTTGCAGGAGCAGGACGGGTTGAACTCGGTGCGGAACTTGAACGCGTTCGGCAGCGACGTATAGGGCTGGCCATTGACCGAGACCGCCTGGTTGATGTCCTCGCCGGGATTGCGATAGGCGAACAGGGTTGCTTCCGCTGCCGGACACTGCGCCTTGCAGGTCTTCTCGTCGTCGGCGAAGCGTCCCTGCACCGTCGCAAACGAGATCGGGAAATAGGCGCCGTCACAGCTTCGCACGCAGACCGTACGGTAGGTGCCGGATTGCGGGGCGAGGTCGCCGGTCGGCGGCGCAATGGTCACGTTATCATCGTTACGATTGCCAAAGAGATTGTCGAGGAAATTGCCAGGCCCCCGCACGGCATTGGCATATTGCGGGCCGCAATTGTTCTGCGCGAGCGCAGCCAACACCGAGCGGCGCTGGTTCTCGCGGTCGCCGCCGCCGAGCCCGCCGCTGCGCATCCGCTCCAGGGTCATCATGATTTGATCGAGATTGCTGCGCATCTGCTGGATCTGGGTGTTGATCGGACCGCATTGCGCCGGGCCGTTGTTGAACAGCGAGAAGAAGCCGGAGCCATCGCAGCCCATGCGCCGCCCCTGCGCGATCACACGGTCGAGCTCGGCCTGCTGTCTCGAGGCGGCCTCCTGGTAGCGGCGGATCTGCTCGTCCCTGATCGAATCGCCGCTGCCGCCTCCGCGGTCGATGCTCGCAAGCTGACCCTCGAGCCGGATGCAGATCGGATTGGACGGCGCGCCCGGCGGCGCGTCCTGAGACATCTGCGCGTAAGCATCGTCAGGCGTCTGCGCCAAGGCATCAGTCGCCGGCAGGGCAGTGCCGACCAGAAGGGCGCACATCAAGATCCAGCGGGAGAAGCAAGAGTTCAGACGATTGGGCATGTCCAGTCACAGAATGACGCCGCGCGGCGGGCGAGCCCGACGGCGCGGCCAAGGCCGCCTGCAATAGCCGTTTCTCGGGGCAGCGTCACGTCGTTTCCGGGGCCCCGATGTGGCAAAACCCCGTGAGAATACCGGCCCTTGGCTGCTCCTTGGCCGGATCAGCGCTGGCAGGTGATGGCGATATATTCGCCGCAGGCGCTGCCGCTGCAGTTTCCCGCGGCCTTCGGAACGGCGCCGGTAATTTCGTCAGGATCGACGCGGCGATAGGCGGTGGCCTGGGCAAAATCTCGTGACTGGCAATAGGAGCGGGCGGCGTGCGCCCCGCACTTGTCGCCCCGCGCGAGGCATTCGTCGACACCATAGCCGTCATCATGGTTGGCGATGATGAAGACGCGGCTGTCGGCCAGTGCGGCGGAGGTGGCTAAACTGAATGTGCAGGCAAGGAATGCCGATCGAAATCGCATGGAGCACCGAGTGGGGAAGGGAACCAGTGCCTATCCGATTACGCCCAATACGTTAATAATGATTAACCATGGTGCGTTTGGAATCATCGGAAGGGGCGGAATCGCCTTCAGAACGGGCGCAAACAGCCCTTGACGCCGTCCCCCGGATGGCGCCATGGTGGAACCATGAACGGCCACCTCGCCATCTGCAGCATTTGCCGCGAGATTATTAGCTAGCGATTCGCTGGCTGAGGCCGTCTTTTCTCACATCGAGATCACGTGACGACCCGGCCACAAGGGACGGGTATTCCATGCAATTGCGTCTGTACGATACGTTGACCCGGGAAAAGCGGCCCTTCGTGCCGCTCGATCCCAACAATGTGCGCATGTATGTCTGCGGGCCGACGGTCTATGACTTCGCCCATATCGGCAACGCGCGCCCGGTGATCGTCTTCGACGTGCTGTTCCGCCTGTTGCGGCACGTCTATGGCGAGAACCGCGTCAAATATGTCCGGAACATCACCGACGTCGACGACAAGATCAACGACCGCGCTGCGCGGGATTATCCCGGGCTGCCGCTGAACGAGGCGATCCGCAAGGTCACCGAGCAGACGGAGCGCCAGTTTCACGAGGACGTCGACGCGCTCGGCGCGTTGCGCCCCACCGTCGAGCCGCGCGCGACCGAGCACATCGCGGAGATGCGGGTGCTGATCGAAAAGCTGGTCGCGGATGGTTTTGCCTATGTCGCCGAAGACCACGTGCTGTTCTCGCCGCAGGCGATGAACGCCGCCAACGGCGTGCTGCCGCGTTACGGCGCGCTCGCCAACCGCTCGCTGGACGAGATGATCGCGGGCGCCCGCGTCGACGTTGCCCCCTACAAGCGCGACAACACCGATTTCGTGCTGTGGAAGCCGTCCAAGCCCGGCGAGCCGTCCTGGCCGTCGCCGTCAGGCATCGCAGCGCCGGGACGTCCGGGCTGGCATATCGAATGCTCGGCGATGGCCTGGAAGCATCTCGGCGAGCAGTTCGACATCCATGGCGGCGGCATCGACCTCGTGTTCCCGCATCATGAGAACGAGCTCGCGCAAAGCTGCTGCGCCTTCCACGAAGCGCGTATGGCGAACACCTGGATGCACAACGGCTTCCTGCAGGTCGAAGGCGAGAAGATGTCGAAGTCACTCGGCAACTTCGTCACGATCAGGGAATTGCTGGCGGACTGGCCGGGCGAAGTGCTGCGCCTGAACATGCTCAAGACGCACTATCGCTCGCCGATCGACTGGACGCTGAAAGGATTGGAAGAAAGCGCCAGGACACTCGACGACTGGTATGCCGTGGCAGCGGATGCCGCAGGCGAGCGGCCGGCTGAGGCCGTGGTCGAGGCATTGTCCGACGACCTCAACACGGCGCAGACGATCACGGCGCTGCACGGGTTGCGGAATGCGGCTGTGAGCGATGGAGAGGCGCGCGGCACTTTTGCGGCATCGCTCCGCTTCCTGGGCTTCCTCGGTCAGAGTGCCGCGGAATGGAAGGGCCGCAAGCAGCAGGCGAGTGGCATCGATCCGAAATGGGTCGAAGGCCTGATCTTGGATCGGGCGGCCGCACGTGCGCGGAAGGATTTCAAGGAGTCCGATCGCATCCGCGACGAGCTTGCGGCCAAGGGCGTCGTGCTGAAGGACGGCAAGGGGGCCGACGGCAAACCCGTGACCACATGGGAGTTGGCATGATGGCACAGGCACTCCCACAACCCGGACTGCGACCGTTCCTGCCGGCGGATACGCCGATGCTGGCGGCGATCTTCGTGGCCGCGATCCAGGAACTGACCGGCGACGACTACGGCGAGACGCAGCAGGAAGCCTGGGCAGCCGTGGCTGATGACGAGGTGGCCTTCGGCAAGAAGCTCGCCGGGGAGTTGACGCTGATTGCAACCATCCAGAATTCGCCGGTCGGCTTTGCTTCGCTGAAGAACAACAACCAGATCGACATGCTCTACGTGCATCCGAGCGTGGCCGGGCAGGGCGTCGGCGCGATGCTGTGCGACGCGCTGGAAAAGCTCGCCGGCGCGCGCGGCACCAAGACGCTTTCGGTCGATGCCAGCGACAACGCGCTCGATTTCTTCCGCAAGCGCGGCTACGTCGCCAAGCAGCGCAACAGCGTGAGTATTGAGGGCGAGTGGCTCGCCAACACCACGATGCAGAAGACGCTGGCGAATGGCACTGCCGCGGGAGGCACGCCGTGAGCCGCGAACGTCTCTATCTCTTCGACACCACCCTGCGCGACGGCGCGCAGACCAATGGCGTCGATTTCACCTTGCAGGACAAGCAGGTGATTGCGCAAATGCTGGACGAACTCGGCATCGACTATGTCGAGGGCGGTTATCCCGGCGCCAACCCGACCGACACCGAATTCTTCTCGGCAAAGCCGAAATTCGACCATGCACGCTTCACCGCCTTCGGCATGACGCGGCGTCCAGGCCGCTCGGCGTCCAACGATCCCGGGTTGGCGACGATCCTGGAGGCCAAAGCGGACGCGATCTGCTTTGTCGCGAAGTCGAGCGCCTATCAGGTGCGTGTCGCGCTGGAGACCACGAACGAGGAGAACCTCGCTTCGATCCGTGACAGCGTCGCCGCGGCGACGGCTGCCGGACGCGAGGTGATGGTCGATTGCGAGCATTTCTTTGACGGCTACAAGGAGAATGCCGAGTTCGCGCTGGCGTGCGCCAAGGCCGCCTATGAGGCCGGCGCGCGCTGGGTGGTGTTGTGCGACACCAATGGCGGCACCATGCCACATGAGATCGAAACCATCGTCGGCGACGTCGTACGCCACATCCCCGGCAGCCATCTCGGCATCCACGCCCATAACGATACCGAGCAGGCGGTGGCGAACTCGCTTGCGGCGGTGCGCGCCGGCGTGCGCCAGATCCAGGGCACGCTGAACGGGTTAGGGGAGCGCTGCGGCAACGCCAATCTCTGCTCGCTGATCCCGACGCTCAGGCTGAAGAAGGAGTTCTCCGAGAAGCTTGAGATCGGCGTTACGCCAGAGAAGATGACGACGCTGATGAAGGTGTCGCGCACGCTTGACGACATGCTCAACCGCGCGCCCAACCGGCACGCGGCTTATGTCGGCGAAAGCGCCTTCGTCACCAAGACCGGCATCCATGCGTCCGCCGTGCTGAAGGACCCTCAGACCTACGAGCACGTGCCGCCGGAATCCGTCGGCAATCACCGCAAGGTGCTGGTGTCGGACCAGGCCGGACGCTCCAACGTCATCGCCGAGCTCGACCGGGCCGGCATTCCCTACGAGAAGAACGATCCGAAGCTGACGCGGCTCGTCGCCGAGCTGAAGGAGCGCGAGGCCGCGGGCTTCGCCTATGAATCCGCCAACGCCTCGTTCGAGCTGCTGGCGCGGCGTACGCTCGGAAAGGTGCCGGAATATTTCAAGGTCGAGCAGTTCGACGTCAATGTCGAGCAGCGCGACAATGCCCTCGGCCAGCGCGTCACGGTCGCGCTCGCGGTGGTGAAGGTCAACGTCGCCGGCGAGCGGTTGATCTCCGCTGCCGAAGGCAACGGCCCGGTGAACGCGCTCGACGTCGCCTTGCGCAAGGACCTCGGCAAGTATCAAAAATATATCGAGGGATTGAAGCTGATCGACTACCGCGTGCGTATCCTCAATGGAGGCACCGAGGCAGTGACGCGCGTGTTGATCGAGAGTGAAGACGAGACCGGCGAAAGCTGGACCACGGTCGGCGTGTCGCCGAACATCATCGATGCTTCGTTCCAGGCGTTGATGGATTCGGTATTCTACAAACTGGTGAAGTCAGGCGCGACGGGGTGAGGGGCGCGGCGACGCATCGGCAAACACCGTCATTGCGAGCGCAGCGAAGCGATCCATCTCTCCACGCGTGAAAGCATGGATTGCTTCGCTGCGCTCGCAATGACGGTGAACCTGGGGTGAGGGTAACGCATGATCGACCATCTCTCTGTCGGTGTCAGCGATCTCGAACGTTCCGCGCGCTTCTATGAAGCAACGTTCGCGCCGCTTGGCCTCTCGCGCCTGGTCACGCGTCCGGCCACGATCGGGTTCGGCAAGAGCTATCCCGAATTCTGGATCAACCTGCGCGCCGGCATGAAGCCGGTCGCGTCTGATACGGGCAGTCACATCTGCCTGCGGGCGAAATCAACCGCCGAGGTCGATGCCTTCCATGCCGCGGCCCTGAGTGCCGGCGGCCGTTCCGACGGCGCGCCCGCAGAGCTATGGCCGAAATTGGGTGATGGGGCCGATCAGGCGGCGCGGTTAGCTGGCGTCGTCGATTCTGCGACGCCGT
>NZ_JBVBEF010000161.1:0-10661 GCF_055456055.1 Bradyrhizobium sp. LeoB3
AGAGAAGCCCGATCATCCCGCCACCTTAGCCGAATCCGTCACATCATCAACTCGGACAAGGTTTTCGGTACACACAGGCCCGGTCGGTCTTCAATCTTTGATCCGAGTGTGGCTTGCAGGTCAGCGCTTGCCGGTCGGCCCCATCGATTGCCAGTTGCAACCGCGCTCGAAGGCGGCGCCGGCCTGATAGAGCGTCGACTCCTGCCAGTGTTTGGCGACCAGCATCAGCCCGATCGGGCGGCCGCCTTCTCCAAGGCCGCACGGGATCGAGAGCGCCGGATGGTGGGTGATGTTGAAAGGGCACGTGTTGGTGATCTGCTCCCAGCTATGCTGCATCAGGATTTCCATCGGCGCGTCCGGCGACGGAATCGGAGACGCCATCATCCGCGTCGTCGGCATCAACAACAGATCGTATTTCGCGAGCGCGGCGTCATACGCAGCGCGTAGCCTCCGCCGCAGATTTTGCGCCTTGAAGTAGAAGTAGCCCTGATAGAATTTGTCGGTATAGGCGCCCAGCAGCATGCCGACCTTCACGGTATCAGGCAGCTCGTTGGCACGGTCGCGCAGCGAGCCGAGCCGGCCGGCCAGCGAGATCGGATAGACGCCTTCTATATTGCGCGGCAACGGGCTCTTGACCATCGCATGGAAGGTCCCTTCGAGCGCGATCGCCGACCAGATCGGCACGCCGGTCAGATGCCAGGGCACCGAGATCTGCTCGACGCTGGCGCCCTGGTCCTGCAGCACCTTGGCGGCCGCGCGCACACCGGCATCGACGTCCGGATGGGAATCGAACTGACCGAAACCCTCCTGCACCACGCCGATCCGCATGCCGGAAGCGCCGCGATCGATCGCCTTGGTGTAGGTGTCGAGCTTGAGGCCGCGCTGGCGGGAGTCGTAGCCGTCCTCTCCGGCCATCACTTCGAGGAACAGCGCATTGTCCGCCACTGTCGCCGTCAGTGGACCGGCATGGTCGATTGTCGGGTCCATGCCCATGATGCCGGTATAGGGAACAAGGCCCCATGTCGGCTTGAGGCCGACGACGCCGGATAGCGACGCCGGAATCCGGATCGAGCCGGCCTGGTCGCCGCCGGTCGCCATGTCGACTTCGCCGAGGGCGACCAGCGCGCCCGAACCGGTCGAGGAACCGCCCGGGGTATGGCCCCAAGCGCGCGGATTCTGCACGGGCCCAGACGTGCTGGTCGCGGCGCCGCCCGAGAATGAGAAATATTCGCAGACCGACTTGCCGACGATCTCGGCGCCGGCGTCGAGCAGCCGGGTGATCACCGGCGCATCGAATTCCGGCACGTAGCCTTCCAGCACGGAGGCGCCGTTGGTCAGGGGAACGCCGGCCAACGCATAGGTGTCCTTGACGGCAACTTTCTTGCCCGCAAGCTTGCCGCTGCCTGCACCCTTGATGTGCGTCTTGGCGATCCATGCGCCGTGCTTGTTCTCCTCGCCCTCGGGCCGATAGTATTTTCCGCGCGGATATTTGATTTCGGGAACGTCGTCGGGCAGCGACGCAAGCAGGCTGTAGCCGTCACCGAACGGCTTGATGAAGCCGATCACTGAATTGGCGTAGCCTTCGGTGATGTCGATGCCCAGGCTGTCGCCGATTTCGCGCAATTGCTCGGTCGATGGAAGTTTGAAGGACATCGGCTTTGCTTCTCATAGGGGATGCGCGAGAGACGGATCTCAATCGCGCCGTTGCAGGTGTTGGCTCTGGTGTGTCCACCGATAGCATGCGTGTCGTTCTTCACGCTTGGCTGGCAATGCCGCCTGCTTGCCTCGGCGCGCCAATCTTCGTCATGCTCTTCGCTGGCACGGCTCTTGCTTTGAAATTCTGATATCCGAGCACGATGATCTCGATCGGAGAGTTTCGATGTTCAGTGCCCAGAATATCGTCGGGGCCAGCCGATCCTTTGAGCATTGGCACTACGCCACCTGCCACAACTATTCGATCACGGACTATCGGCGGACCAGACAGGGGCCGTTCTCGGGCCATATCTCGGCGCATTCCTTCGGCACGCTTACCGTCAGCAAGCTCTCCTCGCTGGCAACCGACGGCCGGATCGAGGTGGTTCGCGGCTCCGCGGAAATCCGCGCCGATCAGCGCGATCAGTTCATGTTGTTCCTGGTCTATTGCGGCGACGTCGGCTTTGCGCAGGACGGCGCTCGGCGCGCGTTCGCAGTGGAGACATGATCATCTACGACCAGGCGCAGCCGTTCACGATGGAGTTCGGGGGCGAGACGCGGCAGATCATCGTTTCGATCCCGCGCCCATTGATGGCATCACGCGTTCCCGAGGCGGAACGATTTACCGCGCGTTTGATTTCATCGAATTCGAAATTGGGTACGCTGACGGCGAGCGTCGTTCGTCAGCTCGTCGAGTTCGAAGCCTCGCTCGATGAGGAGATCGCCAAGCGGGTCAGCGGCTCCGCGCTCGACATATTGGCGGCGACGCTTCAGGCCGAATTTTCCGATGATGGTGAGGACGCAGGCCGGCATGATCCTCGGCTCGCGCGGCTCAAGCGCTACGTTATCGCCAACCTGCACGACTGCGAAATGACGATCGACAGCATTGCGTCCGCGCAGAATCTGGCGCCCCGCACCTTGCACCGGCTGTTCGCCGCCGAAGGCACGACGCCGATCCGTTGGCTGTGGCAGCAGCGTCTTTCCGCGAGCTACAAGGCGCTCGCCGAAGGCCGCATCAGGAACGTGACGGATGCCGCGCTGAGCTACGGATTCACCGATCTCTCTCACTTCAGCCGGGCGTTCAAGAAGACGTTCGGCCACGCGCCGCACACCCTGGTGCGACGCTGACTGATTGCGGCCGTGGCACGCAGGTGCCGGTCGCACCGAAATGCCATCAACGCCTGAGACCGACACTCAGGCGCTCCCTCTTGTTGCCCGATCAGACTGCGCTGTGTCGCGACCGGCTAGATCCGGGCAACGAAGCGTGCATGGCTGATTGGCAACCATAACCTAGCATTTGGCAGTCCGAGACAAGCGTGGGCCTCTGAGCTGAGGCTAGCATCGCGGCCGGGTGAACTGGAGCATCGCTGGTTCACGGGGTGGGATCGGCCTGCGGCGAGATTGTTCTTCTCCACGAGGCAGCACGCACATGATCGGAAGATCTCGGCACAGAGGAGAGACCGGACGATGGGTATGAACCGCAGAACATTCTTGAAGACCAGCGCCTTCGCGCCCGCACTGGTTCGGAGCGCGGCCGCGGCCGATCCGATTCTGATCGCCAGCATGTACGACCTGTCCGGCGGGCTCGAAGGCTCGGGCAAGCCGATGTACGACGTCCTCAACTTCGCGGTCAGCGAAATGAATGCGGCGGGCGGGCTGCTCGGCCGCGAGATCAAGGTCATCAGCTACGACACCCAGACCAACATGCAGCTTTATGCGCAATATGCGCAGGAAGCCGCGCTCAAGCACAAGGTCGCGGTGGTCCATGGCGGCATCACCTCGGCCTCGCGCGAAGTGATCCGGCCGGTCCTGGACAAGTACAAGACGCTGTACTTCTACGACATGCCATATGAAGGCGGCGTCTGCGACCGCAACATCTTCATCGATGGCGTGACGCCCGCCCACAACACCCAGATTCTGGTCGAGCACGGCCTGAAGAACTGGGGCAAGAAGGTCTATACGCTCGCGGCCGATTACAATTACGGCCAGATCACCTCAGACTGGGTGAAGAAGTACGTCAAGGACGGCGGCGGCGAGGTGCTGGGCACCGAGTTCTTCCCGCTGGATGCAGCCAATTTCGGCAGCACCATCTCCAAGATCCAGGCCGCCAAGCCGGACTGGATCATGACGATTCTGGTCGGCGGCGGCCCGATCTCCTTCTACCGCCAGTTCAACGCCGCGGGCCTCGCCGGAAAGATCCCGATCGCATCGACGACCTTCTCCGGCGCGAACGAACAACTCGTGCTCACGCCCGAGGAGAGCAACGGCATCGTGGTCGCGTACAACTACCTGGAGACGCTGGACAGCCCGGCCAACAAGGAATTCCTCTCCCGCTTCCGTGCCAAATATGGCGCCGACTATCCGCCCATCTCCGACCTGACAATGGCGAGCTACCAGGGCATGCTGCTCTGGGCGGCCGGCGTCAAGAAGGCCGGCTCGCTCGACCGCGAGAAGGTGATCGAGGCCCTGGAGACAGGCATCAGCATCGACGCGCCGAGCGGAAAGGTCACGCTCGATCCGCAAACCCATCACTGCATCTTCGACGTTCACCTCGCCAAGATGCAGGACAAGAAGCCGGTTCTGATCGAGACATTCCCGCAGCGCAAGCCGGAAGATACCGCCGCGGTGTGCGATCTGAAGAAGAATCCGCGCGAAGCGAAGCAGTACATCATCAAGGTGAACTAGTGCCTGGTTGCATCGAGCTGTGTCCTTGGTCCTGGAGGCTGCTGCGTTGGACTTAGCAATCGTTGTCGGGATCGATTTCATCTACGCGGTTGCGACGCTGGCGCTGATCAGCGTCGGGCTTGCCATCGTGTTCGGCATGATGCGGATCATCAATCTCGCCCATGGGGAATTCATGGTGATGGGCAGCTACAGCGCCGCCGTCGCCGTGCATCATCATGTCAATATCTGGATCGCCATCCTGATCATCCCGCCGGTCACCGTGGCAATCATTGGCGCTGCCGTCGAATACCTGATCGTGCGGCGGCTCTACGGGCGCATGGTCGAGACCATGCTGGCGACGTGGGGGCTCAGCCTGTTCGTCGTCGGCATCCTGACCATGATCTTCGGTGACGTCACCGAAGGCGTGCCGACGCCGCTGCCGGGGATAACGATCGGCTCCTATCAGGCGAGTGGCTACAGCCTGTTTGTGATCGCGGTGTCGATCGCGGCCATCGTTGGCGTCTATCTGGTGCTGCGCAACAGCCGGCTCGGACTGCTCGCGCGGGGAACGATGCAGAATGCCGAGATGGCGGCGGCGCTCGGTGTCGACACTTCGCGAATCTACGCCGTCACCTTTGCGTTCGGCGCCGCGCTTGCGGGATTGGCTGGCGGCGTATTGGCGCCGATCTCGGGCGTATTCCCCAGTATCGGCGGATCCTATATCGGCCGCGCCTTCATCACCGTGATCGGCGGCGGGCCGGCCGCACTGGTCGGCACGATCTCAGCATCATCGCTGTTCGGCTTCATCAATCAGCTCGCGACCTTCGCGACCAATCCGGTCTACGGCGAGGTGGCCCTTCTGGTGGCGGCGATCATCCTGATTCGTCTGCTGCCGCAGGGCATCACCGGACGCTTCTTCCGGGGCAGCCTATGACCGATCTCATTCGCGCCAACAGAGGCCTGGTTGCCGTCGGCGTCATCGGCCTGGGATTGTTGATCGGGCTGCCACTCGTGCTCGATCTCTACACGCTGCTGCAGATCACGTTCTACGTGATCTTCGCGATCCTGGCGCTGAGCCTCGCCTTCATCTGGGGGTATGGCGGCATTCTCTGCTTCGGCCACTCCGTGTTCTTCGGACTCGGTGCCTATGCCTATGCGGTTAGCGTCATCAATATCGGCGAGAGCACTCTGCCGTTCCTGATCGCGATGGCGCTGCCGGCCGCATTCGCTGCCGGGCTGGGCTATTTCATGTTCTTCGGGCGCATCAGCGACGTCTACGTCGGAGTCATCACGCTGACAGTCACGCTGATCTTCTACAACGTCGTCAATTCCACCGCCGGCCCCCGATATCACATCGGCGAAGCGCTGCTCGGCGGCTTCAATGGCATGCCCAACGTTCCCTCGCTCAACGTTCCGTTCCAGCCGGACAATACGCTTGAGCCCGAGGGCATGTTCATCCTTTGCGGGGCGATTCTGTTGATCGTCTATTTCGGCCTGCACGCGCTTCTGCGCACCCGGTTCGGACGAGTGCTGGTCGCCGTGCGCGAGAACGAGCAGCGGGTCGAATTCCTTGGCTACGATTCGCGGCTGCACAAGCTGATCGCGTTTGCGATCGGCGGCGCGCTCGCCGGCCTCGCCGGCTGCCTGTTCACGGCTTGGGGCAATTTCGTCAGTCCGACCGCGTTCAGCGTGGTGCAGTCGGCGCAGATCATCATCTGGCTGATGGTCGGCGGGCCGGGCACACTGCTCGGCCCGGTGATCGGCGCCATGTTCATTTCGTGGCTGACCGTGAAGATCGGCACCCAGCAGACGATCAACGCCAACGTCGTGCTCGGGGGCATCCTCCTGGTGTTTGTGCTGCTGGTGCCGAAGGGCATCGCGCCGATGGTCTCCGAACGGTTGGTGCCATGGCTGCTCTCGCTGCGCCAGACGCAAGCCTCGCCGCGGCCGGTCGCGCAGGAGCGCAAGGCATGAGCGCGCCGCTGATCGAGACCCGTGGGTTGGTCAAGCATTTCGGTGGCGTGCAGGCGATCCGCGGTGTCGGTTTCACGCTGGCCGAAGGCGAATTGCGCTGCCTGATCGGTCCAAACGGGGCCGGCAAGAGCACCTTCTTCAAGCTGCTGACCGGACAAATCAAGCCGACCAGCGGCTCGGTCCTGTTCCGCGGGACCGATATCACCGCCTTGCAGGCGCACGAGATTGCGCGTCTCGGCATCGGCGTGAAGACGCAGGTGCCCAGCGTCTTCAATGGTCTTTCCGTGCGCGAGAATCTGTGGATCGCCGCGGCGCGCCACAGGAAGGGACGGGCGATCGCGCAGGCGGTGGAGGCGCAGATCGAGCGCCTGATGCTCGGACGCTTCGCCGAGAGCGTGACCGGCCAGCTCGCTCACGGCCAGCGACAGCGCGTTGAGCTCGGCATCGTGCTGTGCGGCGAGCCGAACCTGATCCTGCTGGACGAGCCGGCGGCCGGAATGACGGAAGAGGAGCGGGGCCGCACCGCGGAGATGATCGTGGAGATCAACCGCGACCACCCTCTGATCGTTGTCGAGCATGACATGGCCTTCATTCGCAGCATCGCGCGGCGCATCACCGTGTTCAATCAGGGCACGATCCTGATGGAGGGCGATGTCGACGAGGTCTTCAACAGCCAGGCGGTACGCGACGTCTATCTCGGCAAGGCGGTGGCCGCGTGATGCTTCAGGTCGACAACATCCACGCCGGCTATGGCCGCATCCCCGTGCTCTCTGGCATCAACTTCAGCATGGCCGAAGGGCAGGTTGTCGGCGTGCTCGGCCATAACGGCATGGGCAAGACCACGCTGCTCCGGACCCTGATCGGACAGATCCCGCTCAGGAAAGGCGCGATCCGGTTCGATGGCGCCGACATCAGCAGATTGTCCTCGTTCCGCCGCGCCCGCGCCGGCATCGGCTTCGTTCCGCAGGGCCGCGCGATCTTTCCGAATCTGACGGCCCGCGAGAACCTGCGGATGGGCTTCATCGAGGATGGTGTTCATTCCGAAGAGAACACCGTGAAGGATGTGCTGGCGCGGTTTCCCCGACTAGATTCGATCATCGATCGCAGCGGCGGCGCGCTCTCCGGCGGCGAGCAGCAGATCCTGGCGCTGGCGCGCTGCCTGTGCGGGCGGCCGAAGCTGCTGCTGTTGGATGAGCCGACCGAAGGCATCCAGCCATCGATCGTCGAGGAGATCCTCGAGATCCTGATCGGCCTGCACCGTCATCGGGGCCTTGGCATCATCGTCGTCGAACAGAATCTCGATTTCATCAGGCGTCTTTCCGGCCGGGTGCTGTTGATCGAAAAAGGCTCGATCACGGGAGAGGTCACGCCCGACGCACTGGGGGAGACCCGCGAGCTCGGCGCCTATGTCGCCGCCGAGTAGGAACACTTCGGACCCGCAACAAGCGGGTCACGAAGTCGGCAAGGCCGGCATTGCCGGCACAACAACCAGCGCAACGGAGCGCACAGACAGAGAGGTCGCCATGCACAAGATCGAGATGTCCCCCGAGATTCTGGACCGCATCAAGGCTTATCGCGACGGGCTGCACATATTCGGCAATATCGATCCCGCACGCACGGCGCATATCATCGTCGATCTGCAGAACGGATTCATGGAGCCCGGCGCGACGGTCGAGCTGCCGGTGGCGCGCGAGATCGTTCCTAACGTCAATGCGATCTGCGCGGCTGTGCGGGAGGCCGGCGGCCTCAACGTGTTCATCCGCTACCTGATCGACGACGAGACCCTGGTGAGCTGGTCGAGCTGGTTCACCGACTTCGCTTCGCCTGAGCGGCGCAGGGCGATGATCGATACGTTCAGCCGGGGCCGCCATGGCTTTGCGCTCTGGCCGGGCCTGGACGTGCAGTCGAGCGACCTGATCGTCGACAAGACCCGCTTCGGCGCCTTCGTGCCGGGCTCCTCGAAGCTGCACGAGATCCTGCAGGAGCGCGGGATCGACACCCTCATCATCACGGGGACCGCGACCAATGTGTGCTGCGAATCGACCGCGCGCGACGCGATGCAGATGAACTACAAGATCATCTTCGTCGCCGACGGCAATGCCGCGATGACCGACGCCGAGCACAATGCCACGCTGAACAACATGGTGGCGCTGTTCGCCGACATCATGACCACCGGGGAAGTGGTTGGCGTGCTCGGCACCGCCGCAGCTTCCAGACAGGCCGCGGAGTGATTTACGAGCCCGGCTGAAGCCCGGCGTCGAAAAGCCGCGTGTTCAGCCGCGGCCGGGCAAGGGGAATACGCGCATGGCACACCGACCGAGGATCGCCCATCTGGCTGGGCCGACGGCGACCATTCAGAACTCGCCGCCGCTCGTCACCTCGAACAAGGCGCGTAGAAAATACGGGCTGCCGCCACGCACGAATCGCGACGGCAGCGATGCGCGGTTCGATGCGCTGCGGGCACAGCGGCTGGCGGCCCCGGCCACGGTCTATGTTGAATGCTTCTCCGCTCATCCGCTGGAGGCGGATGCCGCCGAGCTCTATGGTCCGCCCGACGGTTATCTGGATGTTAACGGCATCTTCCGTCGCGAACGCATGAGCGCGACGGACAAGGCGGTGTTCGAAATCGAGATCAGGCCGGAGGACGGTCTCTATCCGCTGCCCTATATGGCGCGGAAGGCGGATGGCGAGGCCTGGGAAGGCGAGTGCACGGAGCCAGGTGCGCCGGCGTCGCAGGCGAGGCAGTCGTTCTATCCTGACGGCTCACGCAGTTTCGAGGAGATCGACCGCTTGAGCGTCGGCGCGGAGGGCGTCGGCAATCTGATCTCCGCCTTTGCGGACGTCGATTTCTACCGGGTGCTGCCGCCGGCGGGGTACACCAAGGGGCTGCTGGCATCGCTGCGCACCGACGTCGGGGAGGGCGACATTCCGCCGGAAACCCGCAGCAAGGATTTCTTCGCCTACAGGCCCTATCACCTCGGCGAAGCGCCGCCGCGGCCGGCCTTGGCGCGTCTTACCAACGCCGCCCGCCGGATCTTCGATAGCAACAGATATGACGGTGCGATCTACACGCAGGGCAGTCCCCAGATCGAGGAAGTCGCCTACTGGTTCAATCTTCTGATCGACACGACGATTCCGATTTGCGGTAATGCCGCGCAGCGGCCACAGGGCGAGCTCAGCCATGACGGTCCGAAGAACATCACCGATTCCGTCGAGTACATCGCCTCACGAGTCTGGGCCGATGAGCAGGGCCGCAACCGCGCGGGCGTCATCGTGCTGCAGGAGCAGCGCTTCTTCGCCGCGCGCGAAGTGATGAAGGTCGACGCACGGCCGGGCGGCTATGTCGCGACCGGCGGCCACGGCGGCATTCTCGGCGGCATGGGCTATCACGGCGCCGCCGTCCTGCACTACGTGCCGGCGCTGAAGCACACCTACCTGTCGGAGGTCAATCTCTCGAAGATTCCACTCTCGGTACCGGTCGCTTTGCGTTCAGACGGGATTGTCAGGCGCAACGAGACCAGGATCCGCGAGGACAATGGCGATCTCCTGGAGGGCGCCATTCCCTCCATCTCGATCGTCAAGGATGGCGGCTTCTATGCCGAGGAGTATTTCGAGGATCCCGATGTCACCACCGATCTCGTCGCACTGGTGGAGCGCAAGCTGGCGAAGAATCGCCTGGCCGGCTTCGTCGTCGAAGGCACGGTGCCATACGGCAAGATGACGTCGTCGGTTCGGCAGGCGGCGTTGCAGAAAGCGATCTACAGCGGCCTGCCCGTGGTGCGCGTCGGCCGCGGTAGCCCCGAAGGCTTTGCCGATCCGCACCCCTATTTCATCGCGGGCTCCAACCTCACAGCGACGAAGGCGCGAATGCTTCTGATGGCCTGTCTCCTGAAGTTCGGCAGCCTGCCGCCGGCGAACAATCCCGACGAGCCGACGGCTGCCGAACTCGCTGCGATCAGGGACGCCGTCGGCGCGTATCAACGAATTTTCGATACGCATTAGGGCGCCTTATTCCTTTAATGAGAACTTCTCATTTTGTGAGAGATCGCACCAGCTGTCTGTACCGAAAACCTGAGCTCGGGCGTAGTGGTGGTGAAGTCCGCCAAGAATGACGTGTGATTTAATGCTTCCGGTCCGCTGAACCGGGCGGGCAACCGGCGCGTCTTTGTCCAACGACCGGTGCGCTCGGATGTCGTTGTAATAGCGTGCGTAGGATCGCAAAATCCGTCGTAGATGCGTCTCACCAAAGACGATGATGTGATCTAAGCACTCGCGGCGGATCGATCCGATCAACCGTTCGGCAACTCCATTCTGCCACGGCGAGGCCGGTG
>NZ_JBVBEF010000162.1:0-10402 GCF_055456055.1 Bradyrhizobium sp. LeoB3
TGACGCAGATATCGACCGACGCTTTCCTCGATCTGCGCCATCCGCCTCGCCATCTTGGCATGCGTGAAGTTGCGGTCTCGGTTGTTCACCACCTTGAACTTGCTGCCGTCGATTGCGACGCTTGGGGTCTGCAACAGGCCCATTTGCCGGCATGCAATGAACTTCGCACAAACCTTCCGGATCGCCGCACCATTGTCCTTCCGGAAATCGGCGATCGTCTTGTGATCGGGAGCCAGGCGGCCGATCAGCCACATCACCTCGATATTGCGGCACGCCTCACGTTCCAGACGACGACTGGATTGCACCCGATTGAGATAACCGTAGATGTAAAGCTTCAGAAGGACTGCCGGATGATAGGAGGGCCGGCCCGTCTCCTTCGCGATCACGCGCTCAAACCCCATTCCATGCAGGTCGAGCGCCTCGACGAACGCATCGATCACATGGACCGCGTTGTCCTCACTTACCCAATCCTCCAGGCATTCCGGCAACAGCGTCAGCTGGGATCTGTCCGCGCCTTCAACGAAGCGTCCCATCCGTATCCCCCAATCAGGAAACGGAGGAATCGTAGCCGACTCGTGGCTTTTCACACAGCCAGGGTCAAAAGCGCCGTTTGAGAAGTCGACCGGTCACTTCCGGTCCACCTCGGTGAGCGGACCATTTTACAGTTTGCCCGCACCCGCATCGGGACTAACCAGACAGTGTAAGTGCCGCACTAGGGTCCAGTGCAGTGATCGCCGCCTGCACTGGCGCATGCTTGCCTCGATGGAGGCGACATCGGCCCGAGTGGGGCTTCGTTTTGCCTGTGGTGGCTTCCGAGCCGGTCTGCCGCTGTTAGCTTATCGCGCGGGCCGAGCGTATCGCGCCATACGCTCGACCGGTCCGTTGTCTGGCCGAGCGACTGTGCACAGGATGGCGTGCGGTGGGGTCCGGAGCTCCGTCACCACGAATGCAGCAACAAGGAGGAGACCCGCTCTCATCTGACCTCATCCCTTCACGGCGATAATCCTCGGCCTAGGCCGCGCGGGAATAAGCTCCCTGATATCGAAGAGCAATTGGGGTCAGGGGAACTGACCTGTTCCGTGAAATGAGACCCGCATCGCACTGGGCAGGTGAAACCTTTCGAACTCTCGGTGTTTGGATTTGCTAGGAGAGTTGACCTTGAAGCGAGTTCTGAAACCGATCACTTATGTTTTGGCCGCCCTGTATTTCTTGGCGGACGCGGCTTTCATGGCCATCGCCAAGCCGATCTCGGATTGGCTGGCCGAGCGTGTGGTGCTGAGGCGATTGCGCGCCTGGATCAGATCGTTGAGGCCCTACCCGTCGTTGGCGTTGTTTTCGGTACCGGTGATCCTGCTGGAACCGGTCAAACCGATGGCGGCTTATCTGGCCGCTACCGGTCAGATGGTGAGCAGTGTTGTAACATTGATCGTCGGCGAGCTTCTAAAGCTCATCTTGGTCGAGCGCCTGTTCAGCCTTACCCGCGACAAACTGATGACAATTCCCGCCTTTGCTTGGGCGTACACAAAATTCCGCGAAGCCAAGGCATGGCTGAAAAACACCGAGGCCTGGCAGGCCATTCGCGCAATAAGCAAGGCTGCCCGTCAGTATCTAACCGAGATGAAAAAATCCGCTGCGGTGGCGTTTCGGCGGCCTTGAGAGACTGCGGTTCGCGGCAATCCGAGAAAGATCTGTACCCGAGCCGGGCAAGCCTGAGCGAGTCGCATTGCCGCCAGGCTTTCGTTGCGCGCCAGCACCCGCTCGCCCCGCGCGTAGAGATCACCGAAAGCGGCAGCTCCAGCGCCAAGGTTGCAGCGTCGCCACATTGCCAAACCGACTGTGAAAGATGGGAAGGATGACGTGACTCACCTTCGAGCGGCACCATAGAATCTGATGTCGCATTTGGGCCAAAAGGCGACTTCCGCACAGGGGATTGGGTGCAAGCGGCGCGTTGCTAGGCATTATCGGACTGAAACTCCCGTCCTTGTGACATGTCAAATCGCGCAATCGATCGGCGAACGAAGCGAGACGCAGGAAACGGTCGGCCGCAATCGCGGCTACCCATGACGTTATTTACTTTCAAATCACCTGGATTGGGCTACATGAAGCCCGGGTTGCGCGGGAGGTAGCTGACCCAATCTCCGAATTCTTGATTCGACATCAGCACCATCGGGAACGTTAGACGCATCCCATGGTCGGTCGCCGCCTTGAGCGCTGGCTCGCTCGCGCCCGGCACGAAGGCCGAAATGGTTGGAGAATTGCTCCGTGCTGCGAACGACAACGCAGCAGCAAACGCGGGGCCCACGAGATCTGGCCGATGGACCGCAAGCGGGCCAATGTGTCCATCGGAAATATAGACATACCCTACGCACTCGCCGCCGGCGTGGATGGTGAACCCGCTCGTCGTGCTGTCGCCCAGGAGATAGCGATGATGCTTCTCTCTGGAAACGCTGAGAGCACTGACATCAATGAGCGCCAGCTGATCGAACCTGGCTGTCTTGGCCGTGACAGATACAAGATGGAGCCGCGGCTCAGCCAACCGCGACGCCAGGCGGTCACGAGGCACGCTGACCATGTAGATCGGAAAGCGCGGGAACAGTCCGTGGCGGATGTAAAGCCCCTGAGACACGTTGTTGAACGTGAAGGTAATCAGCGCTTTAATGGATGCTCCGCGCATTTGTGCGTGAGCGAACGTCTTGCTGATAAGCTGATTGCCAATGCCGTTGCTCTGGCGATCAGGCGCCACGAACAGCTGTGCCAAACACCAAAGCTCGCCACAAACCCAACTCCACGCGAAGCCGATGATTTCTCCGTCGTCATCGGCTACCCATAGACCTTCGGGATCGTCCCTGAGCGAGAACGCTTGAAAATTCGGCGGGTGAGAGAATGCCATCTTTCCGAAGCCCCGCCGTTCAGTGAGTTCATTGATGCTGGCGACCACAATCTCATCGGCTCGCTTCAGGTCGTCCATGCGAGCGGGTCGGCACACGACAGCCATTTGCGAGTCCTCTCCGGGATCGGCACGCCGGACCAACCATAGAACCGGGCCGCAGCGTAGAGGCCTTCTACTGACATCCTGGATCAGGATGAGAGAGACGAAATGCCCGCACCTGGTGATCAGGCCAGCGGCCGGATGTTCTGGTTCATGCGGAAGAAGTTCTTCGGATCGTATTTCGCTTTGATCCGCTGCAGACGCCGGTAGTTCGGTCCATACGCAGCAGCGACGGAATCGCCAGCCTCGTCATCATCGAGATAGTTGACATACCGGCCGGAGGCGAAGAAGGGCCGCATGCTTTCGTAGGTTTCGCGTGCCCACGAGATGCAGCGGCTCGTATCGCCAGGCTGCATCCATTGCGCGAGGATCAAGAAGTTGTAGCCCTCTTGCCGATGCGGAAATGCGGTATCCCCTGCATCAACACGGATCGCTGCGCCGTGGATGTGTTCAAGAAGCAGCTGGCCCATGGGCGTCGGACAGCGGGCGAAACATTCGATCATGGTCGCAATCGCAGCATCACTCAGCTCCATGAGGAAGTTCGATTTCCAATAGTTGAGGGCGCCTCTGGGGTAGTTGGCGTCGAGCATGCTGTTGAGCTGGCAGTAGAGCGTCGGCCCGATTTCATCCAAGATGGGGGCTCCGAACTGTTTCAACGGCCGCATGGCTCGTTCGGCATCCGCCGCCGGGCCGCAGTGGCAGGTGACCAGGGCGGCTACCTCTGTGCCGGACCCATCGGGCGCATGTGTCAGGGTTGCGAACAGCGTCTGCCCGTCCGGTAGCGATCGCGTGCTGACCCGGAAGAATTCGAGCACGTCGCGGGAGCGCTCGATAGGGTAGATGATTGGGCCACCGATGACGGTTGGCCCTACTGGGTGGAGGTCGTATTCGAGACTGGTGGCGATCCCGAAGTTTCCGCCGCCGCCGCGGACGGCCCAGAACAGATCGGGCTCCTCTTGCTGGCTGGCCCGCAAGACCTCGCCATCGGAGGTGACGAGTTCGACCGCCCGCAAATTATCGAGCGCCAGGCCGTACTTGCCCATCAGCCAGCCCAGTCCTCCGCCGAGGGTTAGTCCGGCGATCCCCGTGGTCGAGACCACGCCGCCGGTGACCGCAAGTCCGTGAAGCTGCGTCTCGCGATTGACCTCGCCCCAGGTGACCCCGCCCTGCGCCCGTACGGTCTTGCCGACAGCATCGACGTGGACGCCCCTCATTGGGGACAGGTCGATCATTATCCCGCCGTCGATGGTCGCGCGTCCGGCCACGTTATGGCCGCCGCCACGAACCGCGACCTCGAGGCCGAGCTTGGTCGCAAGAGCGACGGCATCCACGACGTCGGCCACACTGCGGCATCTGGCAATCAATGCTGGCCGCTTGTCGACCAGCCCGTTGTGGACCTTTCTCGCCTCCTCGTAGCCTTCGTCCGTTGGTTTGAGGAGTTGTCCTCCGAAGGAGGCGCTAAGGTCGGCGCCGGCGAATGCGATGGACGACATGACACGGTCTCCTCGGTTCAATCCATCATATCCTCAATTGTTGGCCGTCTCGGAGCAAACCCGAAGAATTCAGGTGACGGTGAATTGATTTCACCTAGACTGGCCGCATGCACAAGCTGCCGCCACTGATCGAGCTTCGCGCCTTTGAAGCTGCCGCCCGCCACCTAAGCTTCAAGAAGGCCGCGGCAGAACTCGGCGTGACGCCAACGGCGATCAGCCACCAGATCGGATTGCTTGAGCAGTATTGTGGTCGCGCTCTGTTCCGCCGCAGACCACGGCCTCTTTCGCTGACCGATGCCGGAGCGCGGCTATTCCCCGCCATTCGCGGCGGGCTTGAGATGTTTGCCGCTGCGATTGGGGCCGTCAAGCAGGAGCGCGACCAACAGCCTCTTCGGGTGACGACAACCAACGCTTTCGCCAGCCGCTGGCTCGTGCCCCGCCTGCCCGTGTGGCGGAAGTTGCATCCCGACGTGCCGCTGGAAGTCATCGGCACGGACACAGTGCTCGATCTGCAGGCCGGAGATGGCGATGTCGCCATTCGTTATGCGACCAGCCGAGTACCGCCGACAGACGGAATCGTCGATGATCTCTTCAGCGATACATTCTGGCCGGTCTGCAATCCGCGTTTGCTCTCAACGGGACGACTGAAGAGACCAGTCGACCTCGCAAACCACGTTCTGATCCACTCCTATTGGTCGCCCGCCGATCGTGAGCCGCCCACATGGCAGAGATGGCTTGCCGCGGCTCAGCGCAGGTGGCGCGAAGTGCCCCAGTTCAAGGACATGCAGCACTTGAGTTTCCGCGAAGAACTGCACGCGATCGAGGCGGTGATCGCCGGGCAGGGAGTGGGGATTTTCAGTGATGTGCTCGTGGCACACGAACTCGCCGCCGGCACGCTCGTGAAAGCGTTCAAGTTGAGCCTGTCCGGCTATAGCTTCTATGTGGTCAGCAGGCCAAGCCATCTGCGCGCGAGGACTATCCGAGCCTTCTCGAAGTGGTTGCAGTCAAGTGCTTAATCCACTTTCTCTTGTGCCTTCGAAATGTCCGCTCGAGTCATCAGCGTCGTTTTGGCCATCAGTCGGTCACTTCCGGTCTAGCCCGATGAACAGACATGGTCAGAATCCGTCGGCATGTCGCTGAACGGCCACGAGCGGCACTTGGCCCCGCTTTGAGCAGCGTCCGGTCTCCGAAATGGGCCTGGCGCGCTTCAGAAGACAAGCTCAAGGCGCTTATCAAGTGAATGGTCGGCCCGACCTGCCGCCGTCAACGACAGGCCGAGGCGACAGCTTCTATCCGGGAATCGATCGCATTTGAGATTTCATGGGAACGAATCCTTCACCCGTTCGAAACGGGATGCGTCCGGTTCTTCACCTTGATCCAGTGGTCACATCGGATGGGCCGCGGGCTCGTATGACACTTCGAGCATTTACATTTTAGTAGAATGCTACCATCCACAAGGAACTCCCTCTCCGCGAAAGGTATTGCTTGCGGAGAACCGGCCTGCCCAGCAGAGTTGAGGTATTCGGTCATCCCTGCACCAACGCTGCCCCCCAGCCCCGGGGATGAGCGAACCGAGGCCCAGAGGGTTCATCCCTTTGCGGCCTCGTTTCTTTTTGGGGCTACAGCGAGCCACCTCGATTGTCGGCATCCCTGCGCCAATCGGATCCATTCGGCAGCTACCTTAAGCCATGCTTGCTTTCCCAAGGAGCTGACGGCCTTCTCAGCCTCTCGAAGAGCTTCCTCAGCTCGCTGGCGTTCATAGTCTGCGTCTTTTACCATGCGGGCCGACTATTACATTCAATGCCAACTGGAGGGAAGTTAGGCACCGTATTCGACCGGAGTTGTATGGGAGCTACCTTCCGAAGTAGATGATCGTCGACGACCTCTTAGGCCGCACTTCGATGGTTGCACGCGAGGCCCGTGGAAACGCTCCCTACGGGCCTCGTTCCTTTTAGCTGAAGAATCTGTGCTGAGGCGGCGCGCCGGATCGCACTTCGTCAGGTGTTTCAAGACTCGTTCGCAACGTGTGCTAGTTCCTGGCAACGCGAACAGGTGATCGCTTCTCGATCATCCAGGTAGACCCAGTCGTTCGGCGCGTCCTTGGCGCACAGCGTCCAATACGCTCTTTTACGTCGGGATGGATGTCCGCGCCCTCGCAAGCATGCACAACTCCGCGCTCGTCGCGCCAGTGTATCGGCTTGCCGTCGATCGTGCGGAAGCTGGTGGCAGGCTCGGGCTCCGACCAGGAACGCGTATCCGGATCGTAGGGCGGGACGTCGATAATCTCCACCGCCTTCCACTGGATCGGCTTTGAAGCCCGCTGGCATGTCGGGCGGGGTCTCTTCGTCACTGGGGTCGCATCGGGGGCAGGGCATGCCGGCGCCGCCGCTATCGCACGCCCGTTCTCCAAGCCACGGCTTGTCCGGATGATTCTCGCAAACCCAGCGGCAGCTATCGCACCTGGCGCAGAAAATCACGAGATTGCGTCCTTCACCCGCTCAAAGCTCAGATGGCTCCGGTTCTTGACTTTGATCCAGTGGTCACAACGGCCGGCGCGGTAGGAGCGTTCCTTGTGCTTGGAGACCAGGCCCTCCAGGCCCATGTCGCAGGCGCCCGGAATAGCTCCGGCCCGATCTCTCCTCCTCAAAGGGGTGCGCCTTGAATGCATCTGAGATCAATAGAGGCCGTCAGCAAGAACGCCGACATGCGCGGCGACATCCGCGTGATCGACGAGCGCCTGAGCAGAGCAGGACATCCGCGAGCTGCGGCACCGGGATGGCTTCGTTCGGAATCGCGCTCTGGCTGAGCCGGGGATCAATCGAGAATACTGATTAGCCCCTCTCACGGCCTTCCTGAACTGCCGGCAGTCCTAAACCGGCAGTAGCTCGGCCGTTGAGCCTGTTCATCTTCCCTAGACTGGCGCGTCATTCGTTAGGAACGCGCTCAACAGTGCCGCATTACCCGGTCGTGGAGCAACGGTGCAGAGAGGCTCCGGCCCGTTTTGCACTCAGATTGTGGGCTCGCCGAAAGCATGAAGCGAAATCTATTTTTTATAGCCATGGCTTGCCTAGCCGTGGGTTTTTCAAGCGTGTGCTTCGCGCAGGACCACGCAACGGATGACAAGCTGACCAACGAGGAAGGTCAATCTACCGTCAACGCCACTCGTGAACGGCTAAAACAGCGTCGGGAGGAACTGCGGCTCGAGCGTGAGAAAAGAATAGAACCAAAGCTGCAAGAACTGCAGCTCGATCGGGAGCACCGAATTGGACCAAAGCGGGAAGAACTGCAGCTTGATCGCGAGAAGCGAATTGGGCCAAAGCGGGAAGAGCTAAGGCTCGATCGCGAGAAACGAATTGAACCAAAGCGGGAAGAGTTGCGCCGTGAGCGCGACGAACAACGTGAGCAGAAAGACATCGCACCGCCGTCGCCTACGCAGGCCCGGTGAGGAGGTGCAGCCAAGGTTTCATGCGGCGAGATGGCCTTATGCAACCTTTCACACCGTGCCTCAGTTGTTGTACATGAACGACAATCGCGCATCAAGTTCTTCCCCGCCGGCACCTGCCGACTTCAATCCGAACAAGGCTATCGAGACAACCGAGCAACTGCGCATTGCAATCGACCAGGGTTACGCCGGAGACAAGATAGATGCTGGAGACCCAGCGGCCGCTCCCCTCGGCACAGACGACGAAGCTGGGGGAACCCCAAACACTACAGCCCAGGTTCGGCTGGCCGCTGCCAATGAGGTTAGCGCGCGGCCTGATAAAGAGCGGCAGCGGACCTCCGGCATCGGGCACGCTTGGTGGCTCGTCGGCTTTTCTGTAGCCATGGGAGTTTCGATCGTTGCTTCCGTGCTCTGGGTATCGCCATAAGGAACAATACACTTGCCGATCCGTTTAGGCGGCGCCGAGGCCGATGGCCTCGTGCCCCGAGACTGGCCCCCGCTGGCTGCGGCCGGCATCGCCGGCGCGGCTGAACTCCCTGCGGGGTGTTGACTGCGCTCTGGTGCGCGCCAAGCTCGCCGAGCACGGGTAGGGCAAGGCGTTGGCTTGTGCCCTCAAGGAAGCTACTCCTGGGCGCAGATCACGGTCGCGCGGCGGTGCCTCCGGTGATATCTGGGCGGGATGGGGGCGATGCACCTTGCATTCTACCGGAAAGTGTATAGGTTGTGGGAGTTCGATAGCCGTTGCGCCTTGTTGAATGGTCCAAGCGGCCCTTTTCCAAAGACATCGTCAGTTGAATTCAGACGTCGCGTAATCCGCGCGACGTTTTCACATGTTTGGAGAAGAAAAATGTCAACAGGTACCGTCAAGTGGTTCAATGCCCAAAAGGGCTTCGGATTCATCCAACCAACCGATGGCGGCAATGACGTGTTTGTTCATGTCAGCGCGGTCGAGCGCGCCGGCCTTGCCGGACTCGCCGAAGGCCAGAAGGTTGGTTTCGACGTGAAGACCGACAGCATGCGCGGCAAAACCAGCGCGGAAAATCTTTCGCTGATGTGATGACTTCATCCGGCATGATCCTTGAGGTTCGTGCCGGATCGTTAATCGCCTCCCACGGATGTACTGGGATGGCGGCGCGGCCTGCTCAATCGTAAAGGTTGAGTGGGCTCACGTGCGTTCAGACACGAAGATGATTGTCGGCTCGCAACAAACTGTACTGGGCGGATTTATTGTTGGTTGCTCGGTACACTGGCATCATAGTTACTGATCTTGAAACGAGAGCCACCTTGCCAGAACGCCGCGAGCTTTATCGTAGTCCGAACGGAGATGCGTGGTTCCTGGGGCGCGAGCCGACGACTGGGAATGCCTTCATCATCCATCAGCCGAATGCACCATCCGGTGGTCGATTGTCACATATCGAGTTGGGCGAGTTTTTGCGCAGCGACGCCAAAGGACCTGAGCACCAGGCTCTCTTGCGCTTGATCGGTACGCTGGTCGAGGTGCCGCCATACGCCTAACGATACTGCAGGCGCTCTTCACAGCGAGTCCGGTTGTGTTGGCTTGTTCTGTTGCCGCTCCTTCTCGGCCATGTTTGCGGCATCGAGCTTGCCGCGGATGTATTCAGCCAGGTCGCCGACCTCGCCGCGGATCGACTGGTTTGAGATTCCTTCGCGCTCAGCCATTTCGCGGCATCGCCGCGTCAATTCCGCCACGTCTTGAGAAGCGCCAACGTTCCCCGGCTGCTCAGCGGCATGAACACTGTTCTGGATCCAAAAGTCGATAAATTCTCGTGCGTGTGTGCTCATAGGTAGTTTGCTCCTGCCATGGTCATAGCCTATCGCAAACATCTCTATGCTGCTATGCGTAGCGCCAAGCAGGAGTTGCAATGAGCATTGTAAAGCGTCATCTGGCCGAACACGAAGAGCGTATGGTGCTTATCGAGGAAATTTGCATCGACAAAGGGGCGCTCGTATTGGACCCCGCAACGGACGAAGTTTATTTCTCTGCGGACGAAGATGCCTCCAAGAATGCCTACGTAACCGTGTTTCAGGCATGGGCGAACGGCATAATTAAGGGCACGGCGGAACAAGTATTTGAGGCCACAAAATCTATCCTTGAGGACTAACGACGCAGCTTCTCTAAAGCAACCATCCTCGTAACCAGCGCTCCCTAGCGCGTGCCTGCCCAAAGCAGGTAGATAGTGACGGCTGCGACCCAAACGATGTCTGGTTTCATTACGAGGCTGGCCAAGTCCCAAATCATGACGCCAAGCACTAGACCGAGCAGGCGATTAGGCATGGGCCGACCAACGATTCCAGGGCCATGGCCGATGCATCCGGCGCCCACCCCTGTGACTGCGCCTAAGCGCAGCCCTCAATGGCGTGAACTGTGGGGCCTCTGACTACCGGAGGAATGCGCCGTTTCTCGGGTTCTTGACCGTCATTCCGGATCATCCCGCGCTGGTGCGCCTGTTCCAGCGT
>NZ_JBVBEF010000163.1:0-10267 GCF_055456055.1 Bradyrhizobium sp. LeoB3
TTCTGGCTGGCTGGTTACCCGCCTCGATACGCCGCCCTTCTCAGGCCGTCATCACCCAGATTCCGCCATAGCTCGCGGGAATACCGCGCCGTGCTCGACCACTGGCCTGTGCCAAAACAGGAGATTGAACTGTCGACTTCGCAAGGCGCGACGTTCGTGCTCGCCTGCGGTCCCGAGACGGCGCCTCCCGTGGTCCTGCTCCACGGCGCCCAGGCGAACAGCGCCGCATGGCGGCCCGACATCGCACTCTGGTCAAGTCGCTTCCGGCTTTATGCGGTCGATATGATCGGCGAGGCTGGACTGAGCGCTCGGGTGAGGCCGCCGCTCATCGGCGACACCTACGCGCTCTGGCTCGACGATGTCTTCACCGGGCTTGGACTTGCCCGTGCAGCGCTGGTGGGCACATCACTCGGCGGCTGGCTGGCGCTCGACTATGCCATGCGGCGGCCGTCACGAGCTTCCGCGCTGGCGCTGATCTGCCCCGCAGGCATCGGACGGCAGAAGAACTTTCTCCTCGCTGTCGCACCCTATTTGCTGCTCGGAGCCTGGGGAAAGCAGAAGATTGTTGAAAAGGTGTTCGGACCAGCACCGAAGCATCTACCGATCGATCTTGAGGCGATCTCCCCTCTCATGGAGAGTATCAGCCGGGCTATCAAACCACGCGCTGTCAAGATTCCGCAGCTTAGCAATGCAGCACTGGAGGCGCTCGCAATGCCGCTCCTCGCCATCGTGGGCGGGCGTGACGCGCTTATCGATTCTTATGACACACGCCTTCGGCTCGAGCGGCATGTTCCCAACGCCGAAGTCTATTTCATTGAAGAGGGTTATCACTTCTTGCCAGACCAATCGCAACGAGTGTTCGATTTCCTCGTCCGCAGCCTACAAGGGCACGATCCTCACGATTCCAAGTCATGCCCCGCTTCTGATGAATGACGGCGAGCCGACGCGACCTGCCGTCGGTGATCGGGATGCTCTTCGAACGGCGCCCTGCGCATCCTCGGTGGCGTCGCACCTATCGCTTTGTATCTCAAGACCGCAAACCGATAGGAGGCATGGAATGGCAATAACATCATCTAACGTCCCACTGCGGCGGACTATCCGTCGTCAACAGCTACGTGAGATGGTTCCGCTCGCCGACAGCACGATCTACGAGATGGAGCAGCGGGGCGAATTCCCGAGGCGCTTTGCCCTCTCGCCCCGCACCGCGAGCATGCCGCCGCTGCGGCTTCGCCTGCGGCGGTGATTGCAACGCTCAGTCGGACACATCAGCCGCCTGTGAAGAAGCGTGCGCGCCTCGCGGACGGCGAGGCCGGGCCTGGGAATGGCTAGCGGCCGACGAAGCCTTCGGGGAGGCCTGGCTCGCCGCCGGCGTGAGCGCCCCTTAAGAGGTCCCGTAACGCCGTGCGGCCTCGATGGTCAGTCCCTTGCCGACAGCCCCGAACGTATCGCCATCAATCGCCCGCGCCGCCGGCAGTTTCGCCGTGATTGCCTTGCGGACATGGGCCAGTTGAACCGACCCTCCGGTCAGAAACACCGCGTCGATGTCGGCTCCCGCAAGGCCCGCCTGCTTCAGGCAAATGTCGATCCGCGCCTCGATGCGGTCGGCAAGACGCTGGGTGTAACCGACCAGATCCTTGCGTCGCACCTCGGCTTCCAGGCCCTTCTCGATCCACTCCAACGCGATGTTGGATTTCGGCGTCTCCGAGAGCCCTATCTTGACGCCTTCGACATCCATCGCAAGCGTGTGTCCGCGCTGCTCGTCGAGCACCCGCACCAGACGATCGAGCAATTCCGGCTGCTTCGCCTCATAACGCACCTGACGTATTTCGCTGATGACTTTCGAGTCATACATGCGGTTGATGCTCGACCACGTCGCGAGGTCGTGGAAATAGCTCGACGGGACTTCCAGATCCTCCCGCTTCATGGCCGAGCGATAGCCGAGCAAGGGCATCACGACACCAAGGCTGAGATACCGATCGAAATCGGTGCCGCCGATGCGGACGCCGTCGTTGGCCAGGATATCGTCCTTGCGCTCGGCATGGCGATGCCGCTCCGGCGACAACCGAACAATTGAAAAGTCCGACGTTCCGCCGCCGATATCGGCGATCAGCGCGATTTCCTCGGTCCCGATTTGACGTTCGTAGTCAAGCGCCGCTGCGATCGGCTCGAACTGAAATGAGATGTCTTCAAAGCCTATTCGCTTGGCTATATCGCGCAAGGTCGCCTCCGCCTTGGCATCGCCAGCCGGATTGTCATCGATGAAATGGACCGGGCGGCCATGCACGACGTGACGCAACGGGTGTCCGACGATCTCTTCCGCGCGCCGCTTCACCGCGCCAATATAGTAAGCGATGACATCACGGAAACTGACGCGCTCGCGGCCGACGCGGGTGGTCTCGTCGATCAGCGTCGTGCCGAGCACCGATTTGAGGCTGCGCATCAGTCGCCCGGCGTCACCCTCGACATAAGCTTCGATGGCACGACGGCCGATATGGGTGCCGGCGCCGGCTTTGTAGAAGATTGCGCTTGGAATCGTGACGTGATCGCCCTCAAGCGCGGCCAACACCGGGCTATCGCCGATGATTGTCCCAAGCGTAGTGTTCGACGTCCCAAAGTCCAGACCGCAAACCGCTCCGGGGCGGGAGTGAATTATTCCCACTCGATCATCCAAGACTGCAGTACCGTGTTGAATTGCAAGCACAATCTCTCAAAGTTGACGGACAAATCCCGCCCCTACATCCGTCCCAACGTTTCGGTCTTGAATTCACAGTAAAATTTCCGTGGCTTTGAGATATGGCTCCTTCGCCAGCTATCGAGGTCAATCGATAAAGTGAGCGCATGTCCTTAGGCGCAATGGCCACCGCCGCTGCTCACCCTTTTCGGTTCGATACCGTCAATCGTCATCAGTCCCCGGCGAATGAGACACGTTGTACGAAAAGCGACGCTCGGGCCAAGCCGCCCTTTGACCTGAGTCGGCGGCGCTCACGGGCATACCAGTTCTGGGTGAACCGGGCTAGCTTCCTCCGACTCTCGACCGAGAGCAGAGCGTTTCAAGAGTCATCGCCTAAGCGACCTTAACAGGCACACTGCGGTACTGTACCGAAAGCCAGGAGGCGGCTGGCGGTTGATTGAGCGATGACCATTGCAAGAAGGTGCTCAAGCTTTCGACTGCGCATCGTCAGGAGGGGAGCGGTTCGTTCAGAGGGATGATGACCATCACCATCCCGTCATCGCCAACAACAATCTCGCGCCGGCCAGCAAGGCCAGCGGCGACGGTATCGATTGATACGCCGACGAGCCCTTCTCGGCTAAGGGCGACCAGTAGTCATCGCTCGAACTTTTTGGCTAAAGCGATGGAATCCGCCCCGTCGGCCGCCCGCAGGTCGCTTGCGCACATGCCGGAAGCCTTGATCTGGAGAATGACCTCGCCCGGACCTGGAGTCGGATCCGGAGCGTCGCCCACTTCGAGTTTGCGATCGCCAGGAAAATAGACTGCTTTCATCGTCGCACCTCTGCGGGTTCGCTTTGCGATGGTCGGAATATCTTGCCGGGATTGAACGAGCCGTCCTCGTCGAGCGCCGCCTTGATCCGGCGCATGAGATCGAGCTCGATCGGGTCTCTCTTGCCCTCGAGCAGGTCGACCTTGGCCCGACCGATGCCGTGTTCCGCCGAAAACGTGCCGCCGAGTGAGAGCACGATGTCGTAGATCGCCTGGCTGATCTGCTTGCCCTGCTCCGCGGCCGTATCCGCGCCGAGCACCACCGGCATGACGACATTCAGGTGGATGTTGCCGTCTCCGACATGACCGAACGGAACGACCGAGACGTCGGGAAATCCGGCTTCGATGTCGGCGCGACTCCGGCGCAACAGCTCGGGTACCTGTGCGACCGGCACGGCGACGTCGTGCTTGAAGTCGCGGCCCGCCTTCTTCTGGACCTCTGTCTGGTCCTCGCGCAGACGCCAGATCTGCTTCTGCTGTTCGCCGCTCTGGGCGAGCGCGGCATCGGCAATGGTACCGTCTTCGAGCCGATCAGCGAGGAACCCTTCGAGCATGTCCTTCAGACCGGCATCCGGTCGGCTCGAAGTCAGTTCGACAAGGACATAGTGGTCCTTCTTCTCGACAGGCGAACGAAGCCCTTCGCGCCTCGCCAGCTCCACGCATGAGCCCGAGAGGTACTCGATAGCCCGCACGTTCCCCTCGGCGGCTGCGCGCAGCTTAATCCAGAAATCCAGCACCTGGTCCTCGGTCTCGACTGCGCAGAAGGCGACCTCGCGGCCGATCGGCAGTGGCGCGAGCTTCATCGCCGCGGCCGTTATAATGCCGAGCGTCCCCTCCGAACCCGCAAAGAGATGCTTGAGAGCGTAGCCGGCATTGTCCTTGCGCAGCGTGCGCAGGCCGCTCCAGATGTGTCCGTCGGGAAGCACGACCTCCATTCCGAGCAGGAGATCTCTCGCGCTCCCGTACCTTACGGCAGAGATGCCGCCCGCGTTTGTCGCCAGCGCGCCGCCGAGCGTGGCGGTGCCTTCCGAGGCGAAAGCTAATGGAAACAACGCGCCAGCCTCAGCGGCCGCGTTCTGAAGCTCGGCGATGGTCGCGCCCGCCTCCGCTACGACAGACATGTCGACGGCATCGACCGTCCTGATCTTGTTCATGGCGCCGGTGGCGACCACGACCTGAAGGCCCGTGTCGTCCGGCGTCGAGCCACCGACGAGCCCTGTGTTGCCGCCTTGAGGAACGATGCTAACGCCGGCCTCACGGCAGATCTGGATGCTCCGCGAGAGCAGGATCGCCGATCTGGGGCGCAGCACGCAGGCCGCCTTACCGCGAAGCAGACCGCGCCAATCCGAAAAGTATCCGTCCGCCAGCGCCGGGTCGGTGATGCAGTCGGAGCCGAGCAGCTCCCGTAACCTGGAGACGACGTCGTTCACAGTTGCTTCCACGTCGAGGTCGCGTGAGCGATCGTCTCTCGGAAACCGTCCTGGGCCGAAGACTGCAGGAAGAAGGTCTTGCGTCCCTGCCTCAGAAAGCTGGCACGGCAGGTCACCAGGCCGCTCCGGATCGGGGCGAAATACTGGACCTTCATCTCGAGCGTTGCGCCAGCGCCGAACTGATGTTTAAGGAGATGTCCCATCGAGATGTCGAGGGCCGTTGCCAGCACGCCGCCGTGGAGCGAGCCCTGCGGGTTGAACATGTAGGGCTTCACGTCGAGAGAGACGATGCAGGCGTCCGCCTCATAGGAGACCGTCATCCCGAAGAAGCGCGACAGAAAGAACGATCCGAATTCATGGCGACCGTCGCCCATGGCCGCCACGACCAGTTCCCGAACCTGCGCCTCGTCCATCCGTTCTGCTTCCTATTCGGCCGACTGCTTCAGCGGAGCGTCCCCGAAGGCTCCCTTGGAGGCGAAGTCCAGCACCTCCTTCCGCGTCCAACCGAGCCAGTGCTCGAACACTTCGGCGGTGTGCTCGCCGAGGGTCGGCGGCGGCGTGGACGGCGTTGGCGGCTTGTCGTCGAAACGCAGCGGCCGGGCGATGAACTTGACTTCGCCGGCGACCCTGTGCCTCACGGTCTGGACCATGTCGCGCTGAACAAGCTGCGGCGCTTCGCAGACCTCGCCGACCGTCCTGATCGCACCGCACGGAATGCCGGCGCCGCCGAAGATCTCGAGCCAATGGTCGCGCGGCTCGGACTTGAAGGTCGGATGCAGAATCGCGCCAAGCGCGGCGCGGTTCGCCGCCCGCTTGGGCGCTGTGTCGAACCGGGGATCGGCTTCGAGGTCATTGCGACCGATGACGGCGCAGAACAGCGACCAGAACTTGTCATTGGCGACGCCGAGATTGAACCAGCCGTCGCTCGCCTCGAAGGTTTCGTAGGGGCTGATGGTGGGGTGAACGTTGCCGCGACGCTTCGGGCTTTCTCCCGACGCGAAGTACATGCCGGCGTTGAACGTCAGCAGCGAGGCCATTGCGTCCAGCATGGAGACATCGACGCGTCCGCCGACGCCGCTCCTCTCGCGCTTCACGAGTGCTGCGAGCACCGCCTGCGATGCGTAGAGGCCGGTGACCAGATCGGCGATGGAAGTGCCGACCTTCATCGGCGGGCCATCCGGATCTCCGGTAACGTCCATGACGCCGGACTCGCCTTGCAGGATCAGGTCGTAACCGGGCCGGCTCGCGTCCGGACCGGTCCGGCCGAACCCCGAGATGCTGCACTGGATGAGCTTGGGGTTGCCGCCGCTCAACGCTGGGTAGGACAGGCCCCATTTGTCGAGGGTCCCTGGCCTGAAGTTGTCGATCACGACGTCAGCGGCCCCGGCGAGCGCGATCACCGCGTCCCGCCCCGCCAGCGACTTCAGATCGATCGCGCAGCTTCGCTTGTTGCGATTGACCGACAGAAAGTACGAACTCTCCCCGTTGACGAACGGAGGACCGTATCGGCGACTCTCGTCGCCGACACGGGGAGCTTCGATCTTCACGACGTCCGCCCCGAGATCGCCGAGGTGCATCGTGGCGAAGGGGCCGGAGACGACGCGGCACAGGTCCAGCACCTTGACGCCGGAGAGAGCTTCCGTACTAGACGATCGCATCCGCGAGGTCCTTCATCGTGGGGACGGTGACGTCAGGCTTGTGCGGCGTCTCTTCGAACGGACGGTCGCGGCGATTGATCATCGCGGTGCGCATGCCGGCCGACTTCGCGCCGATGACGTCGAACGCGTGATTGGCGACGAAGAGGATCTGATCCATCTTGAGACCGAGTATCTCGGCCGCCTTCGTGTAGGTCGCGACGTGGGGCTTGAAGGAGTTCGCCTCGGCGACGGAGATCACGTTGTCGAACGGGATCTTGTGATACTTCTTGGCCGTCTCGAGCATGTCGCGGTCGCCGTTGGAGAGCACGACCAGCTTGTACCTGGTCTGCAGCTTCGCCAGTGCGGCCGGCACCTCGGGGAAGCATTCGAGCTTCTCGATCTCGCCCACCAGGTACTTCACCTCGTCCTTTGTGTACTTGATGCCCGACCGGTCCATGACCTGGGAGACGGCGCGGTGACCGATCTCGCGATACGGCGTGTGCTCGCGGTGGAGCAGTGCGTCGATCATTGAGTTCTCGAAGTGAGTCCGGCGCCACCAGGTGACGAAGGAGTTCGGATTGCCCGTCCAGCCCTTCTCCTTAAGGAACGGCGTCGCAATCTTGACGAGGCCGCCCTGCATGTCGACGACGGTGCCGTACTGGTCGAACATGCAGACCTTTATGGTGTCCTTCAGTTTCTGGATGTCGGTCATTGCTTCTTCCCTTTGCTCTTTGGCTGAGTGGACGATCCGGATTTGACCGCATTCATCATCATTTTCGAAATGGATTGTTCTTCTGCGCACATTCGCGACGTGAATGTCGTGACTATCGTCGCGGCTCTACAGGATCACAACTTCTGCAAACGGCTCGACGGCCCTGAGCCCGAAGGGAATCTCCGGACCCACTGCTACTTGTGGTCCGTGTCTGCTAGGCTCCGATGCCGACGACCTTCTCTCTCGAGGCCGAGGCTTCCGTTCCGGTCGGCACGCCCGAGACTTCCTCGAGTGCGCGCCCCTTGGTCTCGAAGCCGAAGATCATGAAGACCACCGCCTGGAAGAGAAGAATGCCCGCGAGCGTCACCAGCACGCCGACGAGCCCCTTCCACGCGAAGATCGCGATGACGACGAATTGGACCAACGCCGTCGTCACGCGCCCGGCGGTCGCGCAGATGGCCGTGCCACGGAGCCTGTAGCGGGTCGGGAAGAGCTCCGGAACGTGCATGGCGAAGCCGGTGGCCAACATCACGTAGATTGCGGTGACGAGAAGGAAGCCGACCACGACGAGCGGAGCGCCGTCCGGCATGAACGGATACGCCAACCCGAAGGCCGCCGCCGCGATCGACGATCCGATGATCGACGGTCTGCGACCGATCGCATCGGCCAGCGCCAGGCCGATCAGCGATCCGATCGGACCGCCCAGAGACATGAAGGTCGTGTAGCCGAGCGACGACACGACGCTGTGGCCACCCTTCACCATGAACGTCGGCAACCAGCCGATGAAGCCGTAGAGGCTGAAGCCGACGACGATGTGCAGGAGGCTGCCGAGCAAGGTCCGACCGAGGTAGGGCGGTGCGAACAGGCGCCAGACGGATCCGCCCTCGTCTTCCACACGCTGCACGGTCGAAACCGGCGGCAGCGGCCCCTTCCTGGCAGCTTCCACTTCGATGCGAGCGAGAATCGCTTCGGCTTCGTCGGCGCGGCCGTTAGCGGCCAACCACCGGGGCGACTCGGGCATCGACTTTCGGAGGAACCAGACGATCATCGCCAGCACGCCGACGAGGCCGAACATGTAGCGCCATCCGAGGCTCGGAATGACCCACAGGCCGACCATCGACGAGACGAACAGGGAAAAGTTGGTGATGACGGCCAGGATACCGATCCATCGGCCGCGGGACGATGCAGGGACGAACTCGGTCAGCGTTGCGTAACCGACGACAATCTCGGCGCCCAGCCCGATCCCGATGACGAAGCGCGCGGCGATCAGCGCCTGCATGGACGGAGCAAGGGCCGCCGCCAGAGAGGCAAGGCCGAAGATGGCCAGATTGACCTGATAGGAGAAACGGCGACCATAGCGATCGCCCAGAATGCCCGAGAACCAGGCACCCAAAGTCATGCCGATGAAGGTCGCGGTGACGAACGCCGCGTTGAGCTCGAGTGTTGACCAACCCTCCTTCAGCACGGCTCCGAGAACGCCGCCGGCGAGGTAGATGTCGAAGGCGTCGAGGAACATGCCCGCGCCGATCAGCGCGAGGATCCGCCAGTGAAAGCCGCAGATCGGCAGCCGATCGAGGCGTGCGCCCGCATTGACCGATGCCACCTGTACGTCCGAAATCGCTTGCATCCATCCCTCCCAAGGGGTCGACAGACATCGACCGAAATTGTTGGGAGCAGGATGGCGATCAGGATGGCGGCGTCTAATCGGAATCCGCTATTCCATTATTTGGTAGACCAATAATCCTGCCGTTGCAGCGGATTTTCGAAAGATGGTCGGTGAGCGGCCCTCTCTCAGTCGCTGTCGGGAAGGCTTCGCGCGGCATCGACGAAGATCGAACGCAACCAGTTCAGGTCCTGACTGGCATCGTGCCTTCGGTGCCAATACATCGACCATTCGAAGGGATCGGACGCGAACGGCAAATCTCTGATCGCAAGATCTTCCGAGACCATCGCGAAGGCCAGGCGCCGTGGCATGACCGACAGCAGATCGGAATCCCGCAGCACGTGCGGGACCAGCAGCCAATGGGGAACATTGACCGCGACCCGGCGGGTCAGCCCTTGCCGGGCGAGCACGTCATCGACGAAGCGGAGGTCTGTTGGCGACATCGAGACCTTGAGATGCGCCGCCCGGAGAAACGTCTCCATCGTAAGGGGCCGCTGCGCCAAAGGGTGGCCTTCGCGCATCACGCACACCATCCGGTCCTTCATCAGGACGACCGACTTGATCGAATTCGAATGCGCGAGACCCATCGAGATCGCAAGGTCGATCTCGTCCTTCTCCAGGGCCTCCACCGTATGCGTGGGCGAATAGTGCACGACGTCAAGCTGAGCAAGGGGGGCCGTCGTTTCCAGCGTCTTGCCGACGGCGGGAAGAAGAAGACGGCTGAGAAGATCGGACAACCTCACGGAAAAGCTCCGTGTGCTGGTGGTCGGATCGAAAGCGGATTCGCTGTCCAGCAGGCGCTCCAACTGCCGCAAAAGCCGCTTCACCGGCTCCGCCAGTTCGATCGCGCGCGGCGTGGCCTGCATGCCGTTGGCCGTCCGGACCAGAAGCTCGTCCTTGAAGATGTGACGCAGCCTGGAGAGCGCATTGCTCATTGCGGGCTGACTAAGGCCAATCCTGTCGGCAGCACGGGTCACGTGAAGATCTGTGAGAAGAGCGTTCAGAGCGACCAGAAGATTGAGATCGACAGATCTGAGGTTCATGACCTACCGTCATTGATATCGCGAATAATGCAGCAGAGAAAATCCACAATACAAATCTGGATCAATCGGCGTCAACGTCCTCTCTTGCAGAGGCGGGTTTATCAGTTTCGGAACAATCGAGCGGCGGCGATCGATCGGCGCGCACTGGAGCTCATAGAAGTCAACCAGGATGAGGCAAACGAGAACGTTACTCGCGCCCGCGCTGTGAGCTATGGCGGAATCTGGGTGATGACGGCCTGAGAAGGGCGGCGTATCGAGGCGGGTAACCAGCCAGCCAGAACCT
>NZ_JBVBEF010000164.1:0-10158 GCF_055456055.1 Bradyrhizobium sp. LeoB3
TACGCGGCCCTGATCTGGCAAAGCGTCGCCTTCGGCTCCTGCATGCCGGTTGCTGGGTCGTAGCCATAGGTCGTCAGAGTATTCACGCTTTCGCCGAGCACGATCGGATCGGCGCCCTTCGGATATCTGGCGCGGAGGTCGGCGCCCTCGAACCAGCCAGCGAAGTGATAGGGCATCCAGGCGACGCCCTTGCCGACGCGCTCGGTGACCATCGCCTTGACACGGGTCCGCGAGCTGTTCTCGGCACCCGTCACCCACACCCAGCCGCCGTCCTTGATGCCGCGCTCGGCGGCGTCGGCCGGGTTGATCTCGACGTACATGTACTGCTTCAATTCAGCGAGCCACTTGTTGGAGCGCGTCTCCTCGCCGCCGCCTTCATATTCCACAAGCCTCCCGGAGGTCAGAATCAGCGGAAACTGTTTGGCGATGCCCCTGTCGACGGCAGACTTCTGCACAGTGAAGCCGATATTAGGTACGCGGAACTGTCTCGCATCCGGTGACGTCGGATAGTCCGCAACCAGATCGGGGCGCGGAGTATAGATCGGCTCGCGGTGAACGGGAATTGGATCGGGCAAATTCCAGGCGATCATCCGCGCCTTGCCGTTGCCAGACGGCGAACAGCCGTGTTCGATCGACACACGCTGAATGCCCCCGGAAAGATCGGTCGACCAGGACACCACATCGGGATTGGCCGGATTCACACGTTGGATGATTTCCATTTCCTGCGCGGTGAGATCCTTGTCCCAACCGAGTTTCTTCAGCACGGCCAGGGTGAATTCCGGGTATCCATCCTTGATTTCAGAACCGACTGAATAGGAGCCTTCGGCAAGCAGGTTGTCGTGTTCTTCCTTTTCGACTTCCTGTCCGTTCTCCATCACCTTGCGTTTGACGATGCGTTCGACGCCGAACCGGGCGCGGAAAGTGCCGCCGCCTTCCTTCACCGAAAGATTGTTGTTGTAAAGGATCGGCGTGCCCGGATGCCTGAACTCCGGCGTGCCCCAGCATGGCCACGGCAGGCCGTAATAATCTCCACCAACCTCCGGATCGTCTTTCGGCGCTCGCAGGGTGACCAGATCGAACTTGGCCTGGTTCCTCATGTGCGCCTTGAGCCGTTCCGGCGACTGCCCGCAATAGCCCGTTGACCAGCCGCCGCGGTTGATTTCGCGTAGAATATCTTCCGCCGACACGGCGTTGTTTTCGACCTTGATGTTCTTGAACATCCGGTCGGCGAAGCCGAGCTTGCGGGCGAGCAGGTACATCGTGTCGTAGTCGTTTTTCGCCTCGAAGACGGGATCGACGATTTTCTCGCCCCACTGCAGCGAGCGGTTCGAGGCGGTACGCGAGCCATCCATCTCGAAGCTGGTGCAGGCCGGCAGAAGGTAAGTGCCGTCTTTGCGTTCTGAGACGACCGACCATGCCGTGGGATAAGGATCGCAGACCACCAGCAGATCGAGTTTCTCCATGCCACGCCTGGCTTCCGCCATCCGGGTAATGGTATTGACGCCATGTCCCATAATGAACATGGCCTGCACATTGTCAGGCTGGCTCACCTGGTCTTTCGGCAGCAAGGTCGCGTCGAACCAGCGCGTACTCGGAATACCCGGTGTTTCCATCAGCTTCTTGTTCGGGAAGCGCGAAGCCATCCAGTCGTAGTCCACCTCCCAGACACCGCACCAATGGCGCCAGGCGTCTTCAGCAAGGCCGTAGTAGAGCGGCAGCGTTGTCACATCGAGACCAAGATCCGTCGCTCCCTGCACGTTGGTGTGGCCGCGGAAGATGTTGGCGCCGGCGCCGGCCATGCCGACATTGCCGGTGGCAAGCAGCAGAATGCAGCTCGCACGGACATTCGCCGTGCCGGTCGCGAACTGGGTCTGCCCCATCGCCCAGATCAGGGTTGCGGGCTTTTCCTTGGCGAAAAGTTCGGCGATGTGCTTGACCTGCGCTTCAGGCAGACCTGTGACGCGTTCAACTTCGGTGGGCGTCCACTTCGCCACAGCTTTGCGGATTTCGTCGACGCCATATACCCGCTGACGCAGATATTCCTTGTCCTCCCAGCCGTTCTGGAAAATGTGCCAAAGCATGCCGAAGATCGTCGCGATATGAGTGCCGGGACGCACGCGGACATATTCGGTTGCGTGCGCGGCGGTCCGTGTCATGCGCGGATCGATGACGATCATGTTGGCGCGGTTCAGTTCCTTGCCCTCAAGGATATGCTGAAGCGAAACCGGATGTGCCTCAGCAGGATTGCCGCCCATGATCATAATGGTCTTGGCATTGCGGATATCATTGTAACTGTTCGTCATCGCGCCAAAGCCCCAGGTATTGGCTACGCCGGTGACCGTAGTGGAATGACAGATACGCGCCTGATGATCGGAATTATTGGTTCCCCAGAAGGCGGCGAACTTGCGATTGAGATAGGCAGCTTCGTTGGTGAACTTGGCCGATCCCAACCAGTACACCGAGTCCGGTCCAGACTTCTGGCGGATCTCAAGCAGCTTGTCGCCGATTTCGTCGATCGCCTTTTCCCAGGAAAGCCGCACCCATTGACCGTTGACGAGCTTCACGGGGTAGCGCAAGCGGCGCTGGCCTAGTACGTCGTCACGCACCGCCGCGCCTTTGCAGCAATGCGATCCTCGATTGATCGGGCTATCGTAGTCCGGTTCCTGGCCGATCCACACGCCATTTGCGACGAGTCCGATGACCGAGCAACCGACCGAACAATGGGTGCAGACATTCTTGCGAGTTATAACCGCGGCCCCCGTGGGAGGTGGCGGACCAGCCTCGGCTTTGCGCACGCCGCCGAGCGGGAGATTGCCAAGCGCAGCCAACGCTCCGGCGGCGACGCCGGAGCGCTTCAGGAACGTCCGACGATCCAGGTCATTACTTGTTTCACCCGCCTGCGCGGCGGCCACCCTTCCGCGATACCGATAACCTTCCGTCCTCTTGATCAACATGGACGTCTCCTTTATCGGGTCGGATAACTGTTGACGCGGTAGAAGTCTCTGACCTCCGTGGAGCTGGCCCGGTAGCGCGCCTTGGGCTTATCTTTGAGATCGACGGATTTGGCGGCAGTCCGTTCAGGCACCACGGCGCTCGCGGCCGCTGCTCCAGCGCCGGCAACAGCAAAGCTCAGCAGATCGCGCCGGCGGATAATTGTGTTGAGGCGTTCCTTCATGAAGGCCGCACTCCCCACTCGAGCTGCGGCTCCATCGCCCGCACGCAGCTCGCCTTTGACTTCGCTGAAGTAAGTTACCACGCAAGTACCACGCTTTCAATCGCTCCAAGGAGGCGCGGTTACGGCCCGCGCGAAATTTTTCTTGTGAAGGCATCCAATAGAAGCCAGAAGCGTTAGGTAGGCTCGAAGATGCAGCCAGAATATTCTGCCTCGAGACGCATTCAGATGAATGCTCGACTTCACGGTGCATGGGCCGAGTAACCACGATGGCGCGAAGAAGCACGACGCAACGAAGCAGGAATCCTCTTCCGGTACCCGACAAGATGTCGGTAGCGATGATCGTCAACGGTGTCGAAACTCAACTCAAAGTCACGCCATGGACTACGCTCCTCGAGTTGCTGCGCGACCATCTGGATCTGACCGGCACCAAGAAGGGTGAAGCAGCCATGTCACAAACTCCCTTGGGTAGGCTAAAGCAAAGCGAAGGGCGCATCTCATTTGTTGATGACTAAGCGACGACGTCACACTCCTTCGTAGACAAGCCGAGTGAAGAAATCGGCGTCGATGACGAACTGTCCCCACTTCGTATCGAAGGCTGCGGTTGGCTTCGCAACTACGACCTCTTCTCGGGACTTGCCCTGCTTTTTTAAATTGGCCACCTTGTCTCGGATGGTCACGAGCATATCCCTGCATTCTTTGAGTTCAGCTTTATTGCTCACGGGTTTGCCGTGGCCGGGAATGATGATCGTATCGTCAGCCACGCGGGCAAGATTCTCCTCCGTTGCCTTGATCGTCCCGTCGATGCTTCCGCCCGTGGAATAGTCGATAAACGGATAGATCCCGTTCCAGAACGTGTCTCCCGTATGCAAGACGTTTGCCTCAGAGAACAAGACCGAGATGTCACTGTCCGTGTGGGCTGGCCATGCCCGTTTTGTCATGATGTCTCTACCTCTCGTGAACAAGGGCGGCCAAGCGCACCTGACCCGGATTTACGGGGGAGATCAGGACGACCTCGTCAGCGACGCGCGGCCGGGTTTCGTGGTCGACCAGCAGGGGTCCGCAGAATTGCCCGGCGCAACGCCTGCTCGTCCCACCGCCGCGGTCAGGCTGCGTCGCGTGCAGCCCTGATCGGATAAGCAGGGAAGTCCGTGAAACCCACCTCGCCGCGTCGGGTGTAATAAGTTGATCGGTCGGCCTCGGCCAACGGCCAGCCGTGCTTGAGACGCTCAACAAGGTCCGGGTTTGCGATATATGGTCTGCCGAAGGCGATCAGGTCCACCAGCCCGGTGTCGAGCGAAGCTTGGGCGCGCTCGCGGTCCTTGAAGCCGCCACACCAGATGAAGGCGCCAGGAAACGCCGCCCGAGCCTTGGCAAGCAGAGCGTGGTCGAGGTACCGAGGTTTGAACTCCGCCGTCTCCATATTTCCTTCGGGCATCAGCTCGTAGAGCAGATGGATGTATGCCACGCCGCGTCGCCCCAATTGCTCGGCAAGGTACAAAAACGTTTCCTCGACAAGCGGCTCCGGCGGCATGGAGTTGTACTTGCCGAACGGAGACAGGCGAACACCCACGCGCCCCGGACCGAATTCAGCCACCACTGCATCGACGACTTCCATCAGGAAGCGCGTACGATCTTCCATGCTGCCCCCGCCGTAGCGGTCGGTGCGCGTATTGAGCACCGAGTTCATGAACTGGTCGAACAGATAGCCGTTGGCTGCATGGAGTTCGACACCATCGAAACCGGCGTGCCGTGCATTGGCGGCGGCTTTGGCGAAGGTGCCCACCATGGCCGACACCTCATCCGTGCTGAGGGGCCTCGGCGTCTCCGCAGGCATATAACCCAACCGGCCGTCCGGACCGTGGGCAAACACCGACGAGCCCTCGGCCCGTTGCGCGGTGACACCCACCGGGGCCTGGCCGTTCGGCAGAATCGAGGAATGGGCCATCCTGCCGACGTGCCACAACTGCAGAAAGATCGTGCCGCCATGACGGTGAACCTCATCGGTCACCAGACGCCAGCCCTGCATTTGGGCTTCGGAGTGAATTCCGGGTGTCCTCGCGTAACCGTGGCTGGACTGATCCACGTCGGCGGCCTCGGTAATGATCAGACCGGCACTGGCCCGCTGGCCGTAATAGGTGGCGATCAGCTCGTTCGGGAGGTCACCATCGGTCGGGAGGTCGCCTTCAGACGTTCGCGTGCGAGTCATGGGCGGCATGACGATGCGGTTCTTCAGCGGAACAGTGCCGCCAAGCAGTTGAGATTCGAATAGGTCAGTCATAGCTTTTCCCTCGGTCGGTTGCCATCGAAGGTTTACTTTTCGGCAGCCGTACCCATCTACACACCGTTTAGTCAGTGGTGGCGAATGAAGATCATGAAGAGACTGCCGGGCTTGCCGGCCGAGCGCGCGCTAGGCGTCTTTTCGGGACGCTGGAAGGCGGTCATCCTTCATGTGCTGTTGGATGGCCCGCAACGCACATGCGAGCTGGAACAGCGCATCACCGGCATCTCGCAGAAGGTGTTGCTCGAGCAACTGCGAGCGCTTGAGGAACACGGAATGGTGAGCCGGCAGCCCAGCGCCGGACATCGTCAGGGCATCGAATACCTGCTCACCCCGCTCGGCGAAAGCCTGCGGTCCATCTTGGAGGCGGTCATCGAATGGGGAGCCCATCACGCCAAGGAGCTCGATGAGGTCCATAGGCTTCTGCCATGCGACGCTGTCGTTCGAGATCGCACTGTCCGAGAGGTTCAGGCGCATTCCTCATTACGTGAGCCCCGCGCGACACCGCGTCCAGGCGTATCGTTGTCGCGCATCCGCCGTCCATAACTCCCGATCGGAAAGGCCCTTCGTTAGCTGATCTTTTGCGCGACGCTGGCCCGTCAAACACATCGTCGACCTCATGCCTCGACAAACTCCTGAACCGAGGCTCCGCGACCATGCCCGCTGCGTTCATGAAGATGCTGCGTTGGGCTGCGGTCGATAAGCAAACTGACCAGTTCCGGCCGGCTGTAATGACCGCGGGAATCCATCAGGCGTTTCCGCTGATCAATAAGCGCGAAGTCGAGATCCGCGATCACTTCACCCTCGCCCGAGCGAAGCGGCTCTCCGATCAATTGCCCATCCGGCGACACGATTGCGGTGAAGCAACCTCCCGAGATCGGCCCTATGCTGCAGCCAGTATCCTCCATGATTTGTGCCTGCTGGTCTGGGCTGAGCCAGGCGGTCGCATTGACCACGAAGCATGCCGATTCCAGCGCATGTTGCCGGATATTGACCTGCGTTTGTTCCGAGAACAGGTCGCCTGCAAACGAGCCGGGATACATTGAGGAATGGATCTGTTCGCCGTCGGCCATCAAGGCATAGCGCGCGAGCGGATTGTAGTGCTCCCAGCAAGCGAGCTGCCCGATACGCCCCACCGCGCTGTCGACAGCACGCAAGCCCGACCCGTCGCCCTGTCCCCAGATCATGCGCTCGTGGTAGGTTGGGGTCGTTTTCCTGCGGCGTTGAATCAGAGTCCCATCGGAGTCAAACAACAGTTGTGCGTTGTATAGGCTTCCTCCGTCACGCTCGTTGACGCCGATCGACGCGACCAAGCCAGCTTGCCGGCACGCCTCGCCGATTGCGGTTGTGACTTCCGAGGGAACGGTGACTGCCTGATCGATCAACCGAAGATGTTCCTTACCGAGATTGAGCTGAAAAGCGGACTGCACGAACGAGAAGTAGGGATAGTACGGAATGATCGTCTCGGGGAACGTCGCGAACTGTACACCTTGACGTCCGAGCTCGGCGATTTTTTCAACTACTTTTCCCACCGTACCCTCACGGCTATATAGGACCGGACTGATTTGCACCGCGGCGGCTCTAACTTTACTCATGGATTGTACCTCCTTATGTTGTATCTACAACTGAATGGGCAAAAGGCTTCCTCTACGCGCTCAAGCCGTCAGAGTCCCTTGGCAATACTCTTAACGGCCGCCACACCACTCTCGCCCAGCAGATCCTTTCCGAGCTTTTGGGCAGCGCGCCATGCTGGCGCGGCCTCGCTCAGCAGCTTTCTCCCTGCCTTCGTTATCGCGATTGCCCGGCCCCCCCGAGAATTGGAAGCCGCCGTTTCCATGATCCAGCCTTCTGACAGCATCAGCTGAAGATTTCGCGTTAGCGTCGATCTTTCCTGATGATTTTGCCGGCCGATCTCGGCGCGGCTCGCCTCTCCAAGCCGTGCGATGACGACCAGGAGAGAAAACTGAGGTGCGTTGATGCCGAATGGTCGAAGGTGCTGATCATAGATACTAGTGATAACCCGTGAAATCTGGCGCGTCCGCGTCAGTAGACACTCACGATTTATCTCGTTCGCCAAAGCGTCGATCATTTGCATTCCACTGCTATAACTCACTTAAATTAGTGTATATGCAACACAAATCAACGGATTGCTCTCCAAATCGTGAATATGTTCTCGCAGTCGTCCCACCCACTGGAACCATGGCCGGACCGGGGCGCGCCAACGTGTAACCGACTTAGGTCAGTCGCGGATATACGGTACCCGACGGTGATTGAGCGCAAGAGACACGTCCTGTGCTGGCGCGCTTGAGGATCAAGGCTGCGCGGGTCGATCACTTGCGGATGTCGATGTTCTTCTGCCCCCTTTCGACTTGGTCAATGACAAGCAACTTGACCGGCTCCAAGCCCTCAGCCCTGCCTGTGTGCCACCGCTCTATCGCCTCAACGACAAAGTCGCCAGGTCCGTAAACGTCGCTTCTACCGGTTGCGGTGTAGGTCACACGAAGCTGCCCGGACAAGACATACCCGTATCGCGGGTACTTGTGCTGATGTTCTGGCAGGACAGTGCCTGGACGGATCTCGTACACAGACACAGTCACCTGTGGGTCGTCTAGCGACAGGACAAGGGGTTGGTCAATCGCAGTTGTCGAAGTCGACAAAATCGGCTTCTCCACGATGCCATTCTCACCCGCTCGCAGCGGCGCCGCTAGTAGCATTATAACTGAACCTAGGTATGCAAACTTCATCGCAAGCTCCTGTCGAACTTTCACCGATGCTGTAGCAGCTGGACCGTCAGCTCTTTTGGCATGTCGAGCATCACATCATGTCCGCACGCAAGCTCCGCCTGCCACCAGCGGCGCTCTCCTGCCTGGGTGAAAAATTGCCTGAATGGCCCCTCAAAGCCGGCCGCCAGAATGTATCCGATGGCTGGGACGCCATCGCAGGCCCCGCTGATCTGCGCCGGCACTTCAAAAGTGGACAACGGGTGCATCGTGCACTGTCGGTCCACCCACTCGGCATCTGCCGCGTTGACCGCGAACGACCGCGCCGGGGGTGGCGGGACCTTCCAACCATCGCCGTTGGCCACAGCCAGCTCCCGGTACCTCCTGCCGCTATCAGGCAAGTAGTCAAAAAGGGCTTTGCCGTTGTCAGGCACGAAAGCATCGAGATAGACAAGAGAGCGAACCCGGTCCGGCATACGGTCGGCAACGTGACGCGCGACGACTCCGCCGTAGGAGTGTCCCACCAGGACGATTTCGCGCAGGTCTTCAAAAATCATGAGGTTGGCGACATCTGCGATGTGGGTGTCGAGGCCGACATCGCGGCTCAAGAGATGCGAGCGTTCTCCAATGCCCGTCAGCGTTGGCGTAAATACCCGGTGCGCTTCCGACGCCAGCAGGCCGCGCACGCGACTCCAACACCAACTGCCATGCCACGCTCCGTGGATTAGGACGTAATCTGTCATTGCGATGTATTCCTTGCGATATCGGCGCCGAACACGAGACGACCTGAAGGTGAAAGGGACCGCGCAAATAGCGGCATCGCGCCGACATGTGGAGGAGGCGCCTCCTTCTGCCTAGTCTGTTTTTCATACTTGAAGTTGACCCGCGGGTGACTACATCGCGCGCATGTCAACCGATTACGGTCAGTTCTGTCCGGTCGCAAAGGCATCGGAGATTTTCGCCAACCGCTGGACTCCGCTCATCGTGCGCGAGCTGATGGCTGGCTCACTCTCTTTCAGCGACATCCATCGCGGCGTGCCGCTGATCTCCCGGGCCGTCCTGGTCGCCCGGCTGCGTGAGCTGCAGAACCACGGTGTCATTGAACGCCGGCCGCGCTCCGATGGCGCCGGTCATGAGTACTGGCTCACGCCCGCCGGCGAGGACTTGCGTGCGGTGGTGGAAGCACTCGGCCAGTGGGGAATGACCCACACCCGGGACCGGATCAAACGTTCCGATCTTGATCCCGCCCTCCTGATATGGGGATTGCGCAGGCGTGTTGATCTGAGCGCGTTGCCGGATCGCCGCATCGTCCTGCGCTTCGAATTTTCTGGCGTGCCGGCGAGCCGTACGAAATTCCGAATCATGTGGTTGATCCTCGGACGATCGGGTGTCGATGTATGCATGAAGGACCCGGGATTTGCCGTCGATCTTACACTTCGCGGCAATATCCGCGATTACGTCGAGGTCTATCTTGGCCATAGGAAATGGCGCGACGCAGCCCGCACGGCACTGCAGTTCGATGGCGATCAGCGGATTGCGAGCGCGTTCCCTGTCTGGCTGCGATTTGAAACGGTAAGCAACCGAAATACTCCGGCCCTGCACTTCGCTGCGCGGCCTGTTTCCGTTGAGACCGATCATTCGGATCGGCTGCCGTCCCGGCCCCGCGGAATGCGGGCTCGGTCGCCCGGCGGTTCGCGCGCGACAGATCGCAGGCGCGCGTACGACTCGCGGTCACCGTAACGCCGTCCTTGGCTCGGTTGTTCGTTATCCCTGGAGTGATCTCGAGCGGGGGCCCGCTGCAACCTCCCGGGGGACATTAGCCGCCCGTCTGGTTGTCTCGAGTCCCCCCGACTCTCATGGGCCAGCTAAGATGCGCGAACCAGCCCGACCTCGATTTCGCTCCGAGGACCGCTAGACTGTATGTCCCCTCCACAAAATGAGGCGACTCACCCTCAATGTTGCGACGAGGGTTGCCTGGATGGACC
>NZ_JBVBEF010000165.1:0-9809 GCF_055456055.1 Bradyrhizobium sp. LeoB3
GGCTATCGGACGTTGGAACGCGTGGCCTGCAACGATTGTCGACCACGGCCGCGTCCGTTTGCACACAACCAAGACCCGTAGCTGACTCTGATACGCGCGGTTCGAATGCTCTTAGTGGACAGGCGGGAGAAGACCAGGTTCTGAAGGCCTTCGGGAAGGTGCTCGCGAATGACTATCGTCATTCCTGCTTCCCCGACTTGATCAGATCGTAGCTTCGAAAGCTTGTTGACTGCCGCCAACCATCGGTCCGCGTCCCATCACGATTGCGGATGATCGGTGGCCACAAAACCGGAACCACCGCCCCGTCGCGATCGACAAAGAACTGATAACATTCGCCGCCGCTCGTCGGTGCCCTTCGGCTGCGGCGGGGCGCGCGAGCAGCGGAGTTGCCGAATGAAAGGGTTAAGGCTAATTTTTGCAGTCCGGTAAGATCGCGGCCCCGAAACAAGTGCGGCCATGCTAACGCGCTGGACTCCTTGTAATTTCTTCGGTTCCGTTTATTTGGCACGGCTCTGCCGGCTGCTGCGGAATATCTTGCCGTGGGGTGAAACCGTACAATTTGCGCTCATCTTTCCAGCCAGGATGGATCACAATTCCGTATTACCTCCCGACGGAGGAGACGCTTACGAAGGCGGCGGAATAGCGAACGTCGGCACCGTGCCATTCAACCCATTACTGCTGCAGGTTTCGGCTGAAATCGGAAATAACAACTTGCCCGGTCCCGGTCCCGCTACGGTGACGGCAGGTCTTCGTATCACGGGTCCGACAGTTCTGTTGAACCCCGGCGAAGTGACAGGCTCTTCATTCGGCCTGAGTCTGGCCGCTATTCAGTCAGCTATCCCCGAAGTCACTGCCCAGACTTCCTACAACTACTTCGGCTTCCACACGGTCTTGCGCTTTCACAATGCGGTCGCCGGCGTGAACACCTCAGTCGATATAAACTACACCGCGACATTGGACGGAGCTACGGCGAATTTCAGAACTGTGTACACCAACGGCCAAGATCCGGGACCTTACCAAGCACCCACTGTTACTCCTGGCTTTACGTACGACGAAGAATTGCTCCAACCAGTAGCGCCAGCATAATCAAATTAAGCGAGCGCGGCCGTTCGGTAGTCGTGCCGAACCTAGGCATCGAAGCCGAAATCAAGGAAGCGGGCATGCGGCGCGCGAAAGATTTTGCAGTTCAACGTCCGGAAGGCTGCTATCTATTCGTATGTTGCCTCTTGGCCCCAAGCGGCGGTTGAGGGATGTCCGCTATGTCGCTGATGTCAGGGGATAAGCAGACATCCTGCAAACGGGCCAAAGATGACGTGATTGACCCAAAAGAGACGTGCAGCAGGTAACTCAAACGCGTCTGTGCGATGAAGAAGGCCTCCATCTAAGGCGGCCTTCAATCTTGCATGCCGATTATTCGGCGAGTTATTGCAGTAGCCCCTCGACGGCGAAGCTGCGGAACTTCGCGAGTTTGTTGCGAAGCGGCAGGAGTTCTTTGAACGCCGCCGAATCGCGATAAGCTTTGATTTTTTCAACGCTGTCCCACTGTTGGATAACAATGCGCGATTTCGGCGGCTCTCCTTCGATGGTTGTGGTTTTGCCTCCAGCGGCGAGGAACTTGCCGCCAGCTGCTTTGATAGCGGCCTGAGCCTTCGGGACGTAGTCCTTCAGGTAGGTCTCCATATCCGAGGGCTCGATTTCAACGACCTGATATACGGGTGGCGTCGCCTGGGCATGGAGCCCCTGAACCGCGATTGCACCGAGCCCGAAGCCCGCAAGCATCGCCAATGTCACTGGATAGTGGGTTTTCATGACGTTACTCCTTGCAAGAATTTTTGGTCGTACTGGTGCGCACGACCAGCGATTGCGAATGCGAAAAGCACCGGCAAAAAGGAGCGTCGGTCTACCAAAGTGAGACGCCTGCCGAGGGCATCTGCGCCGCCAATGCTAAACGGGGACTTCGGCACGTCCCGTTGGCAGCTCGCGGACTAACCCAATGTCCGTCTAATAAGCGTACAACATCGGCCGGATTGTCGAAAGGGTGCAGGACCTGCAAAGCGGGATCCGACTCTCGCTGTCCCCGTCTCATTGGAGATGATGTGGGCGGATCTATGCGCTGCGAGGGTGGGACCACACCCGCATCGAGATCGACGCTGCTTGGTTGCGCCGACGAGGTATGACGTAAACCTCTGATCATCGCGGTACATCAGTCCCGTATTGTCCCGACTCGGACCTCCGGTGAGGTCCGCTATTGCGCCGCTATCAGGGGCACAGCGGACCTCAAAGCGCCCTGATCTGCGGCGCGGGGTTACTCGCCCTAGTAAGCCTTATATGCACAGCCTTTGAGATCAAATCGCAGCGATACGGCGTTGCTCAGTTGAGGCGGAAGCTACAGCCACGTCTAAATTAGCAAGTCATGAAAGTGGTCCTCAAATAGCGGAAGCGCCGCGTGTAGCGTCCTCGCTTCGGATGGCGCGTCAGCGAGACCCGCCGTGAAGTTCACGAATGCCTCCTGGGTGTCGCTCACGATTGCAGAGAGGGTAGTTGGGGGGAGTTTCGCAATGTCGCTGCCAACTCTGTTAAGCTCGGTCTCAAGCTTGAGAACGGTGCCAAACGTCGAAAGTCCCTCGTAAAGGCCTGCTTCGGGATCATAATTCGGCTTACCGGGATCGGTATAGTCCAGGGCAGCCACGCCCTCGATCAGGCCAATATCCGCCGTGACAATGTCGGAAAACGTAGCCTTCCCGTCGATGAAGTGCTGATGCACGAGGTCATGTTGGTAGAATAGCTGGTCTAGTTGATCGACGGGCTGTGTTTCGGGCGTGAGTTGCGAAGGCTCAGGCGTCGTGGCACCGAACTGGCCTGCCGTGTAGCCAGGGCCGCCGTAGTTGCCGTAGGTGGGCACCGGGATTCCGTGGGTCGCGAGGGCATTCAAGGGGTCGCGCGGGTCGAAGTGGAATGTAGCGTCCCAATTGATGAACGACATGGCTCTCTCCTCGAATTTCAGACTACTGCGCATGGTCGGCCCAGACTATTCCAGGGGTCTCATGTACTAGTGCTCCAAATTCCGCAAAGGTTCGGATAAGGAACTCGAAAGGTCAGCGGGACTGCACGTCACACGCAGCGCTGCAGCCTTCGTCCGCTGCTGGCCCTAAGCGGCGGTTTCCGCGATGAACCGCAATCCTTCAGCTCTTGGGGGCCAATCGGACCTGCCTGCTGGAGAAAATTTCTTCCAACCTGCGGCCGCTAACATTGGAGCGCCGCCGCGCTCGAAAATTCTTTGGGCTCTACTTTTTCGACCCTCCCCCCGCCCCTAGGTTAGTAGCTTCGGTGGGGCGTCGAGGTCGAAAGTAGGAGGCGTTCGCCATGGGATTTCGGAAAATAGCGTTCTTGATCATTGTGACCCTCGCTGGCGGCTCTGCCGCACTCGCCGGGGGCGGTGGTCGTGGCACTTCCCACGGTGGTGTGGCTGGCGTCGCTGGACCAAACCGCTCTAATGGTGCCACACACTTCTTCATCGTCCGCACGCCGCTTCCAATACAGCAGGCTCCTGCGTCTACCGGCACCGTTGGCTTCGGTGCGTCGAGGTCCCACGTCGACTCACGGATAGACAGTAGATTTTGATGTAACGGCAGCGGCGGCGCACACGACGTGCGCACAGGGATTTGAGACGTCGTGATTTTTCAAACGGGGCACTGTCAGGATGGAGGAGCGCGCCAGCGCAGTCAGGGCGCTATTGTCGTCGCTGTAATCTTCGGGAACGAGAAATCGGTGATTCATGGCGGGGCTCCCGCATCAATTGGGGCCAGTAGCCTACGCCGGCGAATTTCCATGAAACCGTCACGCGTACGGTTTCTTTTCCGGTCGCCCGAGCCACCTCATGGCGTACTACTCGAGCACCTGGCCGGCGGCGGCCTCAAGCGCTTCGACGTCAGCATCGTCACCAAGCCGACCAGCCACCTTCAGCGCTGCAACAACCGGCGCTCCTAGGGCTGAGATCCGCAGACTTTTGATTCCCGCGTTCCGTAGTGCCCGGGCGCGGGCGGCGCCTGCGGTTTCACTTCGACCGGGTGGCGGGCGCTGCAGCACTACCCATACCTCCGGTGCAGCACCTGACATCCGGTAGCGGCAAGCACGGCAGTTCCGTCCAGGTTGGATCCGATATCCTCATTCCTCATGCGCATGCTGCATAGCTCACCGAGCGACCTCGCGGAAAGAGCCTCACAGCCCGATCGACCTAATCCTCTGAGCGACTGACCGACCATTACCCAAAGGTGGGCGGCCTAGCCGTTTTCAGAAACCCCTGTGCCCCAGGCTTAGAGCGACCTGAGCGACCTGAGCGACTACTCTAGAAGACTTCTCCATAACCTCTCCAGGGCGGAATACCCACCCCTTTTCGGGCCTCACAGCGCGCTCTACATACCTCCGTAACACTCTTGGGAAAGTGGCCGTCCAGCCGCTCAGGTCGCTCACACATCCGGCCGGAAGTAGCCTTTGACCCGCGTGCCACGGATAGATACGTACCCATTCCTGTTCCTCTGCCAGCCAAGTTTCTTCATGGTGTTGGACAGTCGCATCGTGTGTTCCTGGCGCTGAGTCCCGGTTGGAACATCGAGCAGGTAGGTCAGCAGATCAGCCGCCGAGACACGAACTTCGCCGGCTTCGTAGTGAAGGATGGTCCGCGTTCCTTCGTGCCACGAACCGTCCTTGCGGTAGCCGTAGGTGGTCATTGCCGGAATCTGGCGGAGAATGTCTTCCCACGGATCGGTTACCCGTCGCTGTTCCTGCTCGACCGCAGCATCGGCCCACAACTTTTCATCGAGCACCAGGCTTTCACCTTTGCTCTGGTAGTGCGCGGCCTCACCCCACAGCTGTAAACGGTCTCGCCGCAGTTTCTCGATGTCGATAGCTTTGAGAACACGTAGTGGCCAGAAACGCCGGTTGCCTGTTTGCGATTGCAGATACTGATCAGAGTTGGTGGTGCCGACTTCGATAGAATGGCGCGGTTGCTTTTTGACAAAGTGACCATATGCCGGTCGCGCGATATCTTCTTGCCGGGATGCATATGCCTTGACCGTTTCGACCTCGGCTTTCTTCAGCCCGGCGAGATCGGCGTTCTCGTGTATCCAGACTCCCGAGAGCTGCTCCTGGACTTCGCGGCTTTCCTTGCCGATGATCCTCTCGTCAGAAAAATTTTCATCGCCAGCAAGCACCCGCCACGCTGTTGATTTGTTGTAGCCCTCTTCAGCTTCCAGCACCGTGATCTGATCGCATTTGATACCCGGCATGCGCGCCCGCGCCACTGCGGCGAGCAGGGTCTTGTGCACGAAAGCGGCGTTGAGTTGGGTATCTTCGCAATTGAAATATTCCGCCGCGACGCGGTCCAGTCGCTTAACGCCGTCCCAGTTCGCCTCGGCTTCCGCCAGCATGTCGACCACAGGATCGAAGCAATGCTCTAATGCCAGCGAGATCACGGCATCGCGCGTGTGCTTGTCGGTCAAATCAAATCCGAACGTGTCCGACATCAGCTGCCGCAGCGCGATGATGCCGTTGTCGGATACTTCGCCGACGATGCGTTCGACAGCATGCCGCGTGGTATCGTTCTTATACCCGAACAGCGACTTATTGTGGAATGTGTCATGGCTGCACGCGATGCCCAGCGCAGCGATCGCCAGCCGGGCGTTGTGCATAGATGGAATCGGTGATCCGTCCAGGCGGCGCTCGCGCCAGTCTGGTGTGCCCGCGGCGCGCACCATCGCCTTCCGCTCGCCCATATCGTGCGAGCGCTGGATCAGGCGCTCAACGGCGCGGCGCTTGGCGTTGCCCTCCTTCATCTTGGTGATGTGATGATTGCATTCGAGATCGCACATCAGCGCGGCGGCGATCTGTTCCTTGCTGAAGCGGCCGTCATTCTTGAAGATGGCGGCGAGCGCGAAGGATACCGCGCTCCATGTGGCATAGGGCTTAGTGAGCAGGCCGGCGTGATTAAGGTCGAAGTTTAAATCGCCGATATTGCCGCCGTGCACGACGATCATGCGGCCTTTGAGGTTGAAATCCTTGGGCAGGACGTCGGCACCGGTCAGCCAGCCGGCATGCCGATCGACCTTGGCCCAGTCGATGTTGGCAGATTGCCTGCCGGCTCCGGCGTTGCCGGCACCCACGCTGCCTGTGTCGCCGGAGCCTGCGCTGTTGGTGCCGGTACCGCTGCCGGCGCTGCTCGGCTGCGGCCCGGCCGTGCCAGGGAAGTCCTCCAGCTTGCACGTTGCGCCATTGAACCTGACAAGCTTGGTTGGACATGCGATCCGGCCTTCGCGCAGTTTTTTCGCGTTCGGCAAGTTGATGGTACCGGGCAGGCGGAGAATGCGGTCGATGTTCTGAGTTCCGGCGACGCCGCCGAGTGTTTCCATCAGGAGCTTAACGCGGTCCTCGATGTCGGCGATCTGCTTTGCGGTCTCGTCCGGAAACACCTTTACCGGGTTGCCGTTCTTGTCTGTGGTGATCACCGGCTCGGCCAGCGCGATCGGGGCGGCAAGCTTCAGCAGCACCTGGATGCCGTTCCCAGAATCAACAATCGCGGTCGGTGCCGGCTGCAATTGCTCCAGCTCTGCGAGGAAGCGGGCCTTGGCGGCCTCGGAGGGTTCGTTCTCCCTCGGGTCGAGGTCGGCCGGCAGATATTCGATGGCCGCAATATCGGTCTTGGCGGCCTTTTTCGTCAGCGTCGTTCGCGTCGGGTTGACCGAATAGTAGAGGTTACGCTTGCCGTTATTTTTCGAGACGAACGTGCGAATGTCGTCCTCTGTTTTCGCGGTGATCGTCTCGATTGCCCCGTCCGGAACGATTGCCGACAGCACCCATGGTCCGCCACGGCGGAGCAGTTTGAGGAATACGACGGTGTCGTCATGCGGATTGGGCATCACGCCGCCCTCCCAGAGAATGACGGGGTTTCATGCCTTGCCCTCCGTGCCGCCGCCTCGGAACGTGCGGCGAAGAAGGTTCTGGAGGTCCGTGTCCTGTTCGGCGGCGGCAACCCGCCGGCGCCGCCGTTTACCCAGATCATCGACGGTGCGGCGGATTGCCGTTGGTGAAGGCGACGCCGTTGGCGCCATCGCGAGGATGCCGGCCAGCGCCGTCACCAGGGCTTCCGCGGCCTCGCCAGACCGGACGACGACCGCCTTGCAGTCACTCACCCTGGACGTCTCGAAGATGGCTTGGGCGATGGCGAGGACCAACGCCTGCTCGTGGTCCGGGTCATATTCGAGAGTGGCGCGCTGGAAGGTGGTGCGGTCGCTCATGTGCCAGTCTCCTCCCCTCTTGCGGGGCGGCTTGACCGGGCGTATCTCTCGGGCGCTTGACGACGTCGATCGCCCGACCTTGTTCGCCCCTGGTCGGAAACAAAAGCCGCCTCTGCCGGGCGGCTTTTGCCGTTTCAGTTTCAGACTTTCTCGGTTTCCAGCGCCAACTTTCGGCGCAACCAGGGAGTTGGAATTCTCTGGATTTTGCCCCCGCCGATAACGGGTATTCGGCCCTGCTCGACCTCGTTGTCAGTGGCAACTCGGCCGAAGCCCAAGAGGCGGCCGCCCTCGTATTTCCCTACCGTCAGTTGCGTGAAAAGCGCTCGCCGTAGCTCTTCGTCGCTTCTCTTCATCCGGGCACCCATTCAGGTGAAATGATTCCGTTGCAGAAAATCATGATATAGTGAAATGAAAATGTTGCAATATTAATGTGCGTCGCTTAGCTTGGGTCAATTCCAACCAGACGGCACCAAATGGCGAAACAACAGAAACCCAAGGGCCGAGGTCGACCCGCGAAGTTCGGGCCGCGGCGGAATTTCAATTTCAGGCTCAGCGAGAAACTGCACGAGCGACTGATCAAGAGCGCGGATAAAGACGGCCGTTCGCTCTCCGAGGAATTGGAGATGCGCATCAACCGCGACTTTGCTTGGGAAGACACCAAGGCGGACATCGAGTGGATGAAGGTGCAGGCCGCTGCCGCGCTCGACGCTGCCCGCGTTCAGGCGATCCGTGCGGCGGGGCTTGCAATCCTACGTGAGGTCGAGGGACGTCCGACTCGGGTGGTCGTCGATCTTGAGACGCTGCTCGCCGAGGCCGATGGAGTCGCACGCGGGCTACGGTCCGGGTTCATCGACGACAAAACACCACCGCCCACTGGCGAGGCTCGGCCAATGACCGCCGAGGAAGCACAGCGTTTGCTGGAAGAGCTTGAGCAGACGAGACGCAAGATCGACGAAGCAATCGAGCGAACACGCGCCGCCGACGCAGCGGCGAAGGGCAACGTCGCCTAAGGGAAGAAGCCATGTCGCGGAAGCACGGTGACGGATGCACGTTTCGGCAGCGCGATGTGAAGGAAGCGATCAAGGCCGCGCGCAACGCCGGTCTGGAAAACTTCCGGGTCGATATTGATCGGAACGGCACCATCAGCGTGGTGCCGATGGCACCGGGCGAGTCGGCGCCAATCAAAGGGGCGAATGAATGGGACGAGGATCTGTAGGGCTGAAGCTGCCGCACGGCTGCAAGCGGTACGAGGACCACACCGGGAAGCTGCGGACCTATTATCGCCACACCAGACCGCCGACGGCGCTGCCGGGTTTGCCGTGGAGCCCGGAATTCATGGCGGCCTATGAGGCCGCCAAGGCGCGCGCCGGGCGCGACAAGCCATTGGTGATCGGTGCGGCGAGGACGAAGCCCGGAAGCCTCAACGCCGCGTTGGTGAAGTATTACGCCTCGGACGAGTTCGCCGCGATGACCAAGGACGTGCGGCAACAGAACCGCGGCTGCTTGGAACGCTGGCGCATTGATCGCGGCGACCGGCCGTTACGCGAATTGCAGCACCGGCATCTGCAAGGCTACATCAACAAACTGACGACGCCGCACGTCCAGCGCAACGCGCTGCGCGCGATCCGGCATTTCCTCAAATTTGCGCTGCGTTATCACCTGGTCGAGAACGACGCCTCGGCCGGGGTGCAGAAGCACAAGCTGCCCAAGACCGGCGGCTTTCGCATGTGGACCGAGGCCGAGGTCAGCCAATACGTGGCGAAGCACCCGCTCGGCACCAAAGCCTATCTGGCCCTGCAGGTCATGCTGTGCACCTCGCTGCGCCGCTCCGATGCGGCGCAGATCGGCCCGCGCCATGTGCGCAAGACCGCCGCGCACCCGCTCGGCGTGCTCGAGGACTATCTGCCGCAGAAGGGCCGGCGCACCGGCGGCAACCGGGTGACCGTGCCGATCCATCCCGACCTCGCCGAGGCGATCGCCGCGACGCCGATGGTTGGCACTGAGAGCTTCATCGTGACCGAGTACGGCAAGCCGTTCACCGCGAAGGGCCTCGGCGCCAAGATGCGCGAATGGTGCGACGCGGCCGGCGTGCCGCCGCTCACCGACGCCACTGGCAAGAGCAAAAACGTCGCCAGCCACGGCCTGCGCAAGCTGTGCCTGACGCGGCTCGCCGAGACCGGCTGCAACGTGTTCCAGATCGCGGCGATCTCTGGCCACAAGGATCTGCGCGAGGTGCAGCTCTACGTCGACGCCTACAATCGGAAGAAGGCGGCGGCGGAGGCGATGGCGATGCTGGTCGAGGCACAAACCCGCAACGTGGTTTGTCTAATCGGCAAGGACGATTAGCCAAAACGGCAGAAAACCGTTGTGAAAACAACGGGGAAATCCGGGGACGCCAAGCCGTGTGGTCCTGGCGCCCCGACGCTGGCGCTAAGCTTCTTACGAAGTGACGGTGGCAAAAGAGCCCGGTCACCGGGGAGAGCACGAAGTAAGCCGTAAACCATCGCGCAGGGAAAGCCG
>NZ_JBVBEF010000166.1:0-9724 GCF_055456055.1 Bradyrhizobium sp. LeoB3
ACCGGCGAGGAGATCTTCGCCGACAAGGTCGGCGTGATGCTGGCGCGCGACATGTCGGCGATCCACAAGGACGCGCAGTTCGTGGTCGACGTGAAGTCGACCGGCCTGTTCATCACCGATCCGGTGCTGCAGCAGCAAGGCGCCAAGACCGCGTATTGGAAGACCGGCCATTCCTACATGAAGCGCCGCACCAACGAGCTTGGCGCGCTCGCCGGCTTCGAGAAATCCGGCCACTTCTTCTTCAACAAACCGTTCGGCCGCGGCTATGACGACGGCCTGGTCTCGGCGATCGCGATCTGCGAGATGCTCGACCGCGCGCCCGGCAAGTCGATGGCCGACCTGAAGGACGCGCTGCCCAAGACCTGGTCGTCGCCGACGATGTCGCCGCATTGCGCCGATGAGGCCAAATACGGCGTGGTCGACGCCGTGGTGAAGCACTTCGAGGGCCTGCAACAGCAGGGCGCCAAGATCGGCGGCCAGGCGATCCGCGATCTCGTCACCGTCAACGGCGTGCGCGTCACGGTCGAGGACGGCAGCTGGGGCCTGGTGCGCGCCTCCTCCAACAAGCCGGAGCTGGTGGTGGTGGTCGAAAGCCCGGTCAGCGAGCAGCGCATGCGCGACATGTTCGAGACCGTGGATGCGGTGCTGCGCACGCATCCGGAGGTCGGCGAGTATAATCAGAAGATTTGATTGCGCCGCCGGCCACCCCCGCCGTCGTCATACCCGCGCAGGCGGGGTATCCAGTGCGCCGCGGCGTCTCAATCGAAGACAACCTCTCTGGAATACTGGATCGTCCGCCTTCGCGGGCGATGACAGTGGAGGGACGACTTACGCGGCCGCTCCGCAGTTGGCCGCCATCCATCGGGAAGGCGCCCGGCAACGTCCTTGATGACCGAGCGAAATTCTTTCCGATCGATCTTGACATGCCGGCCTCTATCCCGCTGTCTACCCCTCGCATCGCACCTTTGCTTTCAACAGCTCTAGATTGTAGAGACTCTTTGCGCCAACGCTCCTTGAGAACCCAATCTAGCGGAGAATGACGATGATCCTTGTGACCGGCGGGGCCGGCTATATCGGCTCGCATGCTTGCGTGGCCTTGCTGGCCGCGGGCGAAGATGTCGTCGTATTCGACAATTTCTCCAACAGCAGTCCGATTGCCCTGCAGCGCGTCCAGCAGATTTGCGGCAAAGCGCTGATTGCCGTTGAAGGCGACATTCGCGACGAACGCGCGATCGAGCAGGTGCTGACGCAATACAACTGCACGGCCGTCATGCATTTTGCCGGTCTGAAATCCGTTCAGGATTCCGTTGCGCAGCCGCTCGAATATTACGATCAGAACGTTATCGGATCTCACCGGCTGCTGCGCGCGATGCAACGGTCGGGCGTCAAGAACATCGTGTTCAGCTCATCGGCCACTGTCTACGGCACCCCGAAATTTCTGCCCTATACCGAAGACCATCCCCTCAATCCCGTGAACCCCTATGGGCGGACCAAGCTCATCATCGAGGACATGCTCCGCGACCAATATGTCAGCGACCCAAGCTGGGGGATCGCCATATTGCGCTATTTCAATCCAGTCGGGGCGCACGAGAGTGGATTGATCGGCGAGGATCCCCGCGGCGTCCCCAACAATCTGGTCCCCTTCGTGGCTCAGGTTGCAATCGGACGACGCGAGCGATTGAACATATGGGGCGCCGACTACCACACGCCTGATGGAACAGGCGTTCGCGACTACATCCATGTCATGGATCTCGCGCTCGGACACCTGTCCGCACTGAAGGCATTGGACAGTCCGAAATGCTTCTCGGTCAATCTCGGAACCGGTACCGGCAGCAGCGTGCTCGAAGTCGTTCGCGCTTTCGAAAAAGCGAGTGGCCGGCCCGTCCCATATGACATCAAGCCGCGTCGGGCGGGTGACATCGATGCCTACTACGCCGCCACGGAAACCGCGTCCCAACTGATGGGATGGAAAGCTGTCAGATCGCTCGACACGATGTGCGCGGATCATTGGCGCTGGCAGAGCAATAACCCCAATGGATATTGCTGATCGTGCCGACTGAAGACGCCGCTGCGCACGGTGATATCCCGTCCCGCGCGCAGGCCATGATCAAACATGGTTGCGGATTCTCATTGCGCGCAGCGCCGCCTTTTGAGGCAGAGCGCCTTATCGCGTGCTATTTTTACTAAGGGGCACACCTTCACGATTAATCCTGTTGGCCGATCGCGCAATAATTCTGCCAGAATATCTGTTCTGGCAGAATTATTGCGTTATGAAGCGGGCTGAAATTTCAGTGTGGGGGCTTATCCATGACGAAGAAACGAGCTTTAATCACCGGCGTTACCGGTCAGGACGGTGCCTATCTGGCAGAACTGCTCCTGGAAAAAGGATACGAGGTCCACGGCATCAAGCGCCGGGCTTCGCTTTTCAACACCGATCGAATTGACCACATTTATCTCGATCCCCACGAGGCCAATCCGCCATTCCGTTTGCATTATGGCGACCTCACGGACTCTTCCAGTCTGGTCCGTATCGTCGGCCAGGTCCAGCCGGACGAGATCTACAATCTCGCAGCGCAGAGCCATGTCGCCGTTTCATTCGAGGAACCCGAATACACCGCAAATTCCGACGCGCTGGGCACGCTGCGCCTGCTCGAGGCCATCCGCATTGTCGGCCTGGAGAACAAGACACGCTTCTACCAAGCCTCGACTTCGGAATTGTACGGGCTTGTGCAGGAAATCCCGCAGAAGGAGACGACGCCCTTTTACCCCCGCTCGCCCTACGCCGTCGCCAAGCTCTATGCGTACTGGATCACGGTCAACTACCGTGAAGCGTATGGAATGTACGCCTGCAACGGCATCCTGTTCAATCACGAGTCCCCGGTCCGCGGCGAGACATTCGTGACGCGCAAGATCACGCGGGCGCTGGCGCGGATCCATCTAGGCCTGCAGGACCGCCTCTACCTCGGCAACATGGACGCGCTACGCGACTGGGGTCACGCGCGCGACTATGTCGAGATGCAGTGGATGATGCTGCAGCAGGACAAGCCGGATGACTTCGTGATCGCCACCGGCAAGCAGTATTCAGTGAGGGATTTCGTCAACCACGCCGCGGCCGAGATCGGAATCAAGGTCCGATGGGAAGGCAGCGGGGTTCACGAGAAAGGCTATGACGAGGCGACCGGCAAATGCATCGTTTCGGTGGACCCCCGCTATTTCCGGCCGTCGGAAGTCGCGACCCTGCTCGGCGATCCCTCCAAGGCAAAGCAGAAGCTCGGCTGGGAGCCGAAGACCTCGTTCGAGGCGCTGGTCAAGGAAATGATGCAGGAAGATCTTGAATCGGCCAAGCGGGACGAACTGATCAAGCAGCACGGCTTCCGCTACTACGCGCGGCACGAATAGGAAAAAAGCGCCAGACGCGGACCGCTTGCGGCGATTGCTCGAGCGCATTGGTTATCCGACCGCTCGAGCGTTTGACCAGCTTATTTGCCGGTCAGGCGCACCTACTCCTTGATCGGAAGCAACAGCGCTTCCGGCTGGAGCTGTGTCCCACCGCTGCTCTGCGGCCTGGCACTGTCATCATCGATGGACAGCATCTCCCTCAGCCACTGATGGATGATGCGTTCCCTGTTCCAACGTTCGAGCGCGCGCGTCCTGCCCTGCTTGCCCAGAACATTTCGAAGCGGCTCATCTTCGCCGAGCGCTCGGACAGCCTCGGCCAGCGCATTCGCATCGCCCGGCGGGACGACCAAACCGGCGCCCTCCACTTCATCGGCCAGCCCGGTACCCGATCCAGCCATAGCGATGACCGGCCGCCCGGAGGAGAAGATGGCTCCGAGCTTGGAAGGCAGCACCAGATCTGCCGCCTCCGCTCGCTGCGGAATCAGGTGAATATCCGCGGTCGCCATCAACGCGGCAAAACGATCGTTGGGCTGCACGCCAAGGAAATGGATGTTGCCGCGCCCCTGTGACATCTCCAGGAGCCTCGGCTTGTGAGGCCCCTCTCCGGCGAGAACGAAATGAACGTTGTGGTGACTTTCCTCGAGGGCAGAAGCCGCCTCCACGACGAGGTCGAGCCCCTGCTTATTCGACATCGTTCCCGAGTAGAGGGCGAGGACGTCGTCTTCTCCAATCTTGAGCTCAGTTCGGAAATTGACCGTTGCGGGACCCGGAGTGATTGCGCCGGTGTCGATCCAGTTTCGGACCTCCCTCACCTTCTCCTGCGGAATTCCCTTCTCTTTGAGACGTCGCAACATCTGCGGTGAGATTGTGGAGACGCGGTCGAAGGATTTCAGGATTCTCGCTTCCGCGCGCAGCATCAGCCGACGGAGCCTTTGGTTCTGCAAAAGACCGAGATCAAAGGCCGCGTCCACCTCAAAGTCCTGCACATGAAGCCAGGATTTCGCCCCGGTCAGGCGCGCGGCGGCGGCGACGAGGGCCGCTGATGTCAGCGACGGCGCCACCGAAAGCATGATGTCGGGTCGCCACGAGAGCGCCGTCCGCACCAGAGGGATCGCACTCGCCATCGCAAACGACGCATGGTGAACGAGCCGCTTGGCCCCTGACGGACGGGCGGGCACGTAGATTGGCGTACGGATCACCTGCACGCCATTCAGCTTTCTCGACCGGAAGTACCAGGATCTGAAGCCCCGAGGAATTCGCCACGCCGGATAATACGGCGGTGCGGTGATCACTCGGACGTCGTGGCCTTCGGCCACGAGACTTTCGCAGAGCTCAGTGTTGTATTTCGCGACACCGACAAGATCGGGCGCGTAGTTGATGCCCACCAGAAGTATGCGCATTAAATGCAGACCAAATCAAAGATGTTAAGTTTCTTAGTTTTTAGGCGAGATACTGCACTCCCGTTCAGTTTGACGCACTGGGACTAAGCGCGAGATTGCGGCCGTATCCGCGGAGAAAATCGGCGTAGGCCGCGGCGAGGCCGGCACGAATCGAAATCTGCGGGCGCCAACCGAGTTCGCGGATACGCGAGCTATCAAGAAGCTTGCGCGGGGTGCCGTCGGGCTTGCTGACGTCGAAGACGAATTTGCCCGATAGCCGACGACCTCGGCGACCAGAGCGGCGAAATCGGCGATCGAGAGTTCGTCCCCGCTGCCGACATTGATCGGCATGTCCTGCGAATATCGCTTCAGAAGGAAGGCGCAGGCATCCGCCAGATCATCGACGTTGAGGAATTCGCGGAGCGGCGTGCCGGTGCCCCACACGGTAACCGTCGGCGCTCCCGCGAGCTTGGCTTCGTGAAAGCGGCGGATCAGCGCCGCCGGAACGTGGCTGTGATCCGGATGATAATTGTCGCCCTTGCCATAGAGATTGGTCGGCATGGCCGAGATGAAATCATCGCCGTATTGACGGCGATAGGCTTGGCACATCTTGAGGCCGGCGATCTTGGCGATCGCGTACCACTCATTGGTAGGCTCAAGCGGGCCCGTCAGCAGTTGGTCCTCGCTGATCGGCTGCGCTGCGTGCTTGGGATAGATGCAGGACGACCCCAAAAACAACAGGCGCTGAACAGGAGTGTGTGCGTATGGCTCAGGTTGCAATCTTCAGCTTTCTCTTTGGCGCCGTCTTCGGCTTGCGCTTCAAGGTGTTCGTGCTTCTGCCTCTGACGCTTGCGACCGGCGCAATTGCGCTCCTGCTTGCCCCGATCCTTTCCTTGACGGTGGTCGAAAGTCTCACAGGCTTTGCGATCGGCTCACTCGCCCTCCACGGTGGATATCTGTTCGGATCATTCACGCGCTTCGCCCTCGCGGCGGCGCGGGCGACGCGCGTTGCGGCTCGTCCGCTCAAGACCGCCCGCTGATCCCCCGCCGCGGTTGCGGATCCAATTGTCACGGCCGCTTCTTTGAAATGAAGCCGACGGGAGATATGGTGACGACTCGGTTCAGGCATTTTCCGAGCAGTCCGATTGTCCGTCGCTTTTTTCGCCCTCCTCTTCGCGCTCGTTTTCACCACCGTTCTTGAAACTTCCAACTCCGGCTTCGTCACCGAGCTCGGAATGGCCGCCGCAGGCGTGTGCCTGCTGGCGGCATCGGTGAGCGTGAGCAAGGCGGATCGGGAGCATTTGCTGCGTGCGACGGCGAACCTGCGCTGGGTATTGATCGCCATTCCGCTCTGCATTGGCGCGCAATTGATGCCAATCGGGTTGTCACTCGCTCATCCGATCTGGACCACTACGTATGATGCCCTGCAGGGAATCCCCTTCGGATACGTCACGGCCGACTTCAGCCGAACGCTCGGCGCATTCCTTTTGGCGCTCGCTTGCGTCGCGCTGATCGGGGTGACGATCGTCCTTAGCAGGGATCGGCGGCGGGCCGAGCTCGTCCTGTTCGTGTTGAGCACCCTGACAGCTCTCGTGGCGGTGCTGAAAATCGTCGATCATCGGCTGCAGGGAGCGAGCATCGGTCCGGATGGCTGGGATTTCGCGACCAGCTTGAGCGGCCTTGGCGTGGCGCTCAATCTCGCCGTCATGCAATTGGCCGCGGAGCGCGCCGAAACGCGTCACGCGATCATCCGTTCCGTTGCTATCGGCATGCTGGGGCTCGCGGGCCTGCTGATCAACGGCGCCGTCATCCTGGGATATTCCGACACCAACAGCGCGGTTGCCTGCGCGCTCGGCGTCGCGCTGTTTCTGCTCATCCTGGTCATTCGCAGGCTGGACCTGTCGGCCCTGGCAGCCAGCGCGATTTGCGTGGTCGCAGCCATTGGCGCGGCCCTCGTTCTGACCTGGATCTTCGAAAAAGGCTCTGGATCGCCGTTGCTGCGGCTTCTGCCGATCCAACCAGAACAAGCGCGCGCGGCACTCGACCGCCTGCTTGCCGATACGCGCTGGTTCGGTGCCGGCGCCGGAGCCTTCCAGTCCATCGGCGGGATCTATCAATCCGGCGATGCAACGGCACCGCTTGCGGTCCCCTCCGCAGCCATCGCACTATTCGTGGAAACGGGCTGGATCGGCTTGGCACTCGCAATCGCGATCGTGCTTTCCCTGCTGACGCGCCTTGTCTCAGGGGCGCTGCGGCGTGGCCGCGACTCCTTCTTTTCGGCGGCGGCGGCCGCCAGCCTTTGCTTCGCCGTTGTGCAGGGATTTGCCGGTCCCGGCCTGCTACGTACCGGGGCCATCGTCTGTCTTGCAGCGATCGTGGGGCTTGGCCTTTCGCAAAGCGTCAGCCAGGCCGCACGGTGAGCTGAGATCAGGCGTTGCGATCGCCCAGGGATGCCCAGTAGTTCGGATTCTTGGGCATCTGGATCCGCACCCAGCGATAGGGCTTGCGCGACCAGGGCGAGATGTTCTGGGTCAGATTGTCGAGGACCAGGTCGCCGCTGAACGTGCGCACGACGACGACCAGGTGATGCTCGCCCCAGGTCGTCACCACCTCGCTGAGCAGGACGGCACGGGCCGGCCACCCCCTTGCGATCAGCTCGTGGCGCTTGGTCACCGCATAGTCGTTGCAGTCTCCGCTTGCGGGATGCAGCAGCCACTTCTCGCCGGCCAGCCCCTCGAGATTGGCCTGTGGCCGAATCCCGGTGTTCACCGAATGGTTGACCTCCTTGAGATCGGCCCAACGCTCGGCGGTGAGCTTCAGCCGTCCGCCTCGGAACACCATGCGGCGCGGTTTGCACTCGCCGGCATATTTGAGGCAAAACATCGTGAACGCCATCGGCGGCAATGTCGGCGCATCGAACTTGATGTATTGGATAGCTCCCCGCAGCGCCATTGGCGTGCCTACAAAGCCGGCCTTCGCCCCGTGCTGCAGCCCGATCGTGAAGATGGCGGCGGCAACCGCCAATATCTTTGCAACTCCGCGCATTTTGCGCCCCCCGTTCTCGTTGCGGGGAAGCTACAAAAGACCTCTTGAGATACAGCTCATTCGCTGCGCGGCCCTTTAGTCAAAACCGAAGCAACTCTTTCTGAAACAATTAACGATATCGGTCCGAAATGGGCTCTGCTAAGAGCCGTGGCAGGGTTGATCGGCTCTAGCGTTTTCGAGCGAAACGGACGTCGGTTCGCGATGAAGAAAACGCGTCAAAACAGGAATCTGGAGCTTCAGCTCCGGAGGCAGGCGAGTTGGCTTAAGGATGGGTCTGACCCGACGCTTTCGCAAGAACATCAAGCCCCGGCTTCCCGATGGCGTCCGCGTCTATGCGATCGGAGATGTCCACGGACGCGCCGATCTTCTTCAATCGCTCTTAACCGTAATTGACGTTGATCTCGACCGTTCGGCGCCGGAGCGCGCCATCCAGGTCTTCCTTGGCGATTACGTCGATCGCGGGCCGCAATCGCGGGCCGTGCTCGATATCCTGATCCAGCGCAGCCAAAGTCACGAAACGGTTTGCCTCAAGGGGAACCACGAGGTCTTCCTGCTCGACGTCCTGAAGGACCCAGCCAAGCTCCAGGAGTGGCGCCATTACGGCGGCCTCTTGACGCTAATGTCCTATGGCGTGACGCCGACCATGAACCCGACGACGGAACAGCAGGTCGAGCTCATCGAAGGATTGAAGCGTGCCTTGCCGCCCGAGCACCTTGCGTTCATCGAGCAGTTGCCGACGTCGTTCACCTGCGGGGACTTCTTCTTCGTGCACGCCGGCGTTCGTCCCGGCGTTGCGCTCGACAAGCAGCAGGACCAGGATCTGCTCTGGATCAGGGAGGAGTTTCTCAATTCCGAGGAGCGTTTCGGCAAATATATCGTTCACGGACACACGCCCGTCAGCGCGCCGGACGTTCGGCCGAACCGCATCAACATCGATACGGGCGCATATGCGACCGGCAACTTGACGCTGCTGACGATACAGGGTGATAGTCTGCTCGCAATTTGAAGTTTCAATTGGGCTTTATCCGGCACCGACGAACGGTGCCCATCCACAAAGTCAGCCGATGAATCAAATGACCTGGCTCCGCGCGACGGGAACGTGCATGGCGGTGATACTGATCGCCTATGCCGCCTTCAGCTTCTGTGCGGACCTGAGTCGGTCGAAGCTTCGTGCAGACGACTTGTTGACGGGCAGACTTCACGGCGAGGCCGCGACAACAGGCTTTGCCTCCACCATCCTCGCCGCACTGTTTCCATTCGACGGGGATTTTCTCGCTGATCATGCGATCGCGAAGGCAGCGAAGGTTCTGAATCAACCCGCGCTCGATCCTGCCACTCGGGCGGAGGACAGTCAGGCCGCTCAGGGCGCCGTCGCGGCCGCGCTGAAAGTTTCGCCGATCAGGCCGGTGCTTTGGTTGACGCTTGCAACGTTGAAAGCGCGGACCGATGGCACCGCCCTTCCCGCGCTGAAGGCGTCCTATCTTACGGGACCAGTGTCGTCCGATGTGGCGTTCATGAGACTTCAGGCCGTCACGTCGAATTCGGCCGCATCGGATGAAGAGATGCGCCTGCTCGCCTTGTCGGATATTCGCACCGTGCTTTCGAACCGCTCCCGTTTCGAAGCCCCGCTCATCGCAGCCTATGTGCAGGCCACGCCGCCCGGCAAAACCCTGCTGATGGAATCCGCGCAGGCCCTGGATCCGAAGTTCGGCAACCTGCTGCGGCGTTACTAGACTCGTGCAGGGTGCTCATTAACGCTGACATGTCGGCTTCTTGAGCAGAACCCATTTAGCTCGATCCGAGCCCTGCCGGGTGTGAGCCGGGTGGTGGAGTCGAGATGTGGCGCGGTGGCTTTAGGCTACACATATCTGTTCCCGCCCCTTTCGTCTGGCGGTGCCTTA
>NZ_JBVBEF010000167.1:0-9617 GCF_055456055.1 Bradyrhizobium sp. LeoB3
TCCGGCTGGAGCGTTTGCCGGGTGGGACTTGCACCCACTGGAAAGCGCCGCCTTGTCACGGCGCACACCCGTTGCGGACATTTTCCTCAAAGTCCGGCCGACCTGGGCAGCGCCGGCCGGCTGCGTGCATCAATGGGCGTCGCTAGGGACGAACGCGGATGATCGTATTCCCCTTACGTCGCTTGGTCGGATTCAAGGCGGCGACGGCATCGTCGAGGGTCGAGTCGTTGCCGATGTTCGTCCGCAGTCGTCCGTCCCGCACCCGCTGGACGATCTCTCTCGGTTGGGCACGATCGGACTCGACGACGAAGTCGACCGCCAGACCGTCGGAGGGCCGCGCCTCGGCCGGCCCGACGACGGTCACCAGTGTTCCTCCGGCTCGTATCAGTCCTGCGGACCGCTTCTGGATGTCACCGCCGATGACATCGAACACCAGATCGACTTGTCCCGCGGCCTGGTCCGTTACAACGATCGCCTTCATGGGAGTTGTCTCCTTGGTCGTTTGTCTCTGCGGTGGAAATGTTGCGCGGAGCGTGGACGCGCCGGCTAGCCACACCGATCTCGGTGAAACCAAAGGACTGGGCGCCATAGACACGGGCAGGGGCGTCTGATTTTCCAATCCTGCAAATGCGTTGATCTTACGTGTGGACCGCGGCAGTCATTCGCGAGCGGGGGGTTATTTCGTCTTGTTCACCCTGGTCTTTGGCGAGGAGAGTTTGGCCAAGTCAGCCGTCAGCGACTTCCGCAACCGAGGCGTAGCGAATTCCGTAAACCGCCGGAGCTTGAGGGGCAAGAGCGTCTGTCCCGCGTGCACCAGATGCACCGGGATTGGGTCAGGCTCGTAGTCCTGCAGAATGAGCCTGAGCTTGCCGTCGGCAACCGCGCGCGCGACCTGGTAGGAGAACACGTTCGTGACGCCGACGCCGGCGATCGCCGCGTCGATCGCGGACTCGGCCGTGTTGATCTTCAGCCGGCAGTACGGACGCACGCTCCTGGTCGCCTTGCCGCTCGGGCTGAAGATCCACGGCATCCCTGACGCCAGGGCCGAAAACGTCACACACATATGGTCGGCCAGGTCATCAGGCGTTTTCGGGACACCGTGGGCGGCGAAATAGTCGGGGCTGCCGCACACCACGCGCCTGATCTCTCCCACCTTCGTGGCGATGAGCGTGCTGTCGGGAAGCTCACCAACACGAACAGCCAAGTCGATGTGCTCGTCGACCATGTTGATTGTGTGGTCGGAGAGCGTTAGCTGGACGCTGATCTGTGCAAAGTGAGCGAGGAAATCGTTCACGACGGGTACGACGTGGAGGCGTCCGAACACAATCGGCGCGGTCATCGTGAGCGTACCGCGCGGAACAGTGTATTCACCGGTGGCCTGAGATTCCGCCTCATCAACCTGTTCCAGGATGCGTTTGCAGGCAGCGACGTAGGTGAGGCCCGCCTCGGTCAATGCGAGTTTCCGCGTCGAGCGGACCAGCAGCTGGGTCTTGAGGTGAGCCTCCAGTTCCGCGACCTTCCGACTGACGGTTGGCAGGGGAACGCCCAGCCGCCGTCCGGCCGCGGAGAAACTGCCGGCCTCGACTGAGGCGACCAAAATCGACATTGCTTCAAGTCGGTCCATCTTCTCTCACATTCCGAGAGGTCATTTCTCAGGATTACCGGATTATGCGGGCATTCGATAAGGGATATCGGAGTGCGTTAAGGCCTCTACCGGCCGGAGTTCAACGGAGAAGAAAATGTCCCGCATCGCTATCCCGGAGCTGGGTGAGTCACCCGCCGAATCGCAGGCAATTCTGGACAACGTCAACAAGACGCTTGGCTTCGTGCCGAATCACTATCGCCTCATGTCCATCAGTCCGAACGCCCTCGGCGGTTGGGCGGGCCTGATGGGGCCGGCGTCGAGGACCCTCGACCTGAAGACGCGGGAAGGGATCGCGCTCGCGGTCTCGGAGGCTAACGGCTGCAACTACTGCCTTGCCGCGCACAGCTACGTCTCGACGAATCTGGCGAAGATTCCCCCGGAGGAGATCGCGCTGAATCGGCAAGGCGATTCAAGCGACCCGAAGCGGCGGGCTGCGGTGGCGTTCGCAAAGGCCCTCATCGAGACGCGCGGTAAGGTTTCTGACGCGCAGTTTGCGGCAGTAAAAGACGCCGCGTGGACCGACGCCAACATTGTCGAGATGATAGCGTTGACAGCCCAGTTCCTGTTGACCAACTTCATGAACAACGCGGCGCAAACCCCGATCGACTTTCCAGCGGTTAGCCCTGCCAAGGCATAGCGTAAATTCTCAAGCACAATCTTCAATGGAGGGATCGCACTTCTCTCAGCCGGCAGAGATAGTCGCATGAGCGCATCTCGATGAGGCGCGACACGGCCCGCCTTGACTCGAGCAATTCGGGGAAAGTGTCAGACTGATTGGGTGGCGGACCCATTGCCCTACCGAAAGCCGCAACCATGCCAAGATAAATGCTGTGTGGGTCGCCATCTGCGGAAACGATGAGCTTCACATGCTGTTCGTGGAGAACATCGATAAGTGAGCAGAGGCGCTTAACGTGATTCCGATGACCGAATCTCGCGGGCAGCCCCTCAATAATGAGGGTATGAAACCTCTGTGCTATGGTGATGTAATCTACCGCTGCCATGGGGGTGAGGCACAAATCGCGGAAAGTGAAGCGAGCGACGCCACGCGCCTGAAGCGGTACGCGGATCGTTCGACCTACTACGGGCAATGTTAACGGCTCGGGTGGAACATTATTGGTGAGACGAGTGAAGACAAGATCAAGTTTAACCTTAGCATTCGCATCCGGGGGCGTATACCAGCCCCCTTCTGCCTCCCGTTTTTCTAAACGAAAGTCGGTGCGGGCATCGAGGTTCACGACATCAACATGCAATTTCAAACGTGCCACGAAAGGCAAGAACAATTCACGATAGATACCGCCTTCATAAAGGTGATCCGGATCGACATTGGAGGTCGCAACCAGCACCACGCCTTGAGAAAGCAATTCGGAAGGCGCGTCCGAGCATCATGGCGCCTGCGATGTCCGTAACGGCAAGTTCATCGAAGCGAAGAAGTCGTGCCTCGGTCGCGAGTGTTCGAACTACATGTGAGAGTTGGATCACCATCGCTCATATCGCGATCTTCCATCTTCTCGCGAGCTTTCCGAAGGCGGTCGTGCACATCCGCCATGAACTCGTGAAAATGTATCCGGCGCTTGGCTTCCAGCGGGACACTCTCGAAGAAAAGGTCCATGAGCATAGTCTTGCCTCGACCGACTCCGCCAAAAATGTAAATTCCGCGCCCCTTTTTGCCGGAGTTGTCTCCCCGATCGAGAAGTCGGGTCAAACCGAAGCGGGTCTGCTTGATGTCCCTGAGTCGGTGTGCCAACGCATCGAGCACGGCCACCACTCCCTCTTGCGCCGGATCACGCTCAATTGTTCCACTTGCAACGAGCGCGTCATAACGCTCGGTGACGGTGGTGGGGCCCGGTGGAACGGGTGGGCTTTCGATCTGGGGCATCGTCATCTGCCTCAGAAGAAGAGTGGGCGAACGACGAGTTCAAGGCCAAGAATGGCAAGGAAGATCAGAAACCAGCGCCGAAAGGTTGCAGCGCTTATGCGCTCGCGGACCGTTGTTCCGACCCACATGCCCAGCAACGAGGGAATGATCGCGAGTGCGGACAAAGTAGTATTTCCAAGATGGAAAGCTCCGCCACGAGCCAAGCCCGCCGCAAGCGCAATTGTTGAGACCGTGAACGACAGTCCCAGTGCCTGGATAAGATCATCTTTGGAAAGGCCGAGGGCCTGGAGATAGGGAACGGCGGGAAGTGTGAAAACCCCAGTTGCTCCGGTGATTGCCCCGGTTGTCAACCCAATAACAGGCGACAGTAAACGCTCAAGGCGCGCAGGAACCGACAATGGCTTCGCCCACAGGCTGTGCACCGCATAGAGAACCAAGGCGGAGCCCAATCCAACACTTGCGTATTCCGTATTGGCGCTCGTCAGAAGCCATGAGCCGGCGAGTGTGCCAACCACGATGCCGAGCATCATCGGCCAAAGCCTTTTCATCAGGGCCAGGAAATCCGGCCCCGTGAACAGCTGCCAAAAATTGGTGACAAAGGACGGAATGACCAGCAGCGAAGCTGCGCTAACTGGCGACGTGATCGCACCGAGGATACCCATTGCGACGGTCGGCAGGCCCATCCCCGTCACGCCCTTGACGATCCCGGCGAGGAAAAACGTCGACGCGATAATCAGAACATGCAGCGAAAGATAACCATTCATGTTGACTCGCTCGGATTGGGCGGTGTTGCATTTGACGACTTCGCGCGAGCCGATGGCAGCCGTGCGCATATGGCGTGACAGATTGGCGAGCAAACCTAGCTCTCATCAAGGGCCACCTCTCCAATGCCTTGTGTCAACGTCCAAAATCGGAGAATATGGCGTCGCATGTAGTAAAGTACGCTCGCCGACCAAGCGCCACAATTGGTCATTTCCGATCGAAGAATTCGGCAAAACCGAAGGAAAAGCATTGCGCTTCGATTTGACGGATATGCGGTTGTTCCTGACCGTGGTGGAGCAAGGCAGCCTCACCAAGGGCGCCGAGAACATGAATCTGGCTCTCGCTTCCGTGAGCGAACGCATTTCCGGAATGGAATCTGCGCTTGGCGCGCAGCTCCTGGAACGAAACAGGCGGGGGGTCACGACGACTGCGGCCGGTGATGCCCTGATCCGCCATGCCCGTTTGATCCTGGACCAAGTGGAGCAGATGCGCGGAGAACTGCGCACCTATGGCGCTGGCCTGAAAGGGCGCATCAGGCTCTTGTCCAACACGGCTGGGTTGGCCGCTTTTCTACCGCCGCGACTCCGCCGATTTTTGGTCGCTTATCCGGACCTTTCCATTGATCTCTATGAACGCCCGAGCACCGAGATTGTCCGGGCCATCCTGGAAGGTCGGGCTGATCTCGGTGTTGTAACCTACATGGCTGATCTGGCAGCGTTGCAGACCCGCGTTATTGCGCAAGACCAGCTCGTCGTTGTGGCGAGCGAAACACACCGCATCAGCGATCAACAATCGATAGCTTTTGCGGACGTCGTGGGTGAGCCGTTTGTCGGTCTGGCCGACACTGCACTGGAAGCTTATCTGGGAGAACGTGCAGCCCGCCTGGGCCGCCAGATTTACTACCGCATTCAACTCAGGCGGATCGAGTACATCGCAATGTTGGTCGAGTCTGGCGTTGGGATCGCCATTTTGCCCGAGGTTTCCGCCAAAGAGTTGGGGCACCTCGGCTTGGCGATCGTGCCGCTGCAAGACCGCTGGGCGCTGAGGCAACTTCATCTTTGTGCGCGTGATTTCTCAGCGCTCACGCCGCACGCCGGCTTGCTCGCGCAACAGCTTATGGAGCCGAAGGTCGCTATCCCTTAAGTGCTTCCGGGCGTCGCCGGGTTCAAGGCGGCGATGGCCGCCTCGAGATTGAGGCGGCCGATCCGCGCCTCGCCCGATGGCGCCGAGAAGAGTGGCTCCGGCGCCAAGAGCTGTCGTGGCGGTGTCAGGCGGGCTTTCGCAATACCGTCCCTTGATTGTTATCGATTATGAACCGCCAGCGCCCATCCGCGCCGCGGCGCACGATATCGCACGCCGTGCCTTTGAGGTGCACCTCCTTGCCGTCGCGACCCGTGCCATCGATCCACCAGTCATACACGAGCTGGGCGATATCGTCGGCGACGAAAATATGGCGCACCTTTGTCACGAGCGGCACGCCGGGCTCGACAAAGCGCTCGAGTCGGACGGTGATGTCTGCGTGACCAGTGACGGTTCGCCCGTCATCCTCGACGAACACGCACTTCGGGTCGAACATTTCAATCAACGCGCTGACCTTGCCGGAGTTGAGTCGCTCGATCAGCGACGGGACAACGCCTTCGGGTTCAGTAGGGAGTGGAAAGGACTCAGACATCATTGATCTCCTGTTCGTGCTGGTTGAAACGGTTTTGATAGTAGGTGCTCGGCTGGCGCATATGTCAGGCGGGCTTTCGCACTGCCGTCCCTTGATTATTATCGATTATGAACCGCCAAAATCCGTCCGCACCGCGGCGCACGACATCGCATGCCGTGCCTCCGAGGTGCACGTGCTTGCCGTCGGGCCCTGTGCCATCAATTGACCAGTCCACCACGAGCTGGGCGATCTCGTTGCCGGCGAACACATGGCGCACTACGGTCTTCACCGGCAGGCCGAGCATGATATCGCGCTCGAGTTTGGCGGCGATCTCTGCGTGACCAGTGATGGTTCGCCCGTCATTCTCGACGAACACAGACTTCGGTTCGAACAAGGCCATTACCTCGCTGACCCTATCGGATTTAAACCGCTCAATCAGCGACGGGACAACGTCTTCGGGCTTAGTAGGAAGTGGAAAGGACTCAGACATCATTGATCTCCTCTTCGGGTTGTTGAACCACAATGCGGGACGAAATTTTCCAATTGCCGTATGTATGGTTCCGATTGCAGCTTCGGCGAATATGCCGTCGCACGTCGCAAGTAAGCTCGCCGGCTAGACGCCACAATTGGTCATTTCCGATGGGTGGGTTCGACAGGACCGAAGGAAAAGAATTGCGCCGCGTCGATGGCAATCGATTCAATAACCGATGGTCATTAGACATCGAGTTTCGCGTTCCTATTTTCGTCTCGTCTGCAAAGGAATTCGGAAAATTAGATTATAGTGAAATACACAACGAGATTATTTGCCCAATTTCTTGCGGTTACCTTCGTGGGAGGAATTGGGCTTGCGGTCGATACCACGGGTATATCTCTTATCCTGTTTCCCGAGGTGGCCGCTTTAGCGTATGATGTATTCACGCGCCCCCGCGGAAAATGGGCAAGCCAACCAATCAGACTGATTGCTACCCCTACGATCACCGCGATCCTGGGGGTGATGATTACTCGCCACTGGGAATACAGCGCCCTCGCGGTAACTGTTGTTGCCCTCCTGAGCCTATTTGTTATTAAACTGCTCCGATCGAACATCGGAGCTGCGATCTCTGCCGGTGTGCTTCCAATGGCCCTCGGCGTGATGAGTTGGGGTTACCCTGCCGCCATTCTCGCGGGACTCGCCGTACTCGCCATTGCGTTGACGTTCTGGAAGCGCCTTGATCCCGATAGTTACCTATCTGAGGGGGGCAAAGAGAACCGGATTATTGAGACCGCCGAAACTCCGCCGAGAGATCGGTTCTGGATCTTCGCACTGACGGCATTCGTCTTCGCGCTGGGAGCGGTGGCGCAAACAACGGGATTGCGCTTCCTGTTATTCCCTCCGCTGATCGTCGTAGCCTATGAATTATTTGGTCACCCGGACCTTCCTGGCTGGATGTCACGGCCGGTATTGTTTCCTCTCGTATGTTTCCTGACCGCATCCGTCGGCTTACTCTTGAGCACGGGCTTTCACACAGAATTTTTGGGCGTGACGGTTACCATGCTTTGCTCGATTGCTATTTTACGGATGTTTAAAGTCCATATGCCGCCTGCCCTCGCCGTTGGTTTGATACCGTTCGTCATCGACCATCCCACCTTTTGGTATCCGATCTCGGTGTTCTTGGGCGCCGCCGCACTAATCGCGGCCACCGGAACATACAGCTTTATTACTAGTAAATATTTCCGCTAACGCTTCATGCTGAACCATCAGATCGCCGGTCAGTGTCTCACGTTGTTCTCGTGAGGCTGCAATCTTATTACGCTCAGAAGGCTTACTCATTCGCGTTGCCCCTTGAGTCGGCTGCACCGGACCCGAGGCCACCAAATCGGACGGCGGCGGGAGTGGCGTTGCCGGGCTTGCCGTGGCCGCTGGTCGATCGCCTGTAACGAAAATGACGCCCATCGCTTTTCTTCATCATTTTCCGATTCTGGTTGCCCTGCCGACATGAAAAAGCTGTAGCGCGCCTTAGACGGTTATAACGTAAACGTAGTGCGCATCTTCATCGCTCCCGGCACGCCAGCCGCCGATGTTTGAGCTGGGTCTTTAGCCATCACACGCAACGACGGAACTAAGCAATCGTAGCCCACAGTGACCCCGCGCAATCCTTGCTGTGCTCGCGCGACATCTACGAAGTTCTCAGAGCTCACCGAGCGAAGTTCGCGACGTCGTTTGTGCAAGCACGACGGCATTGATTGCCGATTCAGCGACTGAACGTGGCTTACAAGTCTGTGCAGAAAAAACGTAGGCGTCGACTGCCATGCGGCTCGTGGCATTCCTCGCTACGGCATCACGCTGCGCGGCGGCAATAACGATCGTCTATCGAGACTATGACGAGAGTTGATTTCCCTCGCCGGCGCTGCAAGGTCATTCTCGTCATGTGGTGGATAGGTATCTTTAACACGAATGGGAGCTACGATGAAGATTCAAGTCCGCAGCCTCGCGATTGCGCCGGTGGGGAGTGCCCATGATCAGTTACGCTAAAGACATCTATCCGCTCTTCACGGACAAGGATGTCCGGGGCGTGTCCAAGTTCTTCGACCTCCGCAGCTTTAAGGACGTCAAAGCGCGGTCCGAGCAGATCTCCAATCGAATTCGTGGAATTTGGCGGCTCGGTCATACCGCCGCCGCCGCCGAACGGCGATGGTCCTTGGTCGCAAGAGAAGATCGATCTATTTGAAGCGTGGGTGAAAGAAGGATGCCAGCCGTGATTGGGCAACGCTGCTGCTAATTGCGCGTCGGTTAGCCAATCCCACTGCGAGATCATGATCACCGCTTCGTTGGGGTTTTCCCAGCGGGCAAGCCGGCCGTGGAAACAGCGCTGGTTGACCGTTTACGACCCTATGAGCGCAAATCGCGGCGGCATTCGCCGGAGCAAATCGAGCAAATCGCTGCGTCAATCCGAGTTGGATCATTCCGATCTCGGCGTCGATGACGGCGCGGTTCTCGCCGCTCACGGCCGGTTAGCGGCGGGGAAATTGCTCGAGTCGCCGAGGTACCGGTCATCGTGGCGCGCGGCTGGTCGGAACAGCAGAAGCGCGCCTATGTCATCGCCGACAATCGGCTCACCGACGCGACCGATTGGGATGACGAGATGGTGCGGCTTGAGTTGACCGATCTGCTTGAGGGCGGCTTCGAGCTATCGCTGACTAGGATCACCGAGGACGAGTAGGCAAGATCAGGATAGTTTTCGCGTTAGCCGTTCTTGCAGTGTCGTCATCAGCATTTTCAAAACAATCGCCGCTAACGGGAGAGCCTTACTGACTGCATTTGCTGTGCAATAATTCTGGAGCGAAAATCTCGGGACTAACCAAGATTTGCTACTATAGCTGCGCAAATCCGAGCGTGCCATGACGGCGAGGACGTAGGAGGCCAGCCCGCGTTGGACCACACGCTGGAAGTTGAACCGAAACGCGCAATTCCGCCCAAAGGAGAATTCACAGTAGTTGAGCACGCGATTGCCACTCCACTCAAGACCGCCAAGGCATTCGGCATCGATATCCCGGCGACGTTGCTCAGTCGCGCCAACAAAGTGATCGAATTGAGATGCTGCTTGCTGCGGTGCATAACTCTCTTGTTGGCCCTTCGCGACAGTTTGCGCAGCGCGTAGACATGTCCGCAGTTGGGGATAGACCGGAAGTCTCGGGCTGAGGGG